>CAVWCJ010000006.1:0-300000 GCA_963753465.1 uncultured Chloroflexia bacterium
ACATTGCGGTAAATCGCTAATCCTGAGAGCATAGAGGTGCCACTTTTTGCTTTCAGGAGGTGCGAGATGTCCGAGGAAACCATTTCACCCAGAGCCAGTTTGGCAGTCGTCGGACGACGATTTCAGCAGATGGGCATTTGGTTGGTGGTAGAGAAGAACGTACGGGTCAAACAGAAGGTGTTGCGCCATACGCCTACCGACAAGCTCAAGGATTGCCTGATCAACATTCTGGCAGGCGGGACTGGCTTGGTTGAGACCAATATGCGTGTGCGTCCTGACCGGGCGATCCAGGTTGCCTTTGGGAGGCAATCCTGTGCAGAGCAGTCCACGATCAGTGACACGCTGAATGCCTGCACGGAAGAGAATGTGAAACAGATGCGAACTGCCATCCGGGAAATCTTGAACCGACATGGACGCTGCTGCCAACATCCGTATGCAAAGAGCTGGCAAGTGCTGGATGTGGATGTGACCGGAATGCCTGCGGGACGATTGGGTGAAGGGGTGACGAAGGGCTACTTCGCGGGTGAAAAGAATTGTCGTGGCAGACAGTTGGGTCGGGTGTTGGCCTCCTGGTATGACGAGATCGTGGTCGACAAGCTCTATAACGGGAAGCGCCAGTTGGACAGCAGCCTGCCGGAACTGGTGCTGGAGGCAGAAAAAGCCCTGAATCTGGATAAATCCAGGCGTCGCCGGACCATTTTGCGGGTCGATGGAGGCGGGGGCAGTGATGGAAACATCCAATGGATGCTCGAAAGCTGCTACCAGCTCATCCTCAAAACCAAGAACTGGCATCGGGCCACCAAATTGGCCAGCTCCGTCACTACCTGGTACCCTGACCCTAAAGTGCTGGATCGAGAGGTCGGGTGGGCGACAAGCCCTCACCCATATACCCGACCTACCCGCCAACTCGTGGTGCGCAAATGCAAACAGGATGGCACCTGGAGTTATCACGCTTTGATCTTCACCCTCACCGACCGGATGCTCTTTGAACTCCTCGGACAAAAGAAACCGGCTCATCTCACCGATGATCAGGTGCTCCTGGCCGCCTTGCATTTCTATGACCTGCGTGGCGGCGGCCTCGAAACCCAAAACAAAAGCGATAAGCAGGGCTTGGGTTTGTCTCGTCGTAACAAGCATCGTTTTGCGGCTCAAGAAATGTTGGTCTTGCTGGCTCAGCTGGCCCATAATCTGGTGATTTGGACACGCAATGACCTGGCTGCCACCAACCTGCGTTTCCTCAAGTATGGCATTCAGCGAACGGTCCGGGATGTGCTGAACATCCCCGGTTCCGTCCAGATCACAGCTCAAGGAACCATTGACCAGATCCGCCTTAATCCCAATCATCCGCTCGCTGCCGTTTTTCAAAAATCCTTTTCACCCTATCTCGCCCGCGATGATTTGTAGCCTAATTTGGGCAAAAACTAGGTACTGAGGTTTGAAAAAATAGAGTCTCGAATTGCGGTTATCGTGCCATAATAGGCACATGCGAACAAAGAGGAAAGATAAACAATACCTTGAGGAAAGGCGGAAGCAGGCGCTCGAGCTGCTTGACAAAGGAAAGCCTGCGAGGGAAGTAGCTGAACTCATTGGCGTCACGGTCCGCAGTGTCAATCGCTGGCAAGCTCAGAAGGAAAACCCGCCGAAAAAGAGTGAACGTCCACCTGGGCGCCCCAGTCGGCTGACCTCAGCGCAGGTCCAGCAGTTGGAGCAGGAATTGCTGCGCGGGGCCTATGCCCATGGATATATGGAAGATTATTGGACGCTGGAGAGGATCGGTCATGTGATCTGGGAACTGTTTGGAGTACGGTATGTTCCCAGCGGCGTCTGGCACGTGATGGATCGCATGGGCTGGAGCAGCCAGAAGCCGCAGCGCTTGGCGATCCAACGCGACGAGGAAGCGATTGTCTCTTGGAAGTGGCGGGTTTGGCCAAGGATAAAAAAAGTGGCGTGAACTGTTGGCCACGCTGGTACTTGAGGATGAGAGCGGCTTCTCCTTGGTCTCGCCGCTCAAACGCAGCTGGTCGCCTCGAGGACATACGCCCACCATCCGCACCAGCCTGCAGCATCACCAGCGGTTGAACTTGCTGGGCGCACTGCTGGTCAGCCCGGATGGGAACAAGACCAAGTTGACCACTCGGTCTTATCGGCACAGCCTGCGTGGCGAACAGGTCGTCGCATTTTTGGAGCAGTTGCTGCGCACGGTTCCGGGTGAGATCGTGCTGGTGTGGGATAACCATCCCATTCATAAGCGCCAGCTCGTTCAAGATTTCATTGCCCAGCATCCACGCCTGCATGTATATCATTTTCCGATCTGCGCTCCGGAGCTCAACCCAGTTGAATTTGTTTGGACCCAGGTTAGTGAATACACCGCCAACTTTGCACCGCACAATATGATTGAACTTTGCACCAGAATAGTGAATGGGATTGCTCGTACGAGAAATTCCGTCAGACGATTAGCAGCCTGTTTGGCAGGCTGTGAACTTTCTTGGAAATAATCCTTGATGCGGCATCAATTATTCAAGAATTTGTAATAAATTATTTACGTTTTGATAGCCCTAATTCTTGCCTGTATCTTTTCCTCCAAGATCATACGCGATAAAAAAAATTCACCAAAGTCTTTAGCAATGAGATCAAACCTTTGTTCTTCAAGAGGATATCCGGGGGAATAAGCTATAATCGGCGCTTCTTCGCTCTTCGGGTCGATCTTATCTAGGTCTAAACAAAACACTTCACCGTCGCCGAGATCAAAAATTGGAATAAGGGTTCGGGGCAATCCCCATTCCTGACGTGCTTTTTCGGTGTACCAAACTACCCTAGGTATACCAGTAACGCTGAGATCATCATTCATTAAACCGTATATTTCAAAGGACCCAACTCCTCCTGAGCCATATTCTTCTAAAAACAAGCGATATAAAGGTGGAAATTTGGCCCCAAGTCTTTCTTGCGCCTTATTAATATCTGATCCTGTCTTTGGCCCAGAAAATTTCGCCCTATCCAAGTATTTTTGTATTAACCGCTTGGCTTCTTCATAATCAGAGACACTCATGATTTGGCCTCCAGGGTTTATTGTTTTAATAATTCTAACCCACGTTGCACCCAATACAGGGCTCCATACTTGATTGCCTTTTGTCCACTATTTGCGACTCTCTTTATTCAAATCTCAGTACCTAGTTTTTGCCCAAATTAGGCTACAAATCATCGCGGGCGAGATAGGGTGAAAAGGATTTTTGAAAAACGGCAGCGAGCGGATGATTGGGATTAAGGCGGATCTGGTCAATGGTTCCTTGAGCTGTGATCTGGACGGAACCGGGGATGTTCAGCACATCCCGGACCGTTCGCTGAATGCCATACTTGAGGAAACGCAGGTTGGTGGCAGCCAGGTCATTGCGTGTCCAAATCACCAGATTATGGGCCAGCTGAGCCAGCAAGACCAACATTTCTTGAGCCGCAAAACGATGCTTGTTACGACGAGACAAACCCAAGCCCTGCTTATCGCTTTTGTTTTGGGTTTCGAGGCCGCCGCCACGCAGGTCATAGAAATGCAAGGCGGCCAGGAGCACCTGATCATCGGTGAGATGAGCCGGTTTCTTTTGTCCGAGGAGTTCAAAGAGCATCCGGTCGGTGAGGGTGAAGATCAAAGCGTGATAACTCCAGGTGCCATCCTGTTTGCATTTGCGCACCACGAGTTGGCGGGTAGGTCGGGTATATGGGTGAGGGCTTGTCGCCCACCCGACCTCTCGATCCAGCACTTTAGGGTCAGGGTACCAGGTAGTGACGGAGCTGGCCAATTTGGTGGCCCGATGCCAGTTCTTGGTTTTGAGGATGAGCTGGTAGCAGCTTTCGAGCATCCATTGGATGTTTCCATCACTGCCCCCGCCTCCATCGACCCGCAAAATGGTCCGGCGACGCCTGGATTCATCCAGATTCAGGGCTTTTTCTGCCTCCAGCACCAGTTCCGGCAGGCTGCTGTCCAACTGGCGCTTCCCGTTATAGAGCTTGTCGACCACGATCTCGTCATACCAGGAGGCCAACACCCGACCCAACTGTCTGCCACGACAATTCTTTTCACCCGCGAAGTAGCCCTTCGTCACCCCTTCACCCAATCGTCCCGCAGGCATTCCGGTCACATCCACATCCAGCACTTGCCAGCTCTTTGCATACGGATGTTGGCAGCAGCGTCCATGTCGGTTCAAGATTTCCCGGATGGCAGTTCGCATCTGTTTCACATTCTCTTCCGTGCAGGCATTCAGCGTGTCACTGATCGTGGACTGCTCTGCACAGGATTGCCTCCCAAAGGCAACCTGGATCGCCCGGTCAGGACGCACACGCATATTGGTCTCAACCAAGCCAGTCCCGCCTGCCAGAATGTTGATCAGGCAATCCTTGAGCTTGTCGGTAGGCGTATGGCGCAACACCTTCTGTTTGACCCGTACGTTCTTCTCTACCACCAACCAAATGCCCATCTGCTGAAATCGTCGTCCGACGACTGCCAAACTGGCTCTGGGTGAAATGGTTTCCTCGGACATCTCGCACCTCCTGAAAGCAAAAAGTGGCACCTCTATGCTCTCAGGATTAGCGATTTACCGCAATGTCTTTGTTAAGGTCCGATGATTTGTAGCCTAATTTGGGCAAAAACTAGGTCAGTAACATGGTGTAAATATTCCATCCGATCCCGCCTGATAACTGTTTTATAGAAAAAGGAGCCTTCAGCTCTGATTTCGAGCAATGGATAGGATTTTTGCACCCTACAGGGATTTATCGAACGCCGACCCAATCCAGATGATCGCCGCGGAACATTCATCGTTCTCGCTAAATCAGGAGCTGAAAAAGTGGCGCTGTGGTATGCGCCCGTGGGAAAAGCGCAAGATGCACTCATTTCAAATTACTCTGAAAAAGAGTTGCAATTGATAGCCGACTTCTTTGAACAATATGCAAAAGTATGGGAGCAAGTACGCGAGAACCTCCAAAAGTCATGAGCAACAAACAGATTCAATTAAGCATCAGACACGCCCAACTGCCTAGTACTTCGAGGCAGAAGTGTGTCAAAAGAATTCATGCGGCCAATGGTTTTCCTTGATAAGTCCATTTGAACGGCTTGGCCATGGTGAGGTTGTAGTATTCGATGAAAGCCAGGACCTTGGCTTTCAAGTCAGCGATGGAGACGAAGTTACCTCGTTTGAGTAATTTGCGTACCAAAATGCTCAGCCAGATCTCGACCTGGTTCATCCAGGAGGCATGCCTGGGTGTGTAGAGAAAAACGATCCGATGAGCAGGGTCTCTCAGGAAAGCTGCCCGGGTAGCCTTGGATTTCAGGATGCCGTTCTTGCCTTTGAGCCCCAAGTCGATGGCGATGTCAGACTCTTCTGCGGCCAGGCATACCAAGCTGGCGGACAGATGGATGTTGAGGTTATCCAGAATGAAGTACCACTTTACGACCTCGGGTTCCGCCTCCAGCCGCCGCCGAATATGATCAGCAAAATCCTGCTCACTGCGGGTCGGGCCACAGGAAGCGGCCACGAGGCGACCTGCGGCCACATCGAAATTGAAGATGAACGAGAGCGTGCCATGTCGAATGTAATCGAACTCACGTCGTTCCACCTTCCCGGGTTGCATCGGCAAGCCAGGATAGCGCCGTTCCAGGGCCTGCACGCCGGTCATTTCATCCACACTTTCAGTGCGCTCCCGGTGTTTGGCCCGTTCCGGCGCCAGCAGATAGGCCGCGTTGATCTCCGCAACTTTCTCATCCAGACGCTCATCCGGCTCGGGTGTCAACCAGTAGCGGATCAGGTGGGGCTGAAGATCAGCTTCTTTTTAAAAGCCTGGCCGCATGCCGTCCAGAGATTTGCTCCACAATGCCGCGCTTCATGACTTCTTCAGCAATTTCACGGCCTGTCCATTGGCTGATCGGCCGATCCGCTCCTTCCGGCTTTTCACAGGCCAGGGCCATGATCTGGCAGACCTGGTCCGCCGTGATCCGAGCCGGTGCCCCCGGACGCGGCAGATCTTCCAATCTCTCTTCGATACTCAGGTCCTCCAACGCAATCCCCTGCAAATCCAGCCAACGTTGCCGCCACAAGCGGACCGTATCCAACTCCACTTTCATTTCTCGGGCGATCCGACTGTTATTTTGTACACGCTCAGCCGCCAATACAATCCGGGCTCGTAACGCTTTTTGCTGACTCAGCGTATGACGTTTGATCAACTTTTCTAATCCTTCTCTTTCCAGATCGCTCAAATGGAGCGGGAGCGGTTTCGGGCTCGGCATAGGCTTCACCTCTTGTTTCGGGAGTTTGACCCTATCCTACCTAATTCGTTCCTGCCCGTCAACCAATTTACCTATCTTTTGTCTTACTTACGCCAACCTGTACTAGGTATATCGCTTGCGTACTTCGGCGCTGAGAAAGTCCATGGCCCAGACGACGGCCACGATGGCCCAGATTGCCGTGCCGGCCTCGCGGAACTGCAGGACATTGATCCGCTGGCTGAGGTAAAAGCCGATCCCCCCACCGCCGACAAAGCCCAGGATCGTGCTGATGCGCACGTTGATATCCCAATGATAGATGATGAATGAGATGAAATCCGGGACAACTTGCGGGATAACTGCGTAGCGGATCACCTCGATCGGATTCGCTCCCGAGGCGGATACCGCTTCAATCGGGCCGGGGTCGATGCCTTCGACCGCTTCGGAGAAAAGCTTGGCCAGGGAGGCGACCGTGACGATGATCAACGCCAGCACACCGGCAAAAGCCCCAAATCCCACCCACAGGGCAAACACGGTCGCCAGCACCAGCGAGTCATAAGATCGGGTAAGGTTGAGGATAGCCCGGACGATGGTGTACACAGTCGTACCGAGCCAGTTGCGTCGCATAATATTGCGGGCAGCCAGGAAGCTGACCGGCGCAGCGATAATCGTCCCGGCGGTCGTGGCGAGCAGGGCCATGAAAATGGTCACGATGATATTGTTGACGACATCCTTGAGGGCCTGGCTGGGAGTCAGGCTGCCGAATGGAACCGCGGTCTCCGCCAGGAGGTGGGCGGGAGTTCCGCTGATTGTGGCGGTGATTGGTCGTACTTCAACCTGGGCCGTAAAACTGCCGCTCTTATCGGTCCTGGCCAGAGTCGAGAACAAGGTGCCGCCGTCCGGTAAAAGCCATGAGATCTTCACGTCGTTGTCCGGCGCCATCGCGGACCCCCGAAGAGTGATGAAATCCCCGGGATTTGCGCACGGCACCTCGGGGACTATGCGCGCACCGCTCTTGGGCAGTGGTGCGGACTGCGCCGACCCGCAGGGGACCGGAAAGATAATATCCAGCGTTGTATCTTTCGTCTGGCGAGTGAAAAGGTCTGGGTGGATCAGATCGCTCAGGATTGCGCCGCTATTGGGCAGCGAAGTAATGAGCTTGATCGGGTTGATCTCGGTCAGCCTGTAACCGATGACATACGCGAGGATGGCGAGGAGGATGAAGAACCCCGTAACGAACCAGCGGCGGAGGTTGAAGTCCCTGGGTTTCATGCTACACCCACCGCGCTCTCAGCTTGGCACTCACAAAATCGAGCGTAATCACGATCACTGCGATGGCAATAAAGGCCGAACTCACCGCCCCGAAATCTCCCTTGATGATCCATTGGTAGAGGTAGAAGCCAATGCCGCCGCCGCCGACAAACCCGATGATGGTCGAAGTGCGCACGTTGATATCCCAGCGGAACAAGGTGAAGGAGGCAAAGGGAGGCACGATTTGCGGGATGACGGCATAACGCACCATCTGCAACCAGCTCCCGCCGCCGGCTCGTACGGCTTCGAGCGGTCCAGGGTCAATGCCCTCGATCACCTCCGAGTACAGCTTCCCGAGGGCGGCAATCGTGTGCAGGGTAATCGCAATCACACCTGCGAACGGGCCCAGGCCGACGATGACTACAAAGATAATGGCGATGATCAATGGTTCGATGGATCGAATAATATTGAGAATGGTGCGGGTGATCACGTAAATGGTCAGGGTGCCCGGATTTCCGCCCATCAGATTGCGGGCAGCCAGGAAGCTGACCGGGACGGCGCACAGCGCCCCCAGGGTGGTAGCCATGAGAGCCAGGAAGAGGGTTTGCACGATCCCCTGGACAACGTAGCCCCCATTCTTGGAGAGCATGACAGCCGTCTTTGGATGAGACTGTGTCAGATCGACGCGGTGCTCAAGAGGCAGGGTTGGATCGGGCGCAGCCGAGAGGGCATCGGGAGGAATTTGGATGACAGTATTCAGCGCCCCATTGGCATCAGAATTTACATACAGGTTGGTATTGAAACCCTTTCCCAGGGAGAAGAAACTGCCGATGGGAGTCTCCCATTGGACCAGAGTCGGTGTATTCGGCCACAGCCCACTGGCGTGCACGGTCAGCGCAGCGCCCAGTTTTCCGCAGCTTGGAGAAACGTTCACCTGGATGCCATTGACCGTGTTTGAGGCCGGCGGCGGGTTGGGTCCACAGGGAAGTTCAACGGGAGCCCAGCCTGTATTGGTGACCTCGACCTGGGCCAGGAAATCCGGATGGACCATAGGAGTGAGGATGACTTTCAGCCGGTTAAAGTTCCGGGTGAGGGCAGCAGGGTCGATGTTGGTGACCTGCCAGCCAATCCCGTAGCCCATGACCAGGATCGCCGCGATGGGCAGGAATGCCGAAGGCATCTTTCCTCTTGGAATATTCCCCGCATCCCAAATATTCCACAGCCAGATGACCGCCGGGACAGCATACCAACCTGTCATCCTGTACCAGACAGCCACCAGGACTGCCACCAGGGTAATGAGCATAATCGCCACCCCGCGATAACGCTGGCGGGCGTAGAGCTGTCCCAACCCCGGCAGGAGCAGGGAAAGCAGGCCGGCGATGAGTGGCGAGCGGGAGGATTGACCGGATGGAGTTCTTCTGCGCCATTTTCAACCTTCGTCTACAGCCGTGGCGCGCACTTCCTGCGCCTCTTCCCCGTAGATTTCCTTGAACTTGGCGCGGTTGATCTCCTTTGGAAAACCTTCGAAGACCTTCACCCCGTCTTTCAAGGCGATCACGCGCGTGGCATAGCGGTGAACCAGATCAAGAAAGTGCAGGCTGCAAAGAACGGTAATGCCTTCCTTGTTAAGTTGCTCGAGGTACTGGAGGATCGAGTGCGAGAGCACCGGGTCGAGGGAAGCCACGGGCTCGTCAGCCAGGATCAACCTGGGTTCCTGCATCAGCGTCCGGGCGATCCCCACGCGCTGCTGCTGCCCGCCCGAAAGCGTATCGGCACGCGTGTTGGCCTTATCGGCGATCCCAACCCGCTCCAGCGCGTGGATGGCCCGTTGGCGATCTTCCTTCGGCCAGATCCCGACCAGGCTTGCCCAGGGGTTGGCATAACCTAACCGCCCCGAAAGGACGTTCGCCATCACACTGCTGCGCTTGACCAGGTTGAATTGCTGGAACACCATACCGATATGCCGCCGGATATGCCGCAATTCGTTGGGAGAGGCCTTGGTGACATCCACATCGTCCAGGAGGATGCTGCCCTCCGTTGGCTCGACCAGGCGATTGATGCAGCGCAGCAGGGTTGACTTGCCGGAACCGGACAGGCCGATGATGACCAGGAATTCCTGGTCCTCCACTTTGAAACTCACGTCTTTCAGGGCTACGGTCCCATTGGGATAAACCTTGGTTAAATGCTCGACGCGCAGCACTGGTTCACCTCCTGCCTTTGAATAAAAACTGAGGGGAGAAAAGTTACACTTTTCTCCCCTCGACGTACATTGGGTTCAATTATTTGACGTACTGGCTGAGGTCGACGCCGGAGGCCTGCAGGTACGCGCGGAAGGCATCGTAGGCTGTATCGTCAACCTGGACGAGTCCGCCGATCTGGTACAGGTCCTGAAGCGCCTTCTTGCCCGCGTCGGTGCCGGCCAGCTTCAGCATGGCTGCCGTGATTTGGGTCTGCAGATTTTTCGGCATATCCGGCGCATAAGACATGTTGTCATTGGGGATGAGCGCCGGGGTCTCATAGATGATGACCACTTTAGTGTTTACATCCGGGCTGGTCTTGGCGATGTTGGAGCGCGCATCCACAAAAGCAGCGCCGTAATCGCAGGTGCCGCCGTTATAGATCGCCTGCGCCGTCTGGGTGTGTCCGCCCGTGAAGACGGGGTTCGGGATGTCAGCGTCTGTCAGGCCGGCTTTCTTCAGGAAGATCAGGGGAACCACGTATCCCGAAGTCGACTGTTCATCCGCGAAACAGGCCTTCTTGCCCTTGAATTGCAGCAGGGTCGTAATTTCAGCGTCTGTTGCCGGAATGTCCGCTGCCGGGGTAAAGCCCGAACTCACGTTGGCGATGAATTCAGCGCCGTAGTGATCGGAGCCAAAGCGGTTGGTGATCAGCGCAACAGTTGCATAGCCCTTCTGGTGGGCGAGGATGTAGTTGAAGGTCGCCATCCAACCGATCTGCGCATTTCCGGAGCCCATGGCTTCGGTCAGGGCCGCGTAGCTGGTGGGGATGACTCCCTTGAATGTCAAGCCTGTCTCCTGTGACAAAGCAGTCAGGAGTTCCTGACCGCCGGCTGTGATCTCCTGGGAGGTGGCCGAAGGTTCGAAAGCCACGATGATGGGGTTGTCTTTCGTGCCCAGGGCGGGCTTCTTGGGGCCGCAGGCGGTTAGGGCCATGGTCGCGATGAGCAACAACGACAAGACGACACAAATTTTCTTCATATGCTTCTCCTCTTAGGTTTGGAATAGTGGGGGATGATGAATCCCCTTCTTGATGATCTGATAATAGCTCAAAACCCGCGCAGAAGCAAGTGCTTATCCTCAATTCCGGTATAATGGTATTTATGTCCGATGAAAAAATCCCGAACTTCCCGAAATATATCATTTGGTCCATCGTGATCATCGTAGCGTTCATTGTAGTCTGGTTTACCGTCACTACCATCCGGAACACGATCAACGATACCTTTGCACCGTTGCGAAACGCCAACACCCAGCTAGGGACCCAGATGGCGGATCTGCTCCATCCCACCCCGACGGTCATCCCGGACCCAGTGACAATCATTCACCAGGTGCGCGCCCTGGCCCGCCTGGAGACAATCCAATATACGGTCGAGAAGGTCATCACCGCCGAGGTCAACCAGGGCGTGCTCGGCCCACTCTTCGGCGACCGCCTGCTTTTCGTGGCTCACGGCACCGTCATCGCCGGGATTGACATGCAAAATATCGCGCCTACGGACATGTGGCTGCAGAATGGGGTTTTGAACGTCCGACTGCCGCAACCCGAAATCTTCATCGCCACGCTGGACAATCAAAAATCCTATGTTTATGACCGGCAGACGGGTCTCTTCACCCACGGCGATCAAAATCTCGAAACAGCTGCCCGGCAGGTGGCCGAGGACCAGATACGGCAGGCTGCCGTCGATGACGGCATCCTGGGCCTGGCCCAGCAGAATGCCGAGTCCTACCTTACCCGCCTGTTCGGAGCACTCGGGTATCCGGAGGTCAACTTCGTCTCATCAGGGTATACACCCACCCCTTAGCCTTCCAGATCGGGGCGGTCCTGCGACCGCCCCGATGATTTTTAACCGGTTGATCGCCTCATCCAATTCGGATGTGCATATTTCTTAGGTATCAGTTCCTCGGCGCGTTCCATTTCAGCAGTCGTCAATTCTCCCAACTGTAAATCCAGCCCCAGCACATCGCGGAACGCAGCAGTAAATGCCCGCGCGGCCTCGTCCCACGTCACAGGGCGGCCCAAGGCGGCCTCAACCGTTGTGGCTTTCGCCAGCAGGCGCTCAGCAGCCTGTCTCCTGGAGGCTTCATCGGGAAATATAAGGACCTGCAGAATGCGCGTCAAATCACCGCTCAAGGGCAGTGTCCCATGCTGGAGAACGCCTCCCCCCCGGCGGGCCTGTGCCGATCCGACCAGCTTTTTACCGCCGACCGTGATCTCATATACAGAAGGGACCTCAAAACAAACCGGGTTGGTATTCTGGCTACCCGGGGAGGCGCCACGTTCCTGGACTTCCACTGGCAAACCAAGGAAACGAAGCGCATCGACCAGCGCATTGGCAATGCGGCTGTACGATTCCAGCAGGCTGCCTGCCACCCTTGGATTACTTATCGGTGCAGCGATGGAATAAGTCAGCTCGTCGGTGTGCAGGATGGCCCGGCCCCCGGTCGGGCGGCGCACCAGGTCCCACCCCCTGGAATGCAGGCGAGGGTAGTCTACCTCGCTCACTCCCTGGGCATAACCCAGGGAAAGGCAGGGCGGGTTCCAGGCGTAAAGGCGGAGGGTCGGGAGGCTTTCGCCGCGCATGCAGGCTTCGAGAATTGCCTCGTCCACAGCCATGTTCCATACGCCCCGGGCGGGAGGGGTAAGCACGAGACGCCAGGTGTCCATTTCGAAACGGCCCGCACAGTTATCGTCTGTTGGCAGGCTCAACCTCAATCATCCGGTAAGGATAAATGTTAATGACAGTCGTCATGCCGACTTTGGTGATCGGGGATACAAGATTACTCTTGTAAACGATCGTGTGTCCGTGAAGAAAATACCGCGGTTTGAAGATGTGGATTAAATGAATAAACGCAGAAAATCCGACATGGGCTGTGTCATCGTCATCATGGACGCCCCGAGGGGGGGAATGAGCGATCAGGATATCCAGATTCGCTCTATGGCGGATTTTATGCCAGAATAAAGTCGGGGAAAAGAGCAGGAGGCGAGCATACATCTGGGCCTGTGTATACTGGTTGCTTTGACCCGGATGGTAGCGTATGCTTCCACCAATCCCGGCAATGGTCAAGCCATGAACCTGCATTACACGCAGGTCAAGGAATTCGCAGCCATCCGGCAGGGTATCTGGGTTTCCCCGAACATACCCAGGATCGTGGTTTCCTGGCACATAGAGCAATGGGACATTCATCGCTGAAACGAGGAATTCCAGGTATTCAAAAGGCAGATCCCCACAACCCAAAACCAGACGTACATCGCCAAAATTCTCCCGTACATTGGCAGAGTAAAGTCTGTCGATCACCAGATCACTGACCGCCAAAATCTTCACGAAGCTCTCCCAAAGGTATTTTGCCTTAAAGTCAGCTTCCTCGCAAGGTCAAAGCGCGCGTAAAGTTCTAGGCATGGAACGAGTTCGACCCCTTTTACAACGGAGATTATATCCACTCCCCTCGAAGAGCATCCAGGGGAAAAATGGGGATTCCCCGCGGATCATCCCGGCCCCGAATCCATGACAGGGCAGAGCGCCCGGGGGTGAAAAAGACCCCTGGCACTTATCCAATAGCAAACGCATCTGCTCAGGCAGGAGAAGCCAATGGATCTCGGATCAGGTTGCAATCCCTGCTTCTCAGGAGCCAGGTCAGATAACCATCCTACACAAGCCGGCCAAGGCTTGTGGAAAGGCCAATCGTCTGAATGAAAAACGCCTTTTTCACCGTTAAAGCGCGGGGAAACCAGGGTTTTTTCTTCCAGCCGCCAACTCGACGTACTCCGCCGTGAAATTCAGCCATTTATGCAGCCTTCCATCCACTTAACGCACGCCCTGAAAGACGATCTCTAGATGGGTTGCACATCCTATGAAGGATAGCTTATAATTTGTTATTACCCGTTGAATGAGGAGGTATTTCTGGAAACACAAAAAATCTTTGGGCCGATGGGGAAAGAACCAGAAGAAGAGGCACGCACGATACAACTTTCTTCTGGCGTAACGCTTGTTAACCGATATGTGATTCAAGACGTCATCGGGGTTGGAGGAATGGGATCCGTTTACCGGGCCCGGGATCTCCATTTTCCGAACGTGGTTAAATTGGTCGCGATTAAAGAGATGATCAACCGCGCGCCTGATCCCCTGATCCGTAAGACAATCATCC
Source organism: uncultured Chloroflexia bacterium (assembly GCA_963753465.1). Taxonomy (GTDB): domain Bacteria; phylum Chloroflexota; class Anaerolineae; order Anaerolineales; family Villigracilaceae; genus UBA877. Next base: position 13,870 of record CAVWCJ010000006.1, read on the forward strand.
AGAACTTTGAGCGCGAAGCCAATATCCTGGCAACCTTAAATCACCCCTCCATTCCGCGTATTTACGATTATTTCAGTGAGTCCAACCGATCTTACCTGGTACTGGAATTTATCAACGGGAAGGACCTCGAAGCCATCATCAGCGAGACACCCGGTTTCCTCTCCGAAGAGCTTGTGCTGTCATGGGCGATTGAGTTGTGTGATGTGCTTCATTTCCTGCACAACCACAAGCCCGATCCAATCATTTTTCGGGATATGAAGCCGTCCAATGTGATGGTCAATTTGAGCCAACACGTCATCCTGGTGGACTTTGGCATTGCCAAGCCATTCCTCTCCGGGCAAAAAGGGACGATGATCGGAACCGAAGGGTATTCTCCCCCCGAACAATACCGTGGGGAAGCTACTCCGCTTGCAGATATCTATGCGCTGGGCGCAACAATGCATCACGCCCTGACCCGACGCGATCCGCGGCTGGAGCCGCCTTTCTCTTTTCCCGAGCGACCTGTGCGCAAGATCAATCCGGCCATCTCCGCTGAGCTCGAATTGGTGATCAATACCGCCTTGCAATACAACCCTGAAGACCGTTTCCCGAGCGCCGAGGCAATGAAAGATGCTTTACTTGCCGCCGGGCGCAAGACGGGGATCCTGGATCGCATCGGCGGTGCGACCTCTTCGATCCAGGGTGCCAGCACGATCAAACCGCTCTGGACGTTTAAATGCGAAGACGAGGTGCGCGGGGCGCCGATAATTTATAACGGAGCCATCTATGTCGGCTCCTATGATCACAATCTATACTCCTTAAATGTAGCTGACGGCAAGTTGCTCTGGAAGTACGCCACCGACGGCGGGGTGGTCACACGGCCGGCAGCGTACGAGGGAGATATCTTTTTCGGCTCCGAAGATAAACGCCTGCACGTCGTCAGTACTCGCACCGGCAAAGTGGTCTGGACGTATTATACCGATGGACCCATCCGGTCTTCGCCGCGCATTGCCGAAGGACATGTCTTCTTCGGCTCCGATGACCAACACTTGCATGCCGTCAACCTCAATAGCCAGCGCGCTTCCTGGCGTTTCGAGACAACCTCACCCATACGGTCGACGCCTTTCGTCTCCCATGAATGTGTCTTCACAGGCAGCGAATCCGGCGACTTTTATTGCGTCGACTTCCGCGGCGAAATGAAGTGGCATTTCAAAGCTAAGATGGCCATCACTGGCTCCCCCGTGGTGGAGGACAATGTGGCCTACTTCAATTCATTGGACAGCAGCCTCTACGCACTGGATGTGCGTTCCGGCTTCGTTATCTGGCGCTTCCGGATGGGCAAGGGGTCGATCGTCTCCCCTTACCTGACCGAGGGTTTGATCTTCACCGGATCCGCAGACGGACATATTTATGCGGTAGACGCCCACTCTGCCAAGGAAGTCTGGCGGTTCCGTACCGAACACCAGGTGAGCAGCTCCCCGGTAGTTTACAAAGATTCGCTCTACTGTGGTTCTGCGGACGGGAACCTATACTGTCTGGAGTTTCGCACCGGACGCCTGCGTTGGAAATTCTCCACCAAAGGCCCCCTCACCGGTGCACCCCTGGTTTTTGATGATATCGTCTACGTCGGCTCGACAGACCATTTTCTTTATGCCCTTCTCGCTTAAGCAGCCCACCTTTAGGAGAGTGCAGTGAAAGCCTTCTTTGAACGTTTCCATGGAAAGAAAACCAAACCCCTGACAGGTGGGGCAAATATTAACACCGTTCCCCTATCCGATCAACAAATCCAGGACGTGGTGGCCAGGGAACTACACATCGAACCAACCCAATTTATTTCAGGGTGCAGCCAATCGATCGGCAAACAACGCGACCATAACGAGGATTGTTTATTCTGTTTCTCTGTCACCATCGGTGGCGACCAAAGGAACTATCCCCTCGGGTTGTTCATCGTTGCCGACGGAATGGGTGGTCATCAGTATGGCGAGGTTGCCAGTTCAACCGCTGTTCGTACCATGGCGGGATATATCCTGAAACAATTCCATCCCTATATCAGCAATCCCTCGGAGACGATCGATGAACCGCTCCAGGATCTCATGCGCGTGGCCATTAATGACGCTCAAAAAGCAGTCATGCAGGCTGCTCCAGGAAGTGGTACGACGGTGACAGCCGCGCTGATTCTTGGCCAGCAGATGACCATCGGCCATGTCGGCGACAGCCGCGCCTATGCCATCCGCTCAGGAGGCCGGATCGATCCCTTAACGCGTGACCACTCACTGGTCAAGCGGCTCGAGGAACTGGGCCAGATTTCTTCCGAAGAAGCTGCCGCCCATCCTCAGCGGAATGTTCTCTACCGTGCCATTGGGCAGGGAGAAGTCCTCGAGGCAGATATTTTCACATCCCCCTTCCCCCAGCCGGGTTACCTGCTGCTGTGCAGCGATGGATTGTGGGGCGTCCTCACTGACGATGATATGTGCCGGATCGTGAACAGAATCACCCACTCTGCAAGGTGGCTGCCAGAATTTAATTACAGCTGCCAATGACGCCGGCGGGCCCGATAATATCAGCGCGATCCTGGTCCAATTAATTAGTTAATGCCAAATCAACAGGACTACTACGAGCTTCTTGGACTGCCGCGCAATGCTTCACTCGAAGACATTCGGAAGTCGTATTTTAAGTCTGCGCGGCGTCTCCACCCCGACACGAATACTGCGCCCGGGGAGACTGAATTATTCCTGGGTGTCCAGGAAGCGTATGAAGTGCTGTCGAACCCTGCTAAACGCGCAAGCTACGATGCCACCCTACCCCCTGAAAAGACAACCTCCAGCCTGATCAGGCAGAAAATCCTTTACAGCCGGAAAAGTTTAATTGGCATCACTGAACCACAGTTAATTTATGTCCTGTTTGAATATTCCCCTAACATCGAGAGAGGCAAGACCATTGCTCCACCAATGAACCTGTGTTTAATCCTCGACCGGTCAACCTCCATGCAAGGCCAGAACATGGACATGGTGAAAGCCACCGCAATCCAGCTCATGCGGCGGATGCGTCAACAGGACACATTTTCCCTGGTGGTTTTCAGTGACCGTGCGGAAACCGTCATCCCGGCCTCCCGCAATCTTGACATGAGCAAACTCGAGGCGCGCATCCAAATGCTCCAGCCTTCGGGAGGGACAGAAATTTTTCCAGCCTTGGAGGCCGGCTTCAACGAGGTCACGCACAACCTGGCCCACTCCCAGGTCAATCACATGATTCTGATCACCGACGGCAGGACTTACGGTGATGAAGAAAAATGCTTCACCCTCGCTGACGAGGCCTCCAAGCAGGGCATCGGCATCACCGGACTTGGGATCGGTCATGAGTGGAATGACTCCTTCCTCGACAGTTTGGCCTCCCGGACAGGCGGCAGCAGTATCTATGTAGCCTCGCCCCGCGATATTCAACGTGCTATCATCGACAAATTCGATCACCTCGGGAAAGCGTATGCGGAGGAAACCAAGCTGGAATTTGTACCCCAGGACGGCATCGAACTCCGCTACGCGTTCCGTTTACAGCCAGACGCCGGCCTGCTGCCAACAAAAAGCCCCATGATGATCGGCCAGATCATTCAGGATACCAGCCTGAAAATCCTGATGGAATTCTCGATAAATCTTAAACCAGCCATCAAAGAAAGTGTTATACTACTAGAAGGTAAATTATGCCTTAGCATGCCTGACCGGCCCACCCCGGTGCGGCCTCTTCCTTTCAAACTCACCCGCCCGATCACCAACGAAGCCGCCGCCACCCCCCCACCTCCTGAGATTATGGATGCCTTGTCCCGACTGACGCTCTACCGCCTCCAGGAACAGGCTCTCCTTGAAGTCCAGGCCGGTGAATATAATCGAGCTTCCGGGCATCTCCAACAATTAGCTACACACCTGCTGGCCCAGGGCCAAAAAGGCCTTGCCCGGACAGTATTATTGGAAGCAGAAAGAATTCACCACAAGAATATGATTTCCGATGAAGGCAACAAGGAAATCAAGTATGGTACCCGTGCCCTGCTTACGGCCGGGGAGGAGAAGGATGAACAATGATCGTCTGCCCTAATTGTCAGCATAAAGAGATGACTGGAGCAGTTTTCTGCAGCGAATGTGGTGCGCAGCTGGTAGACATGAATTTGGCCACGCATAAAATTCATACGGCAGAAACCCGTCGGGAAATTGAGAGCGGGACGACCCCCATCAGCCCGCCACCGGCGGTTTTACAATCCTGGATTTCGCTGCACATTATGGAAAGCGGCCAAATCCTTCCGCTCGCCGACCGCACGGAATTCACCCTTGGACGGGTCGCCGAAAGCCAGCCTATAGTCCCGGATGTCGACTTAACCCCATTCAATGCCTATGCGAATGGGGTCTCGCGCCTGCATGCCGCGCTCAAACTCGTCAAGAACAAGATCGTCCTTGTCGACCTGGGGTCATCCAACGGCACCTATTTGAACGGCACTCGCCTCTCCCCCTATGTCGAAACACCAGTTGCCCACGGGGATGTAATCTATCTGGGCAAACTTAAATTACAAATTCTCATCGGCCAACAATAAAACAAGGCAATTAATCATGGCCTTCACAGTCATCATCCATATTACGAACGAAGATCCGATCGTGGGGGAAATAGACGAGTTGCCTACAGCCAACGATAACATTCTCACCGTTCACAACCCTCGCAAACGGGACGGCAAAGACGTGCAGTACTTATCCAGTGATGTCATCACTGTGATCTGGCCGATCAATCAGGTATCATTCATTGAAGTCTTACCCAGCGAGGGAGAGGAACGCATCATCGGCTTCGTACGGGAGTAAGCATGGAAGAAGAAGCCCAGAAGCGTCGAAAAATCCTGGTCGTCGATGACGAAGAGCGCATGGTGCGCTTTATTCGTCTAAATTTGGAACATGACGGTTTCGTAGTCATCGATGCTTTCAATGGAAAACAGGCGCTGGAGCGCCTGCGCGATTCGACCCCCGACCTGATCCTGCTCGATGTAATGATGCCCGACCTGGACGGGTTTGAGGTTCTGCAGATGATCCGGGAGATCAGCACTGTCCCGGTGATCATGCTGACTGCCAAAGGCGAGGAAGAGGATCGTGTCCGTGGTCTGGAGCTGGGTGCGGACGACTATATCTCTAAACCGTTCAGCCCCCGCGAACTGGTCAGCCGCATCAAGGCAGTCATGCGCCGGACGGAAGGTGAGAGCGGGGGAATGCACGGGCTGATCCAGGTCGACGAGCGGCTGAAAATTGACTTCGACCGGCGCGAAATCTGGCTGGAAGGCAAACTGGTCAAGCTGCGCCCCACCGAATACCGCCTTCTTTATCATTTGGTGCAGAATGCCGGTTGGGTGGTTTCTCACGACCAGCTGCTCGCTAAAGTATGGGGATATGAATACCGGGACGAACCGCACTACGTGCGGCTCTATATCAACTACCTGCGCCAGAAACTGGAAAAAGATCCGGCGGATCCCAAATACATCCTGACCGAACGCGGCGTGGGTTATCGGTTTGTCGATTTCCGGCGCGAGAATAAGGAAAAGGCCGCGAATTCTTAGGCAGCCATAACTTTCTTACGGTCTTCTTATACAGGGTTTGCATTTTTTTAATGCAGACCCTGTATATTTATTAACGAAAACAGTTCACCTAGCATGAGAAAGGAGAAGCAAATATGTCCAATATTATTCGTTGGGAACCCATGCGCGATATGATGTCCCTGCGCGAGGCCATGGACCACCTGTTCGATGAGGCCTTCACCCGGCCGATGGGTCTTACAACCGGCATGCAAATGCCCGCAGTTGATATGTACCAGAACGACGACGAGGTGGTTGTGCGCGCCACTCTACCCGGCATCAAGCCAGACGAAGTGCAAATATCCGTAACGGGTGACTTGATCACGATCAAGGGCGAGATGAAGGAAAACAGCGACACCAAAGAGAGGTCCTACCACATCCGCGAACACCGCTACGGCGCCTTTGAGCGGACCCTCAGCCTGCCCACCGCGGTCATTTCCGATAAAGCCAAGGCCGAGTTTGAGAACGGCATCCTGACCATCACTCTGCCAAAAGCGGAAGAGGTCAAACCCAAGACCATCACGGTCAAGGCGAAATAAGCATCACATACAGATGGGGCGCAGCGTTGCTGCGCCCCATCACATGAGACGTCCATGCCCACCTACGAATTTTCCTGCCCGATATGCGGGAAGACATTTGAAAGCTCCCTGCCGGTCGGCACCGACCAAACCGAAATTCGCTGCCCATCCGGACACCCGAATGCACGCAGAATCTACTCGGTTCCGTCGGTGATATTCAAGGGCAGCGGTTTTTACAAGACTGACCACAGCTCCGGCTCTGCACCGAATGGCGGCGCAAAAAAATCCTGAGCCCTTTGTGGCGGATGTCACGGAACGGCCTTCCAGGCCGTTCTTTTTATCCTTGCCATCCCCTCTACTCTCGAATATACTACTTCCCCAGAGGACGAGCACGCATGACCAAACAGCGCATTCTATTGGTAGATGATCACGAAGTTGTCCGCCTGGGCTTGAAGTCCCTGCTGGAACACCATTCACAGTTTAATGTGGTCGGCGAGGCCTCTTCGGCTCGGGAAGCGATCGAGATGGTCAGCAACACGCATCCCGATGTGGTCGTAATGGACATCCGTCTCCCGGGGACATCCGGCATCGATGCCTGCGAGGAGATCACCAGCCGCTATCCGGAGACGAAAGTCATCATGCTGACCTCCTATGCCGAGGACGAGATGCTCTTCTCAGCCATCCGCGCCGGAGCATCAGGATACATCTTGAAACAGATCGGTGGGGAGGACCTGGTCCGGGCACTGGAGGCGGTCGGCCGCGGTGAAGCAATGCTCGACCCGACGGTGACCCAGCGCGTCTTTCAGGAAGTGCGCCGGGCGGTTAAGGAAGAGGAAGCCTCCGCCTTCGCCCATCTCAGCCAGCAGGAAAAACATGTGCTGCTGCTGGTCTCAGAAGGGAAGACCAACCGGGAGATCGCCAAGGCGCTGTTCCTCGGCGAGGGGACCGTGCGCAACTACGTCAGCAGCATTCTCTCCAAGCTGGGGGTTAACAACCGCGCCGAGGCGGCCGCCTACGCCGTTGAACATAATCTCAGGGAATATATTTCCATTTAGATTTTCTCCGAAGGTTTGTACTGAGATCTCTTGCCGGCAGATGATTCTTCCGGGGAGGGAAAAATGGATGAGCCATCTGAACCCCTTCGCTTTTTTCGACGCGGATTGGGCGGCAGCTGTTTTAATCCATAGGGCCAGTCCGAGCTTATCCCTGAATAATGAAATTCATCCGGGTTTTCAATATGGCAGGACAACCGATGATAAAATCAGGCTATGGCTGATTACGAAAATTACCTCTCCCCCTTTTCCTGGCGCTACGGTACGCCTGCCATGCGCGGGATCTGGAGCGAAAAACACAAGCGTTTGCTCTGGCGGCAGCTTTGGGTTGCCCTGGCCGAAGTTCAATCCGAGTTCGGACTCCTTTCCCCAGAACAGGTATCCGACCTGCGCCATCATATCGATCAGGTTGATATCGGGCGCGCCATGGAGATTGAAGGCGAGATCCAGCACGATCTGATGGCTGAGCTCAAAGTCTTCGCTGAACAATCCCCGCTCGGCGGAGGCATCCTGCATTTGGGCGCCACCTCGATGGACATCGAGGACAACGCGGATGCCCTGCGAGTGTGCCAGTCACTCGACCTGCTTCTTGAGACCCTGGCTGCCCTGCTGAGGATGCTGAGTGCCCTTATCGAAAAATGGGCTTTCACTCCCCTGATCGCCTTCACCCACCTGCAGCCGGCCGAGCCATCCACGCTGGGCTACCGCATGTCACTCTACGGGCAGGATTTGTTGGAAGACTACCGATGCATCCAGGGTGTCCGCAATAAAATAAAAGGTAAGGGTTTCAAAGGGGCCGTCGGGACAGGAGCCAGCTATGCCGATTTGCTCGGCGTGGAAACACTGGCCGAATTTGAGAAAAGGCTGTCGAAAAAACTGGACATCCCATTTTACCCCGTGACCGCCCAGGTCTATCCACGCAAACAAGATTACTCCGTCGTGTGTGCCTTGAGCGGGCTGGGGGCCTCCCTCTATAAATTCGCATTCGATTTACGCATCCTGCAATCCCCTCCACTGGGCGAACTCGCCGAACCATTCGGCCAGAAACAGGTCGGTTCTTCAGCCATGCCGTTCAAGCGCAACCCGATCCGCTCCGAAAAGATAAATTCACTGGCGCGTTACCTGGCGGCCCTGCCGCACCTCGCCTGGGACAATGCTGCCCATTCACTGCTCGAACGCACCCTGGACGATTCAGCCAACCGGCGCATCCTGCTGCCCGAAGCCTGCCTGGCCGCCGATGAGATGCTGCGTACCGCCTGCAATATCCTCGAAAGGCTGCGGGTGGACGAAGCCGCGATCGCCCGCAACCTGGCCATCTATGGACCCTTCGCCGCCACCGAACGAGTGCTGATGGCACTGGTCAAGGCAGGCGCGGACCGTCAGGCGATGCACGAGGCCATTCGAGGGCATGCCATGTCCGCCTGGCAAGCCATCCAAGAAGGGAAAAGCAATCCGCTGGTCGAGGAGATAATTGCCGGCAAGGAGTTTAGCCGGTACCTGACGGAAGCAGAACTGCGCACCTTGATGGATGCCCAGGCGTACATCGGGGATGCGCCTCAAAGAGCGCTGGAACTTGCAAAGACCATCCAGGATGTGTTGGCGCCTTCAGCCGCCAAAAATCAGGAAAGCAGCAAATAGCTCCAAAGAGCGGCCCACCCCTTCGCTTCTTGGATACCCCACACAAATGTGAAATTTCGGTTCAGGAGGTTCTTCTGTTTCCGGCTGCAGGGATGGGTCGATCCATTCTTCCTCCGTCTGGTTGACAAGCATTGGCGACAGACCGAGCAGAACAAACAGCAGCCAGGTGAATTTGTTCCTGCTTTAGCTAAAAAGCACTGAATCCCCCGACTGTTGCTTTCAATACAGACTAAAAAGAGTGCCCGCCCATTCGGACTGCGCGCCGGGATTCTTTCGCCGCCCCGCCGGGGCGGCATGGGTCAGTCTCAATATCCCATCGCAGTGAACATCTCATCGTTGGTGGCAAATTTAAAGTCCTCAACTCCGAGTTTTTTTGCTTCGGCGCGCTCAGCTTCTTCGAGTTTCGCCAGGTGACTCTTATCCACGATGCGCTGGTGGGTCTCCTGCAGGCGCTGCTCAAATTTTTCGACCACGTTCTCCAGGTCGCGCATCTCCGGCTGGGTGTTCAAGTATTGAAGCACTGCCTTGGCAGAGGACTCCCCATCCCGGCGCGCCACGCCGACCAGCCCGTTGCTGGCCTGGCGCGCCCAGCCGCCCAGAAAAACGCGCTCCAGTGATTTTTGCGTATCCGGGTTGAAGGCTTCATAAGAGACGCCATCCACCGGGAAGCGTGGGGTTGGGACGGCGACATAGGCATCATTGTAAATCGGGACGCAGAAATCCCTGTCCACAGTGTCTCCGATGGCAAATATCACGGTATCCGCTTCGATCTGACGGGTGGTCCCCAGACCGCGGGCTTTGACCGTCCCATTGGCAGAGAACAGCGTATTATCCTCGACCTTCAGACTGGTGACACCGGTCATCCAGTCGCCCATGATGCGTACAGGTGAGGCCAGGAATTCAAAACGCAGGCGGGTCTGTGATACTGGATCCAGTGCCTTGGGCAGCGGGGCTACAAAGGTTTTCATGGCGGCCGCGGGATCCTGGCCAGCGGCCTGCATGGCTGGAGTGACACGGCTGAACTCAGCCTGCAGCGCAGCCATGTCCAGGTTTCTGCCGATGGCTTCCATCTCTTTATGTGAAAACTTAACCTCCGCTGGCCCGCGGCGTACGACGACGATCACCTCTTCCACTTTACGGCTGCGGACGAGATAATGGGCGACATCCATCATCACATTCCCTGCCCCAACCACGGCAACATGCTGACCGATCAGGTACTTCTTCTGGCTGAAAGGTGGCAGCAGATTGTAATGAAAGACAATGTTCTTGGCGTGGTACACGCCAGGCAAATTCTCACCCGGCAGGCGCAGCCACTTCGTCCCCTGCGCGCCAGTGGTGACGAGCACAGCCTGGAAACCGGATTCGAGCAAATCCTCCAGTACGATGTTACCGCCGCAGCAGACGGTCACGTTGCCGAAATAATCGATCGTGGGAGCAGCCAGAATTTGCCTGAACTGGTTGCGCAGTCCCTGCTTCATCTTCAACTTATCAGGATAAATCCCATATTCGGCTAACCCACCGGGCTTGATATCCCGGTTAAAAAGCACGACATGCGCCCCGTTCTCGGTTAATTTTCGGGAAGCAAACAGCCCTGCAGGTCCGGCGCCGATGACAGCAACCATGTATCGCAAATCATCCATAATAAAGGTGATGGCCTCTCCAGATTATTCTTAGCGTGTGAATTATAGCCGCAGGTCAGGTGTCGGACAAGGAAAAATGTCACAAATTAAATAAATCTCGTAATATGCCTCGGGTTTCCCCACTCTATGCTATATTTATAGAATAGGCAAATGGAGATTTTTATGAAATTGCTCAACCCGAACGAGCCGCTGTCCGAAGACAAAACTGAAACAAAAACCAAATCCAGCCCAAAGGAACCTCTTGGAGAGACCCTCAAGCAGGTTGTCCGCCGTGCCCATCCAATTTCCTCGCTACCGCCGGAGGCGGCCACGCTCCCTGAAGAAAGGACTGAACCATCTTCCGCCCCGCCGACCGAACGCCGGAGCCAGGGCCCGGTGCGAAGTTCTGGACAGGGCGCCACGCTCCGCGCCCGGTCATCTGGCCTGCCTACAAACCCGGGCGCACGCCTGCGGGCGGTCGAGGAGGCTGGCAAAACCGCCAAGCCGCTCAAACTGCCCTTGCGTTACCGCTTGCAGCCCGATCGGCGAAAGACGCGCTATGCCTTCTGGGATGTTGCAGCAGTGCTCTCCCTGGCCATCAATGCCGTCCTACTGGCTCTCCTGGTCATCATGGCCTTGCAAATCAGGACTTTACGGGAGACGGTTGGAAAGGGCTTGCTCGGCGGATTGTACTCCAGCTTCGTCGACATGGACCACGCCTCTATCACCAGCACGATCAACGTGCAAACGCAGCTGCCGCTGAGCTTCAACCTGCCAGTCCAGCAGAACACCAACGTAACCCTGACCAAGGATGTCGCCATCCCGGGAGCTCACGTGACAATCAATTCCGCGCTGATCAACATCAGCGCTCCAGCCAATGTGACCCTGCCTGCCGGCACCAGCCTGCCGATTGCGTTGAACATGCAGATCCCGGTCCAGGTGACCATCCCGATCTCCTTGCAGGTTCCCGTAAATATTCCCCTCGCGGGGACAGGCCTGCATGGACCCTTCATCGGCCTGCAGGCAGCCCTTCGTCCATATTATTGTCTACTCGAACCCAATGCCCAATATCCACAAGGGATGTTCATCTGCCAAGAATCGAATAACCCTCACACAACGACAGGAGTTCCATGACCGATTCCATTGTCCAGCAAATTCTCCCGAATGGTTTAAAAATCCTTTTGAAGGAGATCCATACCGCGCCCATTGTCAGTTCCTGGGCCTGGTACCGCGTTGGCTCGAAGGACGAAGCATCCGGACACACCGGATTGTCCCACTGGGTCGAGCACATGCAGTTCAAGGGTACACCCCAGTTCCCCGCCAGCGTTTTGGATAAGGCCATCTCGCGCGACGGTGGGGTGTGGAACGCGTTCACCTATCTGGACTGGACGACATACTTCGAGACGATGCCCGCGGACAAGATCGACCTGGCATTGCGCCTGGAAGCCGATCGCATGGTGAACGGCCTGTATGACCCAAAGGAGGTGGTCTCTGAGCGCACAGTGGTCATCTCGGAGCGTGAGGGCAACGAGAATGAGCCGCTTTTCGTCCTGGGCGAAGCCGTTGAGCAGGCTGCCTTCCGTATCCATCCTTACCATCACGAAATCATCGGCGACCTGGCAGACCTGAAGTCGATGACCCGGGATGACCTGTACAACCATTACCGGACCTACTACCAGCCCAACAATGCCGTTCTGGCTGTCGCCGGGGACTTCGAGAGCAAGCCGATGCTCAAACTCATTCGCAGCCTCTTCGAGGAAATCCCGAAGGGCCCGGCCCCACCGCGTCTCAACCGCCCCGAACTGCCCGCCTCCGGTGAACATCGCCTGACCGTCGGGGGTCCGGGTGAGACTTCCTACCTCCAGGTCAGCTACCATGCTCCACCGGCAAATGACCCCGACTTTTTCCCACTGACCGTCCTCGACAGCTTGCTCGCGGGGCCGAGTAGCCTTAACATGTTTGGCGGTGGAGGCATCTCCAATAAAACCTCCCGGTTGTATCGAGCCCTGGTCGAGAAAGAGCTGGCTGTGTCGATCAATGGCAGCCTGATCGCGACCATCGACCCCTACCTTTACAACATCCTCCTGACCGTCCACCCGGGTCGCCAGGCGGAAGAGGTCCTGGCTGCTTTTGATGGCGAGGTCAAACGGATCCAGGACAAACGCGCCGCTGCAGAGGAAATCACCCGAGCAATCAAACAAGCCCGCGCCCTGTTCGCCTACGGCAGCGAAAACATCACCAATCAGGCATTCTGGCTGGGTCATGCCGAGATGTTCGCCACCTACGATTGGTTCGTCACCTACCTGGATAAGCTCGCCCGGGTCAAGCCAGCCGACCTCCAGGAAGCTGCCCAGCGCTATCTGCGCCCCCAGAACCGTGTAGTCGGAATATACTTGCCGAGCAATTCCAGGGAGGCCGCATGAGCCCCAAGACAAAATCTCGGGTTAAACCCGCCAAATCGACTTATCCAGGGCCTGACGACATCACCCGCAGCATCCTGCCGAACGGCATCGTCCTGCTGGTACGCTCCAATTTCAACAGCCCGTCCGTCGTCATCGGCGGCTACCTTCAGTGCGGAGGCCTGTTCGATCCGGATGAAAAGCTCGGCCTGGCCGATTTCACTGCGCTGGCTTTGATGCGCGGCACGGAGCGGAAAACCTTCCAGCAGATCTTCGATGCCTTGGAATCGGTCGGGGCCAACCTGTCCTTCAGCGCTGGCGTGCACACCACCGGGTTTACCGGACGTTCGCTCACTGAGGACCTGCCGCTCCTGCTGGACACGCTGGCGAAGGTCCTGCGCAGCCCGTCCTTCCCCAGCGAACAGGTCGAGAAGCTGCGTGCCCAGCTGCTGACCGGGCTCGCGATCCGCGCCCAGGATACTGCCGATATGGCTTCGCTAACTTTCGACCAGCTGGTTTTCGCAGGTCACCCATATGCTCGCCCAGAGGATGGCTGGCCTGAAACGATCCGGGCCATCACCCGGGAAGACCTGGAAGTCTTTCACGACAGGGCGTATGGGCCGCGGGGAATGGTTCTCGCCATCGCCGGCGCAATCGAGCCACGGTTTACCTCCGAGCAGGTGGCCACAGCCCTGGGCGATTGGCGAAACGCTTCCCAGCCGGAGGCCCTTGCGCTCCCGCCGCTTGCATTGCTTAAAAAGACCGTCAGCCGAAAAATCACCATCCCGGGCAAATCCCAATCCGACATCGTCCTGGGAGCCTCGGGGCCGACGCGCAAGGATCCCGATTTCATGCCTGCGTCGCTGGGTAATTCCGTACTGGGCCAGTTTGGATTGGCCGGCCGCATCGGGGACGTGGTCCGGGAAAAATCCGGTCTGGCCTATTATGCCCACTCCTCCCTGAATGCTGGCATCGGTCCAGGCTCATGGGAGGTCAGTGCCGGGGTTAACCCCGCAAACGTGGCTAAAGCCTCTGGGCTGATTCGCAAGGAAATCCACCGGTTTATCGAGAAGGGTGTGAGTGCCAAAGAGCTGGCCGATAGCGAGTTGAATTTCATTGGTAGACTGCCCCTCTCGCTCGAATCCAACGCCGGTGTGGTCAATGCCTTGCTCAATATCGAACGCTTCGACCTGGGTCTTGACTATTACCGCCGCTACGCTGACTTGGTAAGGGCTGTGACCCCCGAAGATGTCCTGGCAGTGGCAAAAAAGTACCTTCACCCTGACCGGCTGGCAATCGCTATCGCAGGGCCGTGAATGGCGGCCTGGTAGTTTCTTCTAAGCTGGATCGTTTTAATATGCTGCTGAAGACTGGTGTGGATATTATCGAAATCCCCCGCATCCAGGTTGCCCTGGATCGTTTTGGCGAGCGTTTTCTCCAACGTGTTTTCACGCCTGGCGAGATTGCGGAATGTAAGGGACGAGCAGAGGCCCTTGCTGTGCGCTTTGCCGCCAAAGAGGCCGTTTCTAAGACACTAGGTACCGGGATTGGGCCGGTTGCCTGGCTGGAAATGGAGACCCTTTCCAAGCGCAGCGGGGAACCGTACATCGTTCTGCATGAAAGGGCGGAAAGGATTGCAAAGTATCTAGGATTGACGACCTGGGCTGTCAGTCTCAGTCACAGCCGGGAAAACGCGATCGCGGTTGTCGTCGCAGTCGGGAAAGAATAAATAAAGTCTCCACTTCATCGGTGAAGACTTTATGATTCAAGCTGAAGACCCCCGCGTAGCCTGAATGTTTCCTAAGTATTGCCCGCTTCGCCGATCCATATATGACCGGGGAGGATGGCTCGATTTGTTTGAACGGTGACTTTGCCGTCAGAGTGGGTCTTTCCACCGAGCATGCTCGGATGGACCACACACAGGTCCGGGGAACGACCATATTTTCGCTGGTAGTAATCGGCAGCCCGATCGACTTTTGTTTTCAAGGCGGTTTGGGGGTCGTTATCGAACCAAAGTAAACCAATGTTCATATGCAGCTCCTTACTCGAATGAAATTGAAAAGATGATCCAACCTTCCTTTAACCTAACCGTAAATTCAGACATTGGTAGTAAGTTATTTGGGTTATCAGGGATGTCTCGAAGAAGAGATAGATCTTTTTCACTTACAATTTTCCCAAAGATATAAGTGGGGATTAAATCGAGCCATTTTACATTTTCACCAATTCGACAGGTATTCAGGGACACCACCGGCCAAATATGTCGCGTGGGGCCGTTCATGAACAACCAGCGAAGAGCGTGACGACAAACCAGGCTAAGGTCTTTCATCATATCGAGATCATCGATAAGCAATAATATAAATTGCCTACTTCCAGGTAAAGCCTCAGCCCAATAAATCAACCTGGTTAGAAAATCCCCTGCAGAAGGATGATCCGCCGGCCATATGCCCATAGATCCAGGTAAAATGTCGACCTGTTTCCATTCTTCCGGAGAATTCGTAACCACACCAAATTGGATGTCCCCTGAATTCCCATCATGATTCGTATTGATCGCCAACGTTTTTAAAAAATCGGTTTTACCGGATTTTCCGTCCGCTATAATCATTAGGGGTCCCGTGGATGGTTTGTCGAGGTTCATCAAAACAGGTAATCCATCCCTGGCGATCCCCAGGGGAATTGTGGCCGGGGGTAGCGGTCCAAGGGTAGGGATCACCTTATCAAGGATAGGGGAACCGGTTGATAGAATGTTATTCGAATACTCCGGATGGAGTTCATCCAGAATTTCCTGATAAGACTGGCGGGCAAGAAGGAATTGGTTAGAATTATTCATATACGACGTCTTCGTCTTCGAAAGGAGAACGTATGTTCGTTTTTTATAATAGCACATTAGTTCTATTATGTCAATATTTTTAAGCTGATATTCGGACTTAAGTTCGGACAGGTAAAATGAGTTGAGAGAAAGCCATGCGGGCTTGTGAGAGGATGGGCGGAGCAAGGTCTGGTTTGAGCTTCAGGAAAATGAATGGGCCCGAGAAGAGCCTGTTCTTGCTATCGCCGTCGGGGAATAACCTTGCACGCAAGGTCTCTCCCACAATCAAGGCCACGGCATAGGCGAGAAGGGTCAAAGCCACCATTTTCTCCATCAGGATGCGGCGCTTGTTCATCATTTTATGGAAGTTGAGCAGACTTTTGAGGTCGCGAAACGTTTCTTCGATTTTCATGCGCGCTTCATAAATAGCCAAACCTTCTTCAGCCTTCAAGTTTGTCATGATCCACATCGGCTCGGAGAGGCCTTTCTTCCAGACCCCGATCACGTTCACGAAGACCCTGCCTTTGTAGAAGATCTTGTTCAGCGTGCGAGTTTCGCCCGGCTTGACGCTCAAAACCACGACTTTGCCTTCGCCATCGCAGAAATTCGGTCCCACTTTCAGACGTATGACGAAGTTCTCCTTTTCGGCGACCAGGGTTTCGAGGAGCTCCAGGTAGCTGAACTCCCGGTCCAGCACTAAAGGTCGCTCTCCGAGCAGGTCTTTCACCTGCCGAAAGGCGGAAAAATGTTGTTGGTTGCGGGAGGTGGCCTCCTGATTGATCGTCCGGGACGAGTAATCTACAAAGCTGCACGGGATTGCTCGCTCGTGATAGGGCGTGGACAGCAACAACACTCAGTAGCCTTTGGTCACTCCGTCACTCAAGATCCTCATGTAATCGGTCCGTTTCGCCTGCGGACGGGGCATTTCGGTCGGATCCCCGATCACAAACCGCGCCTCTTCCTGAAAAAGGCGTAACAAAACGGCTTGCGGGTCCTCTTTTTCCAGAAAACGTTGAATAGCTTTGTAATTGGCGGCTTCATTCCCTTTCATCTCTCGTGCAATCTCGCTCAGGCGCGGCGAGCGGGCCGTGAGGAGTCCCGCCAGAATATTGGCCGCTTTTCGTGCAGGTTCCGGATCATCAAAAAGGATCTTTAAAAATGGGAAAAGCTGAGGATACTTAACCATGGAAACCTTCTTTCTTTGGATTGGGTGGTGAGCCCGATTCCAGTATAGAAGGCTTCCTTTATTTCATGACAGCTTTTGTCCAAATTCTTTGTCCGACGCTCAGCAGAATGCCTTGACAATCCAATGGAATTTAAATATAATTGTACTAATTCAACTAGTACATTCAAGGGCCAGATTATGGAAATTCGCATTGATCCCAATAGCACCGTGCCGATTTACTTGCAAATTATTTACTCTATCAAGCACCAGGTAGCAACTGGACGATTGAAGCCGGGGGAGCAATTGCCAACCGTGCGCATGCTCGCAACCGATTTACGAATCAATCCTAATACCGCAGCCAGGGCATATGATACATTGGATACCGAAGGTGTAATCACAACGCAGCGTGGGCGAGGTACATATGTACGCGAACATCCAGACGACGCGCATTTGATGCGCGTCCGCAAAGACCAATTGAAGGCAATGATGGACAACGTGGTAAACAATGCGCTTAGTCTTGGATATCCAACTGAAGAAATCAAAGAAGCATTCGAAGGTGAGCTCGCACGCTGGATGCGCCAGCGGCGGTCAAAGACATCGTCCCACGATAAGCAATCATTTGAGCCAGATGCGAGTTTGGTTCTACATAAAGCATGAATAGAAGCCGGTTCGTCGAGAAACCATGGATAAACCCGAATTAAGCCTTGCTCCACTTGGTCGTAGAGTTCCTTATGAGACCCACATCGCGAATTCCAATGTACCACGCTCACGAACCGAAACCAGGGCAGAATCTCAACTGAACTGCAATTTGCCTTTTTTGTTTTCCACCTTTTGGATGTTAATACGATTGGATAAAGCAATACCTTCGCCAATTATGGACTGATGGAAGGTTGGAAAACCGGGTGAATGGCACCCAAACGGGCGATTTGCTCAAAAATGTCAGCCAATAAAACGGCATCAGGTTTTTCCGGAAGCATTTTTATTGTCTCGACTGCATATCGATAGCCGTGATAGTGCGCCTTCAAATCCAGGATACTGAAATCCGGATTGTTCCGTTGAAAGCGGCGCAAGAGCACCTGGGAGAGATTGACCAGGAAGAAAGCCAGATTGGCGGCATTGGTCACAGCAGTTTTTTCGATGTTCATAAAATCTTCCAAGCCCCAATATTGTTTGGCGTCGCGGAAGTTGAACTCGATCTGGAAACGAAGACTATAGAAGTGGATAAGTTTGGCGTAGCATAACTCCAGATCGGTGCTGAACAGAATGACATGGGCCTGGAGTTGAGTATCCAGATTGGTCTTAAGCATGATGACCACATTGAGCGGCAGAGCAAATTCCTTGTTGAGCAGTTCGGCTTGATAAATATCGGTCCGGATATTCTTTTCGGTGGTGCTCTCTTTCAAATACTTCGGATCCATCTTGCGAACGATCACTTTGTCGCCATATTTCGAATGAGGCCCAGAGCCTGGATAAGGACCCGTATAAGAAAAATACAAGGCCGCATCCTGGCGGAGTTTCGAGATCAACTGCAATCCGCTCTGGGTCACCATCCATGCGCTCGGATAATTGCCGAAGTGACCATCCATGACCAGGTATTTGAGCGCCAGAACCTTGCCAATTTGCTGCAAAAACGCCTTCAACGCCACCTGGATCCGCTGTAACTCGGCATTCAACACGACTTCGGCACTCTTTTTGTTCCGGCTGCCCTTCGGTCGTCCACGTTGGCGCTTTTCTCCAGGTTCCTTCTTCTTGGCCTGCTTCTTGGCTTTGCTGGCAGCCTTCTCCGCGTCACTCCGCACGACCTGATCGATCTGCACCGGGTAGGATTTCTCTTCTCGAACATCGATCAGCGAAAAAGCAAAGAAGGCCAGCCCCGCGATCGGACGTTGTTGGATGCTCGAAAAGAAGCGATCCAATCCATAGGTCTCTTTGCCCGCTTTGCCGCACACCACTTCGTCGCCTGCCAGAATGTACTCATCCTTGGGATCCCACAGCCATTTCTGGAAGAAGCTCCACAACACTCCTGCCCAGGGAATCGCAGTGTGATATAAGCGCTGGATCGTCCGGTAACTGCCGCCTTTGTCGGTCCAGCGCGAGATGCCCAGCATCGTTACTCGTCCGGTCATCATCAGCATTCCTAAAATGATCCGGCTCAACTGGCGCAAAGTCGTTTTCGAAATCAGAGGTGCTATGCTTTGTAAAAGTGCTAGAATGTCTGTCATGGGCTTCTCGGGTTTGGGTTGTTGGTGACACTTCAACTTTACCCGAAAAGCCCTATTTCGTCAGTTCATTTTTGGCGAAGGTATTGATAAAGGACATGATAAAAAATACAAACACAACAGTAATAACGGTGTCGCATCTCAAAAAAACGTATGGCAATGTCAAGGCGGTTGAAGATGTGTCGTTCGAGGTGAGCGAAGGCGAAATATTCGGAATGCTCGGTCCGAACGGGGCCGGTAAAACAACCACCGTCGAATGCATCACCGGCTTGCGACATCCTGACGGAGGCACTATTTCTGTACTTGGCCTTGACCCGCAGGCCGACTGGGACGCGCTTCACCCTGTCGTCGGCGTTCAATTGCAATCCAGCACTTTCCCCAACAAGTTGAAAGTCGGCGAGATTCTAGACATGTATCAGTCCTTCTACTGGAATCCGGCAAATCCAGAAGAGCTGGCTCGGGCGCTTGGTCTCAGCGAGAAACTGGGCAGCTATTACAAAACTCTTTCCGGCGGACAGAAACAACGGTTGTCAGTCGCTTTAGCGCTCATAGGCCGGCCGAAGGTGGCGGTGCTGGACGAGATGACGACCGGTCTTGATCCGCAAGCCCGGCTCGATTGCTGGGAACTCATAGAAAGAACCCGCAGCCAGGGAACCACGATCATATTGGTAACTCACTACATGGAAGAGGCTGAACGGCTTTGCGATCGGGTGGCCTTAATCGACTACGGCCGCATCGTAGCCCTTGATACCCCTGACGGATTGGCTGAAAAAGTTACCGGCGGCAAACAGGTGCGATTCGTGCCATCCCAACCATTCGATGATCAATTGCTCAAAACATTGCCTGAAGTGAAAACCGTTGAATACCAGGGAAAGCATGTCAAAGTCGTGGGCTCTGGGCAGCTCGTCAATGCCATTATTCAGACCTTGGCCCAAAGCGGCATCGAAGCGCTGGACATTCAATCGGAAGGTGCAACCCTGGAAGACGCTTTCGTCAAATTGACCGGTCGGCACATCCACGAAGATAAAGAGGCTCAATCAGCATGAACAACACCAGAATAAAAACACCCCGCGCAGCATTCGGCAAACTGCTGCTCAATGAGAGCCGGCTGGCCTGGCGTATCCCAATCGGTATAGGGATGGGGCTGGGTTTACCTTTGTTGCTGCTCGTCGTTTTCGCCATTATCCCTGGAACGAGGCAAGCGAGCAGTGACCTCGGCGGCGTATCGTATTTTGCCCTTACCTTTCCGATACTCCTCGCGCTGACCATTCTGACATTGAGCATTGCGGTGATGCCCCGCAGCCTGATCAACTACCGGGAAACGGGCATTCTGCGGCGTCTTTCCGTCACGCCCGTGCCGCCGGGGTGGCTGCTGGCCGCCCAAATCGTGATCAACCTGGCAATTGCCGTGGTCGGATTTATTATCCTGACCACAGCTGGAGTAACCGCTTTCGGCCTTGAGCTCCCAGAGAATGTTCCGGGGTTTTTGTTGGCTTATTTACTGACCGTTACTTCCTTGTTCGCCGTAGGACTTTGCATCGCCGCGTTCGTCAGGAGTGACGCGGTGGCGAACGGGATTGGGGGAATTCTGTTCTTTGCGCTGTTGTTCTTCGGCGGCCTATGGATACCGCGCCCGCTGATGCCGCCCGTGCTCATCAATATCAGTAACTGGACGCCGCTTGGCGCATCGGTGGATGCACTCCAAAGGGCAATGCAAAGGTTGTTCCCTTCGCTGCAATCGCTTTTGGTGTTAATGGCTTACACGGTCGTATTCGGCTATCTGGCGGTACGCTATTTTAAATGGGAATGACGAGCGGAAACATTATCCGATAAGAGAACCAATACCCATTTTCAACCGTATCGCACCGAATACTGGATCACCCCAAACAGACTCAGCACGACATTCAGAGGATCCATGCTCTTCAGAAACCGTTGGATGGCTTTGAGTTAGCGGTCTCCCTGACCCTCGTCTCCCGGGCAATGACGCTCAAGGGCGGCGAGCGGACCGAGAGCAGACCTGTCAGAATCGTGGCTGCTTTTCGAGCGGTCTCCGGATCATCAAAAGAGTCTGTAGAAACGGCATAAGCCGGGGCACTTGATTTTGGAAACCTTCAATACTGGTTGGTATCCTTACCAGTATCGAAGGTTTCCAATGGTTTGTCATTGCATGTGTCCGAATTTATGTCCGAAGCTCAGTTTTAAGGAATTCCGATTATTTAATAATTGTGGTGAGGGACAGCAAGGTTATCATTAGTGAAAATTAAAGCAGAAAAGTGAATCCATCGGCATTCCGTAACCGTTCTTTTACGCCTCTTGCAACTCACCAGTGAGTGCGCTATAATCTCCTGCCGTTAGATGATCGATTTTTAAATTGAGGAAAGAATGCCGATTTATACGTATTTGTGCGAGAATTGCGGAGTGCAGTTCGAAAAACAACAAAGATTCAGCGACCCAATGCTCACACGCTGCCCTGAATGTGGCAAGAAAAGTTTAAGAAAGGTCTATCAACCGGTGGGGATCGTCTTTAAAGGCTCCGGCTTTTACGCTACAGACCACCACTCCCCCTCCGGAGCATCCCATGGGACCAAGGAAGAAAAGAAAGATAGAACGGAAAACAAGGAAACCCCACCCAAGGAACCCAAGACTGATAAAAAATCCGAGCTGAAAGATTAACCAAAACACTAAAAACGTCGCACTCAGAGGTGCGACGTTTTTATTATATTTGAACTTCGAACCTAGCGGATGGAGGTTCAAGTCCTATAGAGGGGCATTTTACCCTCCAGTTATTGCGGGTGCACTGGATTCAATAATTAAATCTGCGATGGGAATCAATATCACCACAACTGTTAAAACAATAATTATTATCATTGGCAATACGTTTCCCCACTTTCGAATGCCATTTGGAACACCTTTTATATATTTTTCCAAATCATTGTCACTATATATAGCAGATAAGCTTGCATTAATATTTTTTCTTGATTTATCATTGATATAAATCAATACCTTCGCCAAAAATGAACTGACAAAATAGGGCTAATCGGGTAAAGTTGAGGTCTCACCCAACAACTTACCCCGAGAAGCCCATGACAGACATTCTAGCACTTTTACAAAGCATAGCACCTCTGATTTCGAAAACGACTTTGCGCCAGTTGAGCCGGGTCATCCTGGGAATGCTGATGATGACCGGACGAGTAACGATGCTGGGGATCTCGCGCTGGACCGACAAAGGCGGTAGCTATCGGACGATCCAGCGCTGGTATCACACCCAGATTCCCTGGGCGGAAGTGATGTGGAGCTTCTTCCAGAAATGGCTGTGGGATCCCAAGGATGAGTACATTCTGGCAGGCGACGAAGTGGTGTGCGGGAAAGCGGGTAAAGAGACCTATGGATTGGATCGCTTTTTTTCGAGTCTGCAACAACGTCCGATCGCGGGGCTGGCCTTCTTTGCTTTTTCGCTGATCCATGTTCGAGAAGAGAAATCCTACCCGGTGCAGATCGATCAGATCGTGCGGAGTGACGAGGAGAAGGCTGCCAGCAAAGCCAAGAAGCAGGCCAAGAAGAAAGAACCTGGAGAAAAGCGCCAACGTGGACGACCGAAGGGCAGCCGGAACAAAAAGAGTGCCGAAGTCGTGTTGAATGCCGAGTTACAGCGGATCCAGGTGGCGTTGAAGGCGTTTTTGCAGCAAATTGGCAAGGTTCTGGCGCTCAAATACCTGGTCATGGATGGTCACTTCGGCAATTATCCGAGCGCATGGATGGTGACCCAGACCGGATTGCAGTTGATCTCGAAACTCCGCCAGGATGCGGCTTTGTACTTTTCTTATATCGGTCCCTATCCAGGCTGTGGGCCTCATCCGAAATATGGCGACAAAGTGATCGTTCGCAAAATGGATCCGAAGTATTTGAAGGAGAGCAAGCTTGAAAAGAATATTCGTACTGATATTTATCAGGCCAAACTACTCAACAAGGAATTTGCTTTACCGCTCAATGTGGTCATTATCCTAAAAACCAATCTGGATACTCAGGCCCAGGCCCATGTCATTCTGTTCAGCACAGATTTGGAGTTGAACTACAACAAACTGATCCAGTTCTACAGCCTGCGCTTCCAGATCGAGTTCAACTTCCGCGACGCCAAGCAATATTGGGGCCTCGAGGATTTCATGAACATCGAAAAGATCGCAGTAACCAATGCTGCCAACCTGGCCTTCTTCCTGGTCAACCTCTCACAGGTGCTCTTGCGCCGTTTTCAACGGAACAATCCAGATTTCAGTATCCTGGATTTGAAGGCACACTATCATGGCTATCGATATGCAGTCGAGACAATAAAAATGCTTCCGGAAATACCTGATGCCATTATTTTGGCCGACATTTTTGAGCAAATTGCTCGTTTGGGCATGATTCACCCGGCTTTGGAACCTTCCATTTCAACATAATTGGCGAAGGTATTGATAAATACCAATAATCAATAATGCATTCACCACGACTGACGTCGCAATTGAAATGATGAATAATACTAAATCAAGATTATTATAAGCATGGCCCGCAAAATCTGAGGCAATTATTATACTGATGAGCAATTCTGGTATGAACAAGACTGTAGCCAAAATAGTATATGTTGTTTCCTTTTTATTACAATTCTCCAATTCAGTTACTAGATGGTTATGAAGACACTCTATCATTTGCTCCTCCTAATCTACAAAAAATAGCGGTTGTGAACCTAGCAGTTCTAAGTTCAATTCCTATTGAAATACATTTTACAAGTTACGATTAATAATCAAGCGTATTTAGGCTCAATTCCAGTTCGGTTACAACTTTCCTTAATTCGGATAACAGTTGTGAACCTAGCGATCCTGAATTCAAATCCTTTCCGAGCACATTTCGATTTTGGCTTTATCCCCAACGGATTGACTTCGCGATATCTTTCCCGCAAGGTAAGCACCCACGGACCTGAGCATAGGGGGGATGTCTACTTCCTGCCCCGCGATTTGTCTGGTGGAAATGGAGTTGGGCGACGTTGGACTGCCCGCCTGAACGTGAGGGAGCCCAATTGACCGTACTTTATTAGTGTACACATTCGCATGACATTATTACCATGGAGGGCCCGGTTTATCCAATTTAATATAAACACCTCCACCAAACTCCTTAATTCATACGGTCCAGTGACTCCAAAACCATAGACCACTGAATTCAGATCTTTTACATCAAGGACACCTGAGATCGAAGAATTTTCAACATAAACACGCCCACCAGTATCAGCAAAAACTTCATCGATAGTTGAATTATATATTTCCAGTGTTCCAAGTGTACCAGAGTTGCCAGTATCAGCCAGGTTTGAATCGTATACCTTCAAATGGACAGAACCCCACACATACGGCCATACTTTCTCAAGGCGGGAATTTTTTAATGTCAGCGACGAATTGATACATGGCAAATCCCAGGTCATATCTTCATATAACTTTCCGTTTTCGTTGCCTGTTCCTGGCTCACCCACGTTTTTCAATTCACAATCGACATATCCAGGACTATCTTTGTGTATCGTCCAGCCTAATCCAAATCCACTTGGAGTATCTTGAACAGTCACATGAGTATTGGGGTTTAAGCTGATGTCCCTTTCATAGATATATGAATCTTTTACCTCTACAGTCGTATTTGGCCAAAGGTCAGAAATATTCCAATCAGCCCATTGGCGTTTGGCAGGTAATGTAAAGGTATAAGTACCTTCTGGGGGAAAGACCTCAAACCAAACTTGATGTGCATTTGATATCTGAACTTTCGTGTCGTGTGTGATCTGTAATAAAGTTAGTTTAACAGTAGAGTAGTTGATCGCAGTGTAATTGACAGATCCGCGTATCGTTGTCCACGGATCCCCAACAAAATGATCGAATTTGATTGTCGATCCATCTTCAAAATCCCAGTTTACCCAGTAGCTATTGCCCCAGAATGAATATGAATCCTTGATAATCAAGGTGCCGCCTCTTTTGACCCGTAAATGGGTTTGTTCGTAATCTGTCTGTTGCCAGATCATAAGAGAATTCTTTATGGTCAATGTCCCGAAAACTTCAATATCTTTTCTTTGGATAGGCTTTATCAGGATAATCTTGTTATCAAAGGTGATGTTTTCACCGGCTTGAACCTGATAGTTTTCATCCAAAGTAATTATTTCTCTTGGGTCTCCGCTACGATATGTAAAGCCGTAGGAGGTCGATAACTGAACAGGTGCTAAAGGTCCTTCGCCATCAAGGAAACAAAATTGACATTCACCCTCGTATTTAGCAAGGGGACTGGTGCTGACAATCTGACCATCCGGCATGAGCGCCCAGATGCGTAAGTCGTCCACGCATGTCTTGGTGTTAGGACCGGCAGCAAAACCTGCCGACCCCATTAGGCCTTGGTTATCAATGCCACTGGCTATTTGTTGATCATTAATATAAAATTTGATCCGGCTACCAGCGGCCTCAATACGAACCGTGTACCATGTATTTGACTGTATTGGGATGGATAACCCTCCCAGGCTTGTTTCCGGAGGAAAATAACTCAAACCAGCCCATCCCTGGTTCAGGGTTGCTCTATATCCATTCATCGATGAATTGATCCTGGCATATACTTCAGCATTTTGATTGGCATTCTCCTCTGGAAATTCTACCCGTGCCTCTACAGCATAATCAGTCCAGGTATCCGAACCGAATTTGAACGATTGCCAATCTTTAGAGATTTTATTATTGCAGAAAACATGATTACCGGTATTGTCTATCGATATGGACCAATTTCCGTCATCATCAAAAATTCCTAGCGCTGTCCCCGACTCAAAGTCTTGCTCAAATAAGGTCGCGGTTTTTTTAGCCAGCACAAGGTCAGGTGTGCTGGTTGGGGGCAGCGTCTGTGTTGATGTTGAAGTTAGTGTTGATGCCGTAGTTGGTGTTGATGTTGGCGTATTGCACCCCATTAAAAACAATAAAGTCATAATCACACCAACCACCTTCTGTGGGAATCTTGGTCTGTTCATTATTAAATCCTTTCGGCATAACTGGATTCCTGCCGCCTAGCTTCGTTTATGGGCGGTCCGTATAACATCCTAATTAATTTCAGTAAATCACAGATTGGTATGACTGGAAGGCAGAATTAGTAAATATCGAATAGTTTTTCCTCATCACTTATTTGGTGAGATAGGCTCTAGACAATCTGAACCATTTCGTCAAAAGACATAAGTACTTCTTGTTCAATAATTGGTTTCATTTCTCGCCACATCTCCATAAACGCTGCTTGCCGCCGTTCGAGTTCCTCCATCGAAGTGGAATGCATAATCATGGTGTCTTTGATCCGTTCCTGAAAATTGTGGGGTAATCGTTCCAATTGTTCCACACAATAATATCGCCATTTCATATCTGGCACGAGTTCATTATTCAGGGCAAACAACATATCAAAGAAAAAGTTCAGTCCTTGATGGAACATGTGGTGAGCACTGACGAGATTGCCTCGCTCAACCCATAAATGAGTCAACCGATTGATATACCACTCCGAAAGGGTTAACCCAGACATCATCAGCCATTTCTTCTCCTCAGGCCTTAACGGAACCTTTTCGTTTAATAATTGAGCGATCTGATTCAGTGGATCAAAATAGATCTGTCCTTGAGAATAGGTCCAACGTTTTGGCATATCCCATGCGCTGGTTTTTTCACTCTCATAGTCTTCCAAATAGATTTGGACGAGAAAATCATCAATCGTGAGAAACTTGGCAGGTAATGGGATCTCTGCTCCTTGTTTTTTGAAAAGCGCAATATCAATGTCGGCCGAGCGGTCAAAATACCCCCGTGCAACTCCACCTAAGAAGACAATCCCAACCATATCGTCATGAACATATTTTTGAGCAAATTCCCTGGCAACTCGAGTGGCTTGCTCTAAAAGTACGGGGTCTGAAGATTGGATGATGAATTTTGTGCTCATTTTCTTCTCATGGTAAGACTGTAATAAGCGGTGGGTGACGGAGCGAACACTGAGTTGGTTATATCCAAGCGGTGCCTCATTATGATCCGAAGGTACAAAAAGCCCAAGAATTGGATGGCATTCCACAAACTCACCTCAGCCGATGCCATCCTCAATCTAATTTCAATAAATTCAATAAATTACAGATATGATTGACAAAAGGGGCAACTTTGGTTAAAGGGTAGGTGCCAACCAAAACCCATAGCAAAGGAGCCCCCCGAGATGATACACCCATACGAGCTAAAAGCAGAAGATGTTCGGGCATATATGATGCGGAACATGAAAGAACATTTTCAGATAGAAGCCCAAGGATACTGTTGCACGACCGATATGATCTATGACATTTTGATGAAAGCCAGTGCAGAATGCAGCAGTCTGGAAGCGACGTGTGCGGATCTTGAGCAAGTGGCCGACAGCAACACGGTGCGTGAATATGTGAACCAAGCCTTGCCGATCCGATCCTTGCACTCGCAGGAAGAGCAGGCCAATCAGGCCCTGGCGAGCTGCATTTCGGCGAGCATGGTGCGCAAGGGCATTGAGATCGCCATTGACTTCCACGACGAGCCGTTTTATGGCAAGCAAGAAAGCCTGCGAGCAGTGACCTGCGGCGGTCAGGCCAAGAAAGGGACGGCACATTTTGGACGCATCGCGACTGCCTATGTGATTTGGCGCCAAGTCCGCCTGACCCTGGCCGTGCATTACGTTTTACCTGACGAAGAAGCCCTGGAGGTGCTCAAAATCCTGCTGGAGCGGCTGAAAAACCTGAATTTTGAAGCGAAAGTACTCTACCTGGACAAAGGCTTCGCGGCCTCACCCATCGTTGACCATCTGACCTCGATCCACCAACCGGCGATCATCGCCAATCCCATCCGCGGAAAAACGGGGGGGCACACGGGCGCTCTGTCAGGCTCGATCCAGTTACAAGACGCTTCACACCTTCAGCAGCGGCACCCAGGTAACTTTGGCCATGAAAGCTTCCCTGGTCCCGGACCAAACCGGCAAACGGCGTCGCAAGTGGCTGTCTTTCATCGTGATCCGGTTGGACTGGCCAGTAGAAAAGATCTTCCAAGAGTACCGCCGCCGTTTCGGAGTGGAATGCAGCTATCGCTTATTGCGACGGGTACGCGCCACAACCACCTCTCGCAACCCTGCCATGCGCTTCTTCCTGCTGAGCGTTGGACTGGTATTGACCAATGCCTGGGTCATCCTTCGTTGGGAGTTCGCCTGTTTGTTGGCAGCTGGTCCGCGCCGTGTGGATCAAGCCCGCTTGCGTTTTCATCGCTTCAGAAAATTGCTGATCCGCTCCATTGAAAATCGCTATGGCACGATATCTGCCATCCCTACTTATCAATCACCGCAATCCGTGATTTACTGAATTTAGGAGTTTATACGGCCAATAGATTAATAACCGCCAAAAATTAATATCGCTTGATTTGTCTTACCCACTTATTGAATCATACAAGAGAATCAACATCTATGTCAACAGGATATTAAAAAAAGGTGCACTCAAAGAAAAGTGCACCTTGTGAAAAGTCAGAAAGCTCCTCGCCGAGGATTTGAACCTCGAACCTAGCGGTTAACAGCCGCCCGCTCTGCCGTTGAGCTAGCGAGGAAGGCAGGCGAGATTATATAGTCAAGCCGGGATGCTGTCAAGACACCGGCTGTTTCCCCGGCTGATCAGCGGATAAACCAGACCAGCAGGAAGTAGCCCAGGACGGCGCCCCACAGCCAGGCGTCGATGCGATCGAAAAAGCCGCCGTGACCGGGGATGATGGTGCTCGAATCCTTGACGCCGGCCTGGCGCTTGAGCATGCTCTCGCCCAGGTCGCCCAGGGTGGTGACCAGGGAGAGGACCAACCCCAACAACGCCCCCTGCCACCAGCGGACATCCGGGCCGCCCAGGGCATGCCAAAGCGGAGCGATGCCTGCCCCACCCAGAGTTCCGAAAGCAACGCCGCTCCAATAACCTTCCCAGGTTTTCTTCGGGCTGAGGCGCGGCACCATCTTGTGTTTCCCAAATCGCGAGCCGAGAAAGTACGCGGCAGCGTCCGCCAGCCAGATCGTACCCAGAACTAGCAGGAGGTACCAGGCTCCGTCCTTTCCCCCCAGGGCACGCAAATCAATCAGGTAGGCGCCAATCCAACCAATGTAGAGGATGCCTGTCGCTGTAATGGTAAAGTCCGTGCCAGCGTGCTCATTGCCGTGCTCGTAATTGATCAAATGTACGGCCATTGCGATAAGGACCGCCAGTGCCAACACTGCCGGGGCAAAGTCCGGGAGGAAGTCACGGGACGCCAGGATGAGCACTACACCACCGACTGTCACCCACATGGAAGGTGACATTTTCATCGCCCGAAAGATGTTGACATATTCCCAGGCTGCCATGCCAAGGAATACGAGGATCAGAAGAAAGTATGGAACATGTCCCAAGAAAATGAGCGGAAAACTAATCCCCAGCAAAACCACTGCGACAACGATGCGCTTGATCATCCTCCATCCTCTACGTCCTGAGATAGACCGCCATACCGGCGGTCCCGTCTGGCATAGGCATCCAGCGCCTTACGGAATTCCTCCTTGTCGAAATCTGGCCAATAGGTGGGAGTTACATACCATTCCGAATAGGCGGACTGCCAGATGAGGAAGTTGGAGACCCGCAACTCGCCCGAGGTGCGGATGATAAAGTCCGGATCCGGAACGCCAGCAGTAAACAAATAGCGGTTGATCATGTCGACGTTCACTTCGTCAGCCTTTACTCCGTCCATGATAATCTTCTGGACCGCACAAACGAGCTCATCCCGGCCACCGTAGTTGAAGGCGACATTCAGGGTTAATTGTGAATTGTTCTTGGTCAACTCAACCGCTGCCAAGACCTTTTCCTGCAGTTTTGGATCCAATCGTTCCAGGCGCCCAATGTGGCGCAGCTGTACCCCCTGCTGATGTAGCTCCGCCAGCTCTTTGTCGATCACATCCTCCAGGATGTGCATCAAGCCCTGGACTTCCTCACGTGGGCGCCCCCAGTTTTCGGTAGAAAAAGCATAAATGGTCAGGAATTTAACCCCAAACTCGACGCAGGCGGTGATGATGCGTCGCAGGTTTTCAGTGCCGGCTCGGTGTCCGGCGAGTCGGGGAAGGCCACGCTTAAGGGCCCAGCGTCCATTCCCGTCCATGATGATGGCCACATGGGTGGGAATCTTCGCCGGATTGGCAGCACGCTTTTTTGCCATAATCTCGGCCTAGATTTCCAGGATCTCCTGTTCCTTGTGCTCACCATGCTTGTTGATCTCCTCGATGAATCGGTCGGTGGTCTTCTGGAGCTCTTCCTCCCCGCGGGTCAGGTCGTCTTCGGAGATCAATTTTTCCTTCTCGAAGTCACGCATATCGTTGTGGACGTCACGGCGGATGTTGCGCACAGCAACGCGGGATTCTTCCAGGCGGGCATGGACGACCTTGACCAGTTCACGGCGGCGCTCCTCGGTCAGGCTAGGCAGGTTCAGGCGGATCTGCTTGCCATCGTTGGCAGGAGTCAGACCCAGGTCAGAGGCCTGGATCGTTCGCTCGATTGTCTTCAGTGTGGTCGGGTCGAAGGGTTTGATCAACAAACTGCGCGGTTCCGGAACCGAGATTGAGGCCAACTGCATCAGGGGCGTCGGCGCACCATAGTAATCGATGGGTAGTTTCTCCACCAGCGCCGGCGAGGCACGGCCGGTTCGAATCCCGGCCAGATCGTCATTCAGGCTTTGGATGGCAGCGCGCATGCGTACTTCCGCTTCTTTAAGGAGATCTTTAATCACAACCGGCCTCCTGGAATCAAAAATGACTTGCCTAAGGATACCCTAAAATCCCAAAAAACGCCAATCATCAATATAAACGAGGGGAATTATCACCCGCCAGATCAATCAAAACCCATCAAAGGCGATCCATCCGCTTCTTCACCCAACCCGACCCGGTTCAGCCGGGGAGAAAGGGAAACCTCAGGAAGTCACCAGGGTGCCCACTTTTTCCCCGCGCAGGGCCTTCTCCATTGACTGAGGATCTCTCAGGTTGATTACCAGGATAGGCAGGTTGTTGTCCATGCACAGGGAAATCGCTGTGCTGTCCATCACCTCCAGGCGCCGGTTGAGCACATCAATATAGGTCAGGTTGTCAAATTTTTTGGCCTGCGGGTTTTTCTTGGGATCGGCATCATAGACCCCGTCCACTTTCGTGGCCTTGATGAGCACATCCGCGTCGATCTCGATGGCCCGCAAGGCGGCGGCTGTATCGGTCGAGAAGAAGGGATTGCCCGTCCCCGCGCCGAAGATGACAACGCGCTCTTTCTCCAGATGACGGATGGCCCGCCGCCGGATGTATGGTTCGGCCACGGCACGCATCTCGATGGCGGATTGGACACGGGTATAGACCTTCATTCGCTCCAGCGAGTCCATTAGGGCCATAGCATTCATGACAGTGGCCAGCATGCCCATGTAATCGGCAGTGGCGCGATCCATGCCGCGCTCCAGCCCCTGCTTGCCGCGCCACAGGTTCCCGGCACCAATCACAATGGCCACCTCGACCCCCATTTCATGGATATCTTTGACGCGCCCGGCAATCGCCTCGACTTGAAGAGGGTCGATTCCAAATCCCTCTGGACCGGCGAGCAACTCGCCGCCCAGCTTGAGCAGAATGCGCCGATATTTGAGATTGGTCATTCTCTCTCCCTTTTGAAAAACAGCGGTTGTGCCCCTCGGAGGGGATGGCATTCTGGAGCCATTATCGGATACCTGGTTTCAAACCAGAAAAAAGGCCAACCGAATGGTTGGCCTTTCCAATTACTCGCTGACCTCGCCCAGCTCCCAGCGGGTGAAGCGCCGGACGATGATATTTTCGCCCATAGAGGCGACCAGATCGAGCAGTAGTTTTTCAATGGTGACCTGCTCGTCGCGAATGTAAGGCTGGCGCAGCAGGACGACCTCGTCTTTATACTTTTCAAGCCGGCCCTCTGCTATCTTGTCCAGCATCTTATCCGGCTTGCCCTCTTCTCGGGCCCGCGCCTTAGCAATTTCAATTTCGTGTTCAAGTTCGGTTGCAGGAATCTCTTCCACCTTGACGTACTTCGGCGTGGCTGCCGCAACCTGCAGAGCAACCTCATGGGCAAAATTGCGGAATTGTTCCGAACGGGCAACAAAATCCGTCTCGCAGTTGACCTCGACCATCACCCCGACGCGACCGTCCCCGTGCGAGTACAGTTCCACCACTCCCTGCGATGCAATCCGGTCGGCGCGCTTGGCAGCAGTCGCCAGGCCTTTCTCACGCAGGTGGTCGACTGCCTTCTGGAAGTCACCATCCGAGGCCTCAAGAGCCTTCCGGCAGTCGAGGACCCCCGCATTTGTTGCGGCGCGCAATTCTTTGATCATTTCAGTCGTAATTTCCATGCCGTTCCCTCTTCTCAGCTTTCTTTCTCATCTTTTTTATCTTCAGGCGCGGTTTCTTCCACTGGCGCGGCCTCTTCCGGCTCAGATTCCTTTACGGGAGGAACAAGCTTGGCCAGCGTTGATTTGCCAAGGAGTTCCTCGTCCTCGAGTTCCTCCTCCAGGTCTACAGCGTGTGCTGCTTTTTCAGCAACTTCAGGTTCGGCCGCGGCGATTGCTTTCGCTTCAGCCTCTGCTTCGTCCTCCTGATCCTTGCGCGCTGCCTTGCCTTCCATGACTGCATCCGCGATCTTTCCGACCAAAAGTTTGATGGCGCGGATCGCATCATCGTTGGAGGGGATGACATAATCGACGTTGGAGGGGTCACAATTGGTATCCACCAGGGCGATGACGGGGATGTTCAATAAATTTGCTTCGTGTACTGCGGCATCTTCACGGCTCACGTCTACCACAAAGATCATGTCCGGCCGGCGGGCCATATTGCGCACACCGGAGAGGCGAATATTGAGTCGGGTGATCTCGCGCTGGATAAGGAGGCCTTCCTTTTTCGTCAGGCGCTCTATTTCTCCGGTCGCCACCATTTTCTCCAAACGTTCCAACTCCTGGATGCGCTGATACATGGTGGACCAGTTGGTCAGCATGCCGCCCAGCCAGCGCTCGGTCACGTAAGGCATCCCGCAACGAACAGCCTCATCCCGGACAGTTTCCTGCGCCTGGCGCTTGGTGCCAACGAAGAGCACAATTCCTTTATTGGCGACCGCGTCGCGCACGACACCGTAAGCGATGTTGAGCGATTTTACCGTTTGCTGCAGGTCGATGATATGGATGCCGTTGCGCTCAGTGAAGATATAAGGGCGCATGGACGGATGCCACTTATTGGTACGGTGGCCAAAATGAACACCGCTTTCCAGCAGTGCTTTCATGGATACAACTGCCATCTTTTCTCCTTACAATCCGTTCTTCAGTACGCCGACAGGAACCAGGTACCGGACGGAATGGGTTTAGCGGGAATAAGGACCCGCTCAGGGACGCTTCATGCCCGTCCCAGGCAAGATGTGCCCCGCCCAAGGACGGGAGCGGCGGTTAGTATACCATAGATTTCCGATAAGGCTGGATATAGATTTGGAGATAGCATGCTATACTTAATTTGAAAATTCCAAAGGACTAGAACATGAATATTTTCCGAAAATTATTCCAACCCTCCTCCGCCTCTCGCAGGCCTATTGGGAATTATTATTCTTTTTCCGTCAAGTGCAGGCGCTGCGGGGAAGTCATCCCGGGCCAGGTGAATATATTCAACGACCCGAGCGTGGAATTTGACGAGAAAGGCAAACCCTTCTACATCTGCCGCAAGGTGCTGATGGGCAGCGGTTCCTGTTTTCAACAGATCGAGGTGGTCTTCAAATTTGATGAATCGCGCAGGGTTCTCGATCGCCAGATCACAGGTGGGGAATTTCTTGAAAATGAGGGATAAAGCGCTGGATGCGCTTGAAGCATGATCCGCAGTGAGCTTTAAAGGTGGTGAGTGAGAAGAATGTACACTTCGAATAAACAATCTCGGAAACAATCTCACCCGGATTTAGATCAGAGACTGCTGCTCCTCTGCCCCTGAAGGAGGGGGATTTTCTGCCTGTTTTTTTATCCTCGTCTTTGGACAATGCACTCTGTTTCATGCAGCGGTAAAAATGCAATACCGCCCCGGCGAATATTCGCCGGGGCGGTTTCATGATCTCAATAAATTGGTTAAACCGCAGCGGTCTGCCCATACAACTGCTGGCGGATCTGCACCACCTGGCGGCGCACCTTGTCGTCCCGCTCAAGCAGGTCGGCGATCTTCTCGCAGGCATACATGACCGTTGTGTGGTCGCGTCCCCCGAGAGCCTGCCCGATCTGAGGTAAGGAGAGATTGGTCTCGCGCATCAGGAACATGGCGATCTGCCGAGGCAGGGCCACATCCCGGGAGCGGTCGGGACTGAGCAGGCGGTCCACAGAAAGGTTGAATGCCCGAGCCACAACATCGACGACGGCTTCCGGATTGACGTCTCCTCGCTGGGGAAGCAGGTCCGCCAGGGCGACCTCGGCGAGCTGCAGCGTCAGCGCCATTCCACTCAAATCAGCGAAGGCGATGATGCGGTTCAGCGCGCCTTCGAGCTCACGGATGTTGGACTGAACGCGGCGGGCGATTAAGTCCATGATCTCCGCAGGCACCTGGCGTCCGAAGCGTTCAGACTTGGAGCGCAGGATGGCAAGGCGTGTCTCCAGATCTGGGGGCTGAATATCGGCGGTCAGGCCCCACTCAAAACGCGAGCGTAGCCGCTCCTCCAGCGTGACCAGCGACTTGGGCGGCCGGTCCGAGGAGACGATCACCTGCTTGTTCTGCCCATGCAATGTGTTGAAGGTGTGGAAAAACTCCTCCTGAGTGGATTCCTTCCCGGCGATGAACTGGATGTCGTCGATCAGCAGCACGTCCGCGGAGCGGTATTTATCACGGAAGGCCTGCGTGGTGTGCGAACGGATGGCATTGATCAGATCATTAGTAAATTCTTCCGAAGAGACGTATAAAACGTTCTGGCCGCGTTCCTGACAATAATTGCCGATTGCATGGAGTAAATGCGTCTTGCCCATCCCGACGCCGCCGTACAGGAATAAGGGATTATAGGCCGTGGCCGGGTTTTCTGCGACAGCCAGGGAGGCAGCATGCGCCAGCCGGTTGTTCGCCCCGACCACGAAATTGTCGAAGGTGTAACGGGGATTCAGTGAAGCGCTTCTCGGGCCTTTCGATCCATTCAGAGAATCGCCTAGGGCCAACAGGTCATCTGTCGAGGGAGGATTCATGTCCGGTACGGGATCGTTTTTATCACCGCACTGGACGATGAAACTCACACTCACATCATGGTCCATCATGCCCATCAGGATGCGGGTCACGGTGCTGGAAAGACGGCTTTCCAGCCAGTCGCGGGCATAAGCGTTGCTGACGGCGACCGTAAAAACCCCGTCTGCGTAAGTCACGATCCGGGTGTCACGCACCCAGGTATCGTAGGAGGCTTTGGGCATCTCCATCTGGAGTTGCGTCAAAGCTGATTGCCAGGCTCGCTCGGCGTCCATTTCTCTCTCCTCCAGACCGATGATACTTTTTGCGTCAGAGTATAGGGACAGAAGCCCACTGCTTTCGCAGTGGGTAACCCTCTAGTACTTCGAGGCAGAAGTGTGTCAAAAGAATTCATGCGGCCAATGGTTTTCCTTGATAA
Source organism: uncultured Chloroflexia bacterium (assembly GCA_963753465.1). GTDB lineage: Bacteria > Chloroflexota > Anaerolineae > Anaerolineales > Villigracilaceae > UBA877. The sequence continues at coordinate 49,491 of CAVWCJ010000006.1, forward strand.
GTCCATTTGAAGGGCCTGGCCATGGTGAGGTTGTAGTATTCGATGAAAGCCAGGACCTTGGCTTTCAAGTCAGCGATGGAGACGAAGTTACCTCGTTTGAGTAATTTGCGTACCAAAATACTCAGCCAGATCTCGACCTGGTTCATCCAGGAGGCATGCCTGGGTGTGTAGAGAAAAACGATCCGATGAGCAGGGTCACTCAGGAAAGCTGCCCGGGTAGCCTTGGATTTCAGGATGCCGTTCTTGCCTTTGAGCCCCAGGTCGATGGCGATGTCAGACTCTTCTGCGACCAGGCGTACCAGGCTGGCGGACAGATGGATGTTGAGGTTATCCAGAATGAAGTACCACTTTACGACCTCGGGTTCCGCATCCAGCCGCCGCCGAATATGATCAGCAAAATCCTGCTCACTACGGGTCGGGCCACAAGAAGCGGCCACCAGGCGACCTGCGGCCACATCGAAATTGAAGATGAACGAGAGCGTGCCATGTCGAATGTAATCGAACTCACGTCGTTCCACCTTCCCGGGTTGCATCGGCAAGCCAGGATAGCGCCGTTCCAGGGCCTGCACGCCGGTCATTTCATCCACACTTTCAGTGCGCTCCCGGTGTTTGGCCCGTTCCGGCGCCAGCAGATAGGCCGCGTTGATCTCCGCAACTTTCTCATCCAGACGCTCATCCGGCTCGGGTGTCAACCAGTAGCGGATCAGGTGGGGCTGAAGATCAGCTTCTTTTTAAAAGCCTGGCCGCATGCCGTCCAGAGATTTGCTCCACAATGCCGCGCTTCATGACTTCTTCAGCAATTTCACGGCCTGTCCATTGGCTGATCGGCCGATCCGCTCCTTCCGGCTTTTCACAGGCCAGGGCCATGATCTGGCAGACCTGGTCCGCCGTGATCCGAGCCGGTGCCCCCGGACGCGGCAGATCTTCCAATCTCTCTGCGATACTCAGGTCCTCCAACGCAATCCCCTGCAAATCCAGCCAACGTTGCCGCCACAAGCGGACCGTATCCAACTCCACTTTCATTTCTCGGGCGATCCAACTGTTATTTTGTACACGCTCAGCCGCCAATACAATCCGGGCTCGTAACGCTTTTTGCTGACTCAGCGTATGACGTTTGATCAACTTTTCTAATCCTTCTCTTTCCAGATCGCTCAAATGGAGCGGGAGCGGTTTCGGGGTCGGCATAGGCTTCACCTCTTGTTTCGGGAGTTTGACCCTATCCTACCTAATTCGTTCCTGCCCGTCAACCAATTTACCTATCTTTTGTCTTACTTACGCCAACCTGTACTAGCTATGCAATTCCATCCAAAAAAGCAACTTGGGTAGGGATGGACTCACTTTCCCATCCACGCTCACTTATTCTAGCAGATAAGTAAGAATTAACCAATACGGGAAGCCTACGCTTATTTAAAAACATTATAAATTTTAAGGAGTTCGAAATCTTAAAACGACTCCTTGCAATATTGTAACCCTTTTCACCCCCATATCTAGCCCGATCCCCCCACAGCCGCCGAGCTAGATGATACCTTCCCCCATATATGGGGTATCCTTTCGGGCACTTGGCGGGTTACTAAAAAGCAACCGCCGGACCTTAAAAAATTCATTTTTAAAGTCAGCCTGACTTGGAAGGCGTGAAACTCAAATTTTGGCGCTTCGTTTGAGGAAAAAAATGGACTCCGTGCTAATCTCGGAGTTATTTGCGAGGAACCCAGGCGAGTATGGTCGTCCCCTCGCTTGGAGCGGAAATGATATCCACATCCCCGCCGACGTTCGCCACGCGGGTCTGCATGTTTGCCAGACCGTGACCGATGGTTTGATTAATCTTATCAATCTCAAAGCCGACACCGTCATCCTGGATCTCAAGCAAAACCCGGTCTGAGGTACCCCACAACTCGATCGAAACCTTCTTGGCATTGGCGTGCTTGGCCACGTTCGCCAAGGCCTCCTGGCAGATATGGAAAAGAGCCGTGGAATACGCCTGAGGCAGGTCGGCCAGGTGATCAGTTTTTGGACCGCCCAGGACGACCTCGATCTTCGCATTCTGGCGAAACTCTGCGATCAGCCGCTGCAAACCATCGACCAGACTCTCCCCGTGCATCTGCCGCGGGCGGAGGTCGAGAATATAACTGCGGATGTCACGGATCGTGCGGTTGAGATCCTCCACAGCCTTCTGGAGACGGTTTTCGGCTAGCTGGGGGTTCTCGTGCAACAGCATACGGGCATTCTCAAGCGTCAACCCGACGCCGTAGATTGATTGGATGATGCCATCGTGCAGGTCCATGCCGATGCGCTCGCGCTCCTCCAGGACCGCCAGGCGGCGGACATTGGAGTGCAGGCGGGCATTCTCAATGGCAGTTCCCGCGCCAGCACCAATCGAGGTCAGGAGCTGCAGGTCCCCTCGGGAAATTGCCTTACGGCTCCGCGCCGCGATGGTCAACACCCCTACGATTTCTCCATGGGCAGTCAGCGGGATGCAGGCAATTTGCTTAAACCCGGCTTTGACGACCGCTTCGCGCTGGAAACGGTCCTCCTTTTCAAGGTGATTGCTGATCAACGGCTGCCGCTTCTGTGCAACCAGGCCGACCATCCCTTCTCCAAACTTGAACCGACTGCGGGTCCAGAATGCTTCGGCAGCCTCGCCCCGGTGCAGCATCAGGCGCAGGGTATCGCTGTCCTCTTCACGCAGGAAAATCTCACCGGCCTCCACTTTAAAATGGGTCATCAGGAGCGCCAGTGTCTGGTTTAGGATCTCTTCCATTTCCAGGGAGGAAGCCAGGCCAAGCTCGACCCGGTTCAACAATGCCAGTTCATCGTTGCGTCTGGTCAAGGTTTGCTCCCGCTCGTGGATGCGCTGGTACAAACGTGCATTTTCTATGGCCACACCGGCATAGGTGGCCAGCATTTCGATAATCGTCTCGTCATCGGCGGTAAACTCAGGTGCGTCGACCTTTTTGGTCAGGTAGATCTGGCCGAGCTGCCGTTCCCCCAGCCGGATTGGGACACCCAGGAACGAGTGCATCTCAGGATGGCCTTCCGGGAAACCGACGCTGCGCGGGTCATCCGTGATCTCAGCCAAGCGGATGTTTCCGGGGTAGTGCATCAACACCCCGATCAAGCCCTTGCCACGCGGTGGATGCGGGATGCGCTTGATCTCTTCGGTAGTCATGCCGACTGTGATAAACTGCTTGAGTTTCCCCTCTTCATCCAGCACGCCCAGAGCGGCATAGCGTGCACCAGACTGTTCGCATGCCAGCGAAGCGATGCGCTCCAACAGCGTTTCGAGCGAGATGTCCTTGACCAGCTCCAGGCTCGCCCGGTGTAAAGCAAACAACCTTTCTTGCAGCTCTTCGCGCGTCAGGAGCATCAAGACACCTTCAATCCAGATAATTTTACTCCAGATGTGCACATTCCGCCAATCTTGATAGCTTTTGCCAGATGGAAACCATAAAATAACCCCAGAGGCACAATGAAAACCTCACGCATCCCTGGATTTTATAACCTCCCATTAGACCAGCGTACGAAAAGCCTGTCCGAAGCATCCGGCCTGACTGTCGAAGAGCTTGCCGTGTTTCGATCTCAGGGCCTCTCCAGCGATCAGGCTGACCATATGGTCGAAAATGCCGTCGGGATCTACGCCCTACCGCTCGGTATCGGCCTGAACTTCGTGGTCAACGGGCGCGAGGTGCTGGTCCCGATGGCCATCGAAGAACCGTCAGTGGTCGCCGGAGCCTCGTTCATGGCCAGGCTGGCGCGCGCCGGCGGCGGGTTCACCGCCACGACCACACCACCGGAGATGATCGGTCAGATCCAGGTTCTTGGGGTCCAGGACCTGATGGCTGCCAGCCTTCAGCTTCACGAGCACAAGGATGAACTGCTTGCCGAAGCGGATGCCATCGACCCGGTGTTAAAAAAATTCGGCGGTGGGGCACGCGACCTAGAAATCCGGATCATCGAGGACTCCCCGATCGGTGCATTTCTCGTCGTTCACCTGATCTACGATGTCCGGGATGCCATGGGCGCCAATGCGGTCAATACCGCCTGCGAGAAACTGGCCCCGCATATCGAAACCATTACCGGCGGGCACGTCCACCTGAAAATCCTGTCCAACCTGGCGGACCGGCGGCTGGCCAAAGCTGCCTGCACCATCCCGGTCAGGGAGCTGGCATTCCAGACACAGGACGGGTCTGACACCCGTGCCTACAAGGGTGAACAGGTGCGGGACGGGATCATGGAAGCCTGGGCTTTCGCCGCAGCCGACCCGTACCGGGCGGCAACCCATAACAAAGGCATTATGAACGGGGTGGATGCGGTCGTCATCGCAACCGGCAACGACTGGCGCGCCATCGAAGCCGGTGCGCACGCGTATGCCGCCCGCTCCGGGCGTTATACGAGCTTGTCCATCTGGGGCAGGGATGCCGCTGGGAACCTGACAGGCGAAGTGGAGATGCCGATGGCAGTCGGCATCGTCGGCGGGGCAACCAAGGTGCACCCGGCCGCCCGGGCCACCCTGAAGATGATGGGCGTACAGACCGCCGCCGAACTGGCCGGGATCATCGCTTCGGTCGGGCTGGCGCAGAACCTGGCCGCCCTGCGAGCACTGGCGACCGAAGGCATCCAGCGCGGGCACATGTCCCTGCATGCCCGGCAGGTGGCCATTGCCGCCGGGGCGAGCGGCGAACAGATCAATCAATTAGCTGCCCAACTGGTAGCAGAGAAAGTGGTCAGAATCGATCGAGCGGAAGAGATATTGAAAGGATGGGGAAAATAATTTCCCATTGTATAAAATCTGGTCAGAGCATATGACTGTATTTATTTTTCTGAAAGCAGAGAAAAATGGCAACTCCTAAACACCAACCCTCACAAACTTTACTTAAACCTTCCCGCCCCGTTGGCATCGTCGGTTATGGTGCATATGTGCCTCGCTACCGCCTGCCAGCCAAGGAGGTCGCCCGCATCTGGACCGGCGGCCGGGTCGCCGGACTGCCGATTAAAGAGAAATCCGTCCCTGGGTTGGACGAGGACGTGGTGACCATGTCGATCGAGGCCGCCCGCAACGCCATGCTGCGCGCCGGGATCGACCCAACCGAAATCCGCGCCGTGTGGGTCGGGTCCGAATCCCACCCGTATGCGGTCAAACCCACCTCGACCATCGTGGCGGAGGCCATCGGCGCGGTCCCGAACACCCAGGCAGCGGATTGGGAGTTCGCCTGCAAAGCCGGGACGGAAGCCCTGGTTGCTGCCATGGGCCTGGTCGGGTCGAACATGGCCCGCTACGCGGTGGCCATCGGCATGGATACTGCCCAGGGCAAGCCCGGCGACGCGCTGGAATACACCGCCGCAGCCGGTGGCGCAGCATTCATCATTGGCCCGGCAGACGAGTCGCTGGCAGTCATCAACTCCTCATACTCCTACGTCACCGACACGCCCGACTTCTGGCGGCGCGAGAACCAGAAATATCCCGAGCACAGCCAGCGCTTTACCGGTGAGCCGGCTTATTTCAAGCACATCACCGAGGCTGCCAAGGCCATGATGGAAGCCAACGGCACATCCGCCAAGGACTACCAGTGGGCCGTCTTCCACCAGCCGAACGCAAAATTCCCACAGAAGGTGGCTTCCATGCTCGGTTTTAGCGATGAGCAGATCAAACCCGGGCTGCTCTCACCGGTCATCGGCAACACTTACGCCGGTGCGGCCCTGATCGGGCTGACCGCTACCCTGGACATGGCCAAACCCGGTGACCGCATCCTGGTGGTCTCCTTCGGCTCCGGAGCGGGGTCCGATGCCTTCGATATTCGCGTCACCGATCGGCTGGCCGAGCGCCGCGACCTGGCGGCAAAGACCCAGGAGTATATTGCCCGGCGCACCGAAATTGATTACGCCACCTACGCCCGCCTGCGCGGGGAGATCACGATGAAATAAGACGAATCGAAGCATAAATTGCAATAAGAGGAATTATGACCGAAGTGGTGATTGCTGGAATCGGACAAACCCCCGTCGGCGAGCATTGGGAGATCTCCCTGCGCTCGCTGGCCATCCAGGCCATGCGGGCTGCGATCCAGGATTCAGGCGGCCTGGTGCCACAGGCGCTGTTTGTAGGCAATATGCTCGCCCCCAGCCTCTCGGGGCAGGCCCACCTTGGGGCGCTGCTCGCCGATTTTTCCGGGCTGCACTCCAACGAGAGCCAGCGCAGGTGCGGCATTGAAGCTGAGACTGTCGAAGCTGCGGGAGCCTCCGGAGGTGCAGCCCTGCGCCAGGGCTACATCGCGGTAGCCAGCGGGTGGGTGGACGCCGCCCTGGTAGTCGGGGTAGAAAAGTTCACCGACAAGATTGGACCGGACGTGGATGCCGCACTGGGGACGGCCGAGGACAGCGACTTCGAGGCCATCCAGGGCCTAACGCTCACTGCCCAGGCGGCCCTGTTGACACGGCGCTACACCCACGAGTTCAAAGTCCCTGCGGATGGGCTGGCCGGTTTTGCCTTGAACGATCATACCAACGGGGCTGGCAATCCGAAGGCCATGTACCAAAAAGCCATCAAGCTGGAAACCTATCAAAAGGCAGAGATGGTCAGCGACCCATTAAATATGTTCGACATTGCCCCGAATGGGGATGGCGCGGCAGCTCTGCTCCTGGTCAGGCGTGAACTGCTTCCGAGGGAATTTATCCATCCGCTGGTGCGGATTGCTGCCTCCGCCACTGCCTCGGATTCACTCGCCTTGCACGACCGCGCCAACCTGCTCTGGTTCGCTGCCTCCCAGCTTTCCATTGAGCGGGCGCTGAAAAAGGCTGGCATTTCCCGCGAGCAAATCGACCTTTTCGAATACCACGATGCCTTCACCATCTACGCCGCACTGTGCCTGGAAGCAGCCGGGTTCGCCCCGCCTGGATCAGGTTGGAAACTCGCCCAGGACGGGAGCATCAGTCTGAACGGCAAAATCCCCTGCGGGACGCTAGGTGGGCTCAAAGCGCGCGGCAACCCGGGTGGGGCGACAGGTGTTTACCAGGCCGTCGAAGCAGCGCTGCAGTTGCGCGGTCAGGCCGGTCCCAACCAGATTCCGGAGGCGCAATTCGCCCTGCTCCAATCCCTCGGCGGGCCCTCATCCACAGCAGTTACGCACATTCTCGAACGAGCAAATTAGCTCTTACAATCTTGAAATGTAGTCTGATAGTTCCTGAGAGTCCGATGAAATTAAAGTTAGGCTGATTTCAGTCAAAGGAGAAATAGAGGTTTATGGATATTCCACGTCACTGGCGCTTAAAAGCCCAACGATATGAACTGGTCGGTGAAGTCTGCCCGCACTGCGATGCCAAGATTTTCCCGCCACGCGACGTCTGTCCCAACTGCGGTGGCGAAGCAAAAACCGCCTATGCCTTCAGCGGGAAGGGTGAGGTCTATTCTTACACAACGATTTATGAAGCCCCGGCTGGATTTGATGAGACAGCTCCGTACACGGTGGCATTGGTCAAGCTCGAGGAAGGACCTCTGCTCACCGCCCAGCTGACCGACCTGGGTGACAAGCCGGTCGAGATCGGTATGCCGGTCGAGATGGTCACTCGACGCCTCCGCTCGGATGGGGACGAGCGCGGCATCCTGGTATACGGCTATAAATTCAGACCTTCACTTCGGTGAAAACACTATTTTGAACTAAAAAGAGCAATCATCCGGAGCTCCCGGGTGATTTTTCTTTAAATATCCCCCCGGGGGCTTTAGAACACTTGTGGTTGGCTTCATCCATAGAAAATGAAAGGTTGTGTGAGAATGGCACATCCAGACATTCCGCCAATGGAAATATTCACAAAGCGCTCAGAATTGAATGTGCAGGTTTGGATGTGTTAGAATAGCCGATGCTAAAAATTTTTAGGGTATGAGTGAAATTTATTTGAACGAGACGACCTTACCTCAAGAAGTTCTGCCCAGAATATTCCGCCTATCCAAAAGATTGGCAATAGCCTGGAGTGCTATCTCGGCTGTTTCCCTCCTGGGTCTTTTGCGGGTATACAGCAGGCACCCAAAACTTAATTCCGGAGAGAACATCACCATGCTGATGGTGATCGCCATGATCCTCATCTCCGGTCTTTCATTGTTCGGCATCTGGGTTTACTTCAATTCAAAAAAAGAAAAAACCGCTGCAGAAAAGAATAAGACGCTTATCTCCACCTTTTCGCGGCCTGAAGTAATTCCGATTATCCTTTTTTTCCTGGTTCAGATCATTTCGGGCAGCCTGATCGCTTCAACCTGGCTAAATCTGCACCTGATTTCATCCACTCACCTCTCCAAGTTCATCCTTGTGGTTTGGATTGCATCCGCTTTCTTTGCTCCGGTGGCGATTTTTTTGATCATTTGGGGCGTAAATTATTTTAAACACTTTTTAAAATTATCCTCTCAGACCATTCAAAATTGGGCTTTCCTCCTGTTATCCTTCCTCTCGGCGATATTGATCGGGCTGGCAGCCTCCGGTCTTGTGCTGGCCCCGATCAACGGCCAAAGCAGCCCATTCGCCGGACTGGATACCTACCTCCTTGGCGTAGGGTTGCCTTACCTCTTTTTCGATCTAAACCTGGCAGTCGTGATCTTTCTTATCCCTCGAATAAAACAAACTGCTTCAACTCCTCCGGAAGGTGTTTCTAGCGGGGAGACCGAATCCAGGCGCAAAGACCTTCCTCGGCCGGTCCATGGTTGGCGCCTCTTTCTTTCTCACCCCCTGGTATTGTCCTTATTAATTACCATTCCCTTTTTCATCATTTTCCTGGTAGTCTTTCGTCCCGGTTATGGAATCAATGACGATTTTGGCATCATTTCCCTGGCCTCGGGTTATCTGGGCGGCAAGCCGGTTCCATATCTCACCTACAGCAATGTCCTTTTGGGATTTATTTTGAACCCGCTTTACGAATTGCATACCAATATCAATTGGCTGATCATCATCTTCCTGGCGGTCAATTTCCTGGCGGTCGCTTCGCTTTTATACGTTATATCTTCCCTTCCTCTAAATATATATCAAAAACTTTTTGGGATCCTGGCCATCCTGATCTGTGATGGCTATTTCTTGATCAACATTACATTTACAATCATAGCAGCATTTGCATCCATCGCGGGACTGTGCCTGGTGCTCACGGCGTGTCCATCGGGACAGCGATTGAACAAAGGGAGGTTGATCTGGGGAGCCTTATTAACACTGATGGGCAGCCTGATCCGCATCGAATCATGCCTGCTCGCTTTGATCATCGTCGTCCCTTCACTGGTGGCAAGTTTTCGTTCTTTTCATTTTAGAAATCTGGTAATTTCGATCGGGATAACCACCCTGTTGGTCGTATGTGCGTACGAATTTGACAGGGGGTATGTACGCTCATCGCCAAGCTGGAACACCTACGATATTTACAACCAGACCAGGTCCATGCTCCATGATACGCCAAGAATTGAGAACATGGCCCCCATTGTCAAAGAAGTCGGCTGGAACGAAAATGATCTGGTCCTGTTCACTCATTGGTTTTTTCCCGATCCACAAGTGTATTCTCTCCAGCACCTTCAATATCTGGTCGAGCATGTTTCTGACAAGCGGGAGATTCTCAGCACAATAATTTATTCTGCCCACCGTCTGGTTTACCCCGGATCCCTCCCTTATATCCTGATTATCTTTTCAACCTGGCTGGGGATGCTGATATACGCACCGTCAAAAAAAGTTTCCCTGCCTTTATTTGTCATCGGATTAATCTCCCTGCTTTTAATCTTCTATCTTTCCTGGGCCAAGAAGCTGCCCGATCGGGTTCTGTTGCCCCTCCTGGCGGCAGGCGTGATCTTCGGCCTGTTCAGCGCATATTTTAACGGGATTGGGTCAGGGAAAAAGTACCGGATTACCATTCAAGATAAATATTTACAACCTGCTCGCGATTAACAGCATTATTTTTTCCTCTTTAATGGCAGCCGGATTGGTCGTCAGTCAATCCGCCCAGACATCCGCTTCAAATATTACCAAGCAAGCCGCCTATCTACAAATCCTGTCCGATATCAAAGGCCTCGTAGTAAATGGGGAAATCCCTCCAAATGCTGTGATCGCCTCGAATGCCACCGGCATTCCGCTGGAATGGGCAAACCCGTTGACCCTGGACCTGCCGGCCGTCCAGTATCTGGATATGGGCTGGTTCACAAATTCCCCCTCCTTCAATAATGAACTTCTCAGGGATGGAATCCAATCCCTTCCCGCCGGTTTCTATCAAAACAGCAATGTCTATCTGATGACGCGCCAGAATATGATGGGTGGTATTCTTCAATTCATCCGGGACCATGAAGGGTTTAAGGTAAAGGTAAAAACAATCTACCAGATGCCCAATAAAAGCGGTGATCCAGTCTACGATAATGTAGCGATTTACAAATTGTATAACCCGACGGCACCTTAAATCTGGCCATTTAAGAATTTCTTCTTCAGAATAAATCTTGTCCTGGGCCAAAGATACCAGGGCCCATCCGGAAGGCCATTAAGAGTTAATGGTCAGCTTTTATTTTATGATAAAAGTTATATTAAGTGCTTAATGCCTGGTTCAGGGTGGAGCTAGCACGATGGGCTCGAGTAGCAAGAAAAACCGAAAAAGCGCACACCTGTTCCCTGCAAATCTTGAAAGTGTGGGGAAAAAATAGCGATTGATCCGATAGAAATAGGAGTGCGTTGTGGAAGATATAAGGAGCTTCAAGTGCTGCTATGGCCGTACCCAGCCGATGAGTTTCGTGGGCCTTTCGGTCATTTATATTCTTGCATATGAAGAGGATTCCTTGTATAGTTTGTTTAATGGGTTGATGGCTATACCAGCAAGCCAGAATTAGCGAATAGTTATTCAATGCAAACTCTTCTCGAATTCGGTCTGTTGTACTTTTTGCAGCCAAGTCCGCCTTTAGCCGGTAATGCTGTCCACGGATCAATACGAATCAGAAAATCTCGTGTTCAGGAATTGGGCAGCATCTAGCGTCGGTTAGAATGTCAAATTTTATTCTGGAGGAGGACTAAATAAAATGAACGATTTTACTTCGTTGCCATCCAGCCCAGATGAGCGGGTGATGGCTGCATTGGCTCATATCACAGTGATTATACCGTTCATGGGTGTCATCGCCCCTATTATCATTTGGGCTACACAAAAGGAGAAGTCACGATACGTGGCTTTTCATGCGCTTCAAGCCCTGGGGTATCAATTGTGCATGATCGCAGCGTGGTTTATTGCGATGGGTTGTTATATGTGCTCTATTTTTAGCACCGTCTTGACCATCCCATTATCCTCTTCTGGAACAGGCCAATCCATCAGTCCGTTTTTCTTCGTGGGAATTGCTATTCCTTACCTGGTATTTGGAGTAATTTTGATGGGTGGTTTGGCGTTCATCGTGTATGGCATAGTTGGGGCTGTACTGACTCTTCAAGGCAAACCCTTTCATTACATACTCATTGGTATGTGGGTTGAACACTTTATGCAGCAGAATAAAAACGGAACTGAAGGTCATTAATTCCATTAGCAAATGGAGCCCATTCCAACAACATCGGATAGTGGCTGCCCACCTCAGCCGCGCTCCGCATGTGCTTCGCGACGCCCCCCACGGCCGCGGTAATACGCAAGAAATGACGCAAGAATGCAATACAGCCTCGCGGGTCCGCCGCGACAGCCGAGTCTCACCATCTTGTTATTGATACTTGATCTTTTACTGCTGAGAGATTAAAGCAATCGGATCTTATTTTTTTCATGTGCAGCAGGATGACCGCACAGGCACTGTTCGCATCACGTCAAGGGTTTCACTCCGCTCGGCGCGTGGGACAAGTTGAAAATTGGCGAATAGAGAAAGAGAAGAAAAAGCATGAGCAAACCTCATCGAATCTCTGCTGGAGGAATTATTTTCAAGGGGAATGCGGTTCTTCTGGTAAGATACCGGGACAGTACCACAGCAAAGACATATTTGGTAGGGCCTGGTGGTGGATTGGAAGACAATGAAAATGTCGTTCAAGCCGTAGTCAGGGAAACTAAGGAAGAAACCGGCGTCACCGTAAAGCCCATACGAGTGGTTGCAATTGAAGACCTGGTGTGCCCACGCTTCAAGATGATTAAAATCTGGATGGTCTGTGAAATCGATGGGGGAGAAGTTCAAAAAACGAAGGAGGCAGAAAAAGAAAAAATTATCGAGGCAGCTTGGTTCACCAAAAGCCAACTCGCAAATGAAATCGTATTTCCCGCGCTGATCATGCAACATGATTGGGAAACATTTCGAACAGAGACACCTCAGGTAGAATGTTTGCCGTCCCGAAAAGCACGATTTTAAAGTATGAAACAAAGCATACTGCCGGGATGCATGACAAGTTGGTAATGCAAGGGATAAATGGTCGCCACGCAAAGTATGGACAAACACATTCCGAACGAATCTCGACAAAATAGTTGGAGCCAGCCGTGACAAAAGCGGATGAATACCAAAAAACGTTGTGTACACTTGAAAACTGGGATCCATTTTTATTAAGAGAATCCGGGCTACCCGGGCCGCGCGGAAACCTTGAACTGGCACAGGTGGTCGCGGATGAAGGCGATCTACAGCTCTTTCAGCGATATATCGCCTACACCGCTGATCGAGCTCCGGTGAACTCTCCATACGAATTCCTGGCCTGCTGTGGCATCGTTGGCCTGGGGCGCCTGCTCGCCGAAGGCGATGCCCGCCTGCTGACCACTCTGAGGGCGCTTGCCTCCGATCCGCGCTGGCGGGTTCGCGAGGCCGTCGCCATGGCTCTGCAACGGCTTGGCGACGCAAGCATGGAGCGGTTGATTGAAGCAATGCAGGAGTGGAGTCAAGGGAGGCCGCTCGAGCAAAGAGCGGCAGCGGCAGCCCTGTGTGAGCCAAGGCTGCTTAAACAGGCGGATTATGCCAGGGCAACCTTGCAGCTTCTGGACAGGATCACATCTTCCCTCGAACAGTCAGCAGACCACAGGAGTGAAGACTTCTTGAGCCTGCGCAAAGGTCTGGGATACTGCTGGAGCGTGGCAGTTGCCGCCTTGCCGGTTGAAGGCAAAGTATTCATGGAAAAGTGGCTGACGAACCCCAGCAAAGATGTTCGCTGGCTCATGAAGGAAAACTTGAAGAAGGCGCGGCTAACGAGGGTGGATGCACAGTGGGTACAGAAATGGCTGATCAGAGCAGGCGAATGAAGCGCGCCACGAGAGGGGGAATGGTGACCATCTTCCCTGCGAAAACCTTTTGCCCTGGGAAAGTCCAATTGATATTAACTATAGAAAGTTAGGAGCATTTCCAGCCAAAGAGTTCGATATAATCCTGGTTGGCTGTCAGGTAATTTATCAATGGCTTCTAATTCTGATTTTCTTACCCTGCTCAAGAACCGTATCAACCTGCAGCTTATCCCCTTCAGCGAACGCGGCTCACGCCTGCTGGTCTTCCATAACGATCATCATTTTGCCGTACGCATGGCGGAACGCTGGTCGAAGCTTGACCCGCGCTTGAGCGCCTATCGCGAGCGGCCGCCCATCCTCGATGATTGGATACTCACCGATGGGGATGGGAAGGCGCTCGATGCGGATCTAGCCACCTACCCGCACTGCATTGAAATCCGGACCCAAATCGGGGCGTTCACCCTCGCTTTCCAGGATCCCGAGACGCTTCTGCTCGCTCTGCCTCCTGCGCGCTGTGGGATTGAATTTCGGGCCAACCTGGATTACGCCAGCACGGACCGGCGCGGCGGCATCCTGCGCCTGACCGGGGATATCCGCCGCAACATTGCTTACACAACAAATGCTCGAATCCTGAAGAATGAAAAAGAATCTCCAGATTCTTATCACCAAGTCGTCCGCCTGGTTCTGGATGCTTCAGAGGGAGGCAGGGCACTTCTGCTCAACATCACGCCGCGGCTGGGCTTCAACCGTACCATCCCTGTCCCTGAAAATGTAATTTCAGCCTCTGCCGAACGCTGGCAGGCATGGTTTGCCGCGGCTCCGCCCGTCATGCCGGAATACCAGTCCCAGTATTATTACGCCTGGTGGGTTATGCGCGCCGGCTTGATCTCCAGCCGCTTCTACACCACTCGCGAGTCGATGACCCCCTCCAAATCCCACTACGTGGGCATCTGGCAGTGGGACGCATATTTCCACGCCCTGGCCTACCGGCATATCGACACGCGGCTGGCGCAGGATCAGCTGCGCATCCTGCTCGATCACCAGCGGGAGGACGGCATGATCCCAGATGCCGTACACGACGAGGGCATCATTACCCACTTGTCCTTTCCGGTGGACGCGGATGTCACCAAACCACCCCTGCTCGCCTGGGCGGCATGGAAGCTTTATGAAATGGATGGGGATCGCGAATTCCTGGAAGAGATCTACGAACCGGCCGTGCGCTGGAACAAATGGTGGTTCAAGAATAACGATCCCACCGGGAACGGGCTGTGTGTATACCGGCACCCGTACTCCTCCGGGCTGGACGACAGTCCGCTGTGGGACAGCGGCATGCCGGTCGAGGCGCCAGACTTGAACACCTATCTCTGCCTGCAGCAGGAAGCCCTTGGGCGCATAGCGGCGGTGATCGGAAAACCAGAAGAGGCCGCGCTCTGGGCGCAGCGGGCGGAGGCGATCGCTGCCCAAATGATCCAATGGATGTGGGACCCGCAGATTGGATGTTTCTGGGCATACAAGCGGAACACGGATCCCCCAGGGCGCATTGATGTGCGCACTCCCTTTAACCTATTCCCGCTAATCACTGGGCGCATGCCGGAGGTGATCGCCACGCGCTTGATCTCGCACCTCACCAATCCGGACGAATTCTGGCCGCGCTATCCAGTCCCCACCGTGGCTCTGAACGATCCGCGTTTCGACCCCAACCAGATGTGGCGCGGGCCTGCCTGGGCCAATGTAAACTACCTGCTGATCGAGGGATTACAGCGGACCGGTCATGCCGACCTCGCCGTCGAACTGCGCCGCCGTACCCTGGACATGATCTGCGGCCAGGATGACACCTACGAATACTATCACCCCCTGAGTGGAAAGAACCCGCCCAAGGCTGCACCCATCTTCGGATGGTCCTCGGCAATCTTTATCGACCTGGCAATTCAGGCAACCCGCGAGGCGCAGAAGGCCATTTGAAATCCAGGAATCGACAGCCAAAATGACAGGGGGGACAGTGCTGTTTACGCCGCCAGGGCATTATTGTTCAGCGCATTTGCCAGGCTGCGTACAAAAACCCCCACCGACTCGACTGGCTTTTCCCGCTTGGCGGCGCTGATCACGGCCGAGCCGACGATCACGCCGTCGGCGATGGCCCCGACAGCACGGGCCTGCTCCGGGGTCGAAATGCCAAACCCCACCGCCAGGGGCACTTCTGCCTCCTTCCGGACGCGCCCGACAAAATCCTTGAGCCCTGCCGACACACCGCTACGCGCACCCGTAACGCCGGTCAGGGAAACGAGGTACAGGAAGCCGGCGGTCCGCCGGCTGGCCCCAGCGATGCGCTCAAGGGTGGAGGTCGGTGCCAGCATGTAAACCAGCGCCAGCCCTTCGGCACGGCAGGCGGCTTCCATCCCGGCAGCTTCGTCATAAGGCAGGTCCGGAATGATGAAGCCATCGGCGCCGGCAGAGGCGGCCGCGCGGACAAATTGATCCAGCCCGAAAGCCAGGATCGGGTTGTAATACCCCATCAGCATCAAAGGCTGCGCAATCCCGCGCCGGCGCAGTTCGATCACCCCCTCCAGGCAGCGTTTCAGGTTCATCCCATTCTGCAGGGCCACCTGGGTGGATTGTTGAATGGTCGGCCCATCCGCCAGCGGGTCGGAAAAGGGCAGGCCCAGTTCAATCAGGTCTGCACCCGCCCCGGCGATGGCTTCCACCACGTCCAGCGAAATTTCGGGTGTGGGATACCCGAGGGTGAAATAGGGCATCAGGGCAGCATGCGAGGCTGAGCCGGCAGACTTGAATGCAGAGGATATGTGGCGTGTACCCGACATGGAGGCTCCTTACGATTTTTTCGTGATCAAACGAAAATATACCCAAGATTGTTTATTCTAATTTGGCCATTTCTTTAACCACAGTATCCAGGTCCTTATCCCCCCGGCCTGACAAATTGACCAGGATAATCTCCTCTGTCCGCATTCCGGGTGCCCGGCGGATCGCCTCGGCCACGGCGTGAGCCGATTCTAGCGCCGGCAGGATGCCCTCTGTGCGCGCCAGCCGCTGGAAGGCCTGCAATGCCTGGCCGTCAGTGGCGTAGGTATACTCGGCGCGTCCGATCTCGCGCAGGTAGGCATGCTCCGGTCCTACGGCGGCGTAATCCAGGCCGGCCGAGATGGAATGCGTTGCGGCGATCTGGCCGTCGGGATCCTGCAGCACGTACGAGTACGTGCCGTGCAGGACTCCCGGTCGACCCTGCACCGGGTCGGAAAATCGCGCCGCATGCCGGCCGGTGAGGATGCCCTCCCCGCCAGCCTCCACCCCTACCAGGCGAACATCAGCATCTTCCCGGAAAGCATGGAACAGGCCGATGGCGTTCGAGCCGCCTCCCACGCAGGCGATGCAGACATCGGGCAGCTTGCCGGCCTGCTCCAGGATCTGCGCGCGTGCCTCAATCCCGATCACCGACTGAAAATCGCGCACCATGGTCGGGTACGGATGCGGGCCAAGCGCTGAACCCAGCAGGTAGTAGGTATCGCCCACGTTGGTCACCCAATCCCGGATGGCCTCGTTGATGGCATCCTTGAGGGTGCGCGAACCGCTCTCCACCGGGCGGACTTCAGCACCCAGCAGGCGCATGCGCAGCACGTTGGGCTGCTGGCGGGCGATGTCCACGCTGCCCATATAGACGACGCACTCCAATCCCAGCAGGGCTGCCGCCGTGGCCGAGGCGACACCGTGTTGACCGGCTCCGGTCTCTGCGATGAGGCGGTGCTTGCCCATTTTCCGGGCCAGAAGCGCCTGCCCGAGGGCATTGTTGATCTTATGCGCACCGGAGTGGGCCAGGTCCTCGCGCTTGAGGTAAATCTGCGCGCCGCCAAGCTGCCCGGCCAGATGGCGAGCTGCGCTCAGCGGCGTCGGCCGGCCAACGTAGGTCTTCTGCAGGTCCGCCAGTTCCCCCTGGAATACTGGATCGGCCTGTGCATCGCAGTAGGCTGCCTCCAGCTCAGCCAAGGCTGGCATAAGCGTCTCGGGAACGAACTGCCCGCCATACGGGCCGAACTTTGAATTGAGAGGCTTCACTTTTCTACTCGATTGAACAGCCTTGGTCATCACCCTTCCCATTTCTCTAAATATTTTACGAGATACACCAGATTCACCCGTTCATTCAATTTCTCCTGCTTGAAAAGCCGGTATCCCAGCTTCTCGTACAGGTAGATATTGCGCGTGCTGCGCTCGCTGGTGAATAATTCATAACATTTCGCTTCTTTAAAACACCTTTCGACCACCCGCAGCAGGCGGCTGCCGATCCCCAGGTTTTGCCAGTCAGGGTGAACGATCAATCGGCCAATGTGGCATACCCCGTCCTGCGTAGTGTAAGCGCGTACCGATCCGAGGATGCACCCCTCCACTTCCGCCTTGAGGAACAGCTGGCAGCTAAACTCCGCCTGGATTTCCGGAAGAGTTTGGGTCAACGGCGGGATGCAAAAATCCTGGTTGAGCTCCGCCTCACTTCGATAGGCAAATTTCTGCAGGGAAAGGATCTCTGCAGCGTCCTCGAGATGGGCCAGCTCGATCGTCATCGGAATGTTTCGTACCGCCCGCCGGGCGGCTTGGATGAACTCGGCTATTTTCCTGGGATCTTTTCGGCCTGGTGCGGATTCAACGCCCGAAGCCACGTCCACGCCCCACGGCCGCACTTGGCGGATTGCTTCTGCCACGTTTTCCGCATCCAGCCCCCCAGCCAGGAGGAGCGGCCTGGAGCGTGCCACGAGACGAGCCAGCTCCCAGTCGGCCTTGTGCCCGGTGCCGCCGTATTTGTCGGGGGAATGGGCATCCACCAGCACGGCGGGGGCTGTTCCCTTTTCAGGAAACCGGAGGAGGGCCTGCTCCAGGTCGGCAGGCGTGGCAGGCCGCAAAGCCTTGTAAGCGCGCTCCCCAAACTCAGCAAGCATCTCGGGCGGCTCGTCGCCGTGCAGCTGGGCCAGGTCCAGGCCGCAGAAATCCAGCCGGTCCCGCACCTCTTCCGTCCCGGCGTTGACGAACACGCCGACCGTCGTGGGGTGTGCGCCGCGCGCTCGCAGGAGACGAATGATCACGGCGCAGTCCTCAGGCTTGATGCAGCGCGGGCTCTTCGGGTAAAAGTTGAAGCCCAGCATATCTGCACCCGCCTCGACAGCCGAAAGGGCATCATCCAGATTGGTAATTCCACAGATCTTGATTCTCATCGCTGAGCCTCCAACCAGGGGGCGCGCCGGTCCACCCCAGGGACTGTAAATAATCGTTCCGGTCCTGCATGAAGCCGTGATAGATCCGGTAGTGTTCGGTGTCTTCATATGCAATGGGGGCAACGGGGATGTGGTCGAAACTGTAGATGATCGCCCCGGGGTAGGCCAGCAGGATCGGGGAATGGGTGGCGATGATGAACTGCGCATGGCCGAGACGGCTCATGCTGCCGAGCAGGTCGAGCAGCTCCAGCTGGCTGCGGGGGGAGAGGGCAGTCTCCGGTTCGTCCAGGAGATACAGGCCCTCGATCTTGTAGCGCGCCCGGAAGTAGGACATCAGGGACTGCCCGTGGGACTGGGCGACCAGCGACTTTCCACCGAAGTACTTCAGCTGGCCGGGATCAGAGGCTGCCCATTCGTCGAGGATCTGGGTGAAATAATTGAACACATCTGATCCAAAAAAGGAACCCGGCACCCTGCCTCCCTGCCACTCCAGGGTCAGGCAGCGGTACAGCTTGTCCTCGTACGGATTGCGCACGTAACGAACTTTATCCTCATCCTGCCAGATGTGGATCCCGCTCGCCCTGCAGACGGCCTCTATCAGGGTTGACTTCCCGGTCCCATTTTCGCCGACGAACAGGGTCACCGGGGTAAGAAATCGGATTTGTTCCATGTGGTGGAAGATGGGCAGGTTAAAGGGATAACATTCCCGGGTGGGATACTGCTCAGGATGGAACGTGACACTCTTAAGATGCATGATTATCCTCCCTTGAGGCTGGTGCAAAGATCGGACCGGCGAGTGAGCGGACCTTGGCGGCAATGTCCCCGGCGGTCACCAGCGCCTCCCCCACCAGGACTGCATCCACGCCGGCCTGGCCCATTCGGCGGACATCTTCGGGCAGGTGGATGCCGCTCTCGGCAACCACCATCACCCCCGGCGGGATGATCGCACGCAGGCGGATAGTGGTCTCCAGGCTGACCGAGAAATCACGCAGGTCCCGGTTGTTGATGCCGACCAGGGCCGCCCCGCACTCCAGGGCGGCTTTCACTTCGGCCTCGGAGTGGACCTCCACGAGGGGTGTTAACCCCAGCTCGCAAGCCAGGCTGTGCAGCTCACGCAGTTTCTCCTTCTCCAGCATTGCGACGATCAGCAGCAGGGCATCCGCACCCGCCAGGCGCGCTTCATAAACCTGGTAGGGATCGCAGATGAAATCCTTGCGCAAAAGCGGCAGGGTCGGCCAGTGTTTGGCAATGCTCTCCAGGGTTTCGAGGCTGCCGTGGAAATAGCGCTCGTCGGTCAACACGCTGACAGCAGAGGCCCCATTTTCCAGGTAAAGGCTCGCCAGCCAAAGCGGATCGAGGTGCGCAGCCAGGACGCCCTTCGAAGGCGAGGCGAACTTGACCTCGGCGATCAGCGCGGGTCTATGCTTGGCCGAGCGCAGGACTGCGGCAAAATCCAGCGCAGGCGGGGCGGCCTCCGAGGCTGCCCGGATCTCGTCGAGTGGGCGGATTTGCTTCTGCCGGACTAATTCCTCCCGCTTGTGGGCAAAGATTTCGTCCAGGATGGTCACACGCGAACTCCTGAGCGGATAAACGGGACTTCACAAAATAAATGGATGAAGCCCGCATATGACCGCGTGGATTGCTGCAGCGCAGCTGCTGCACAGACTGGATCAGGCATAGAGGAATCCATCCTGGGCAATCCCTCAGACTGCCTTGGCAAATTTCTGGCTGGCACTGATCAGCGCCTCAAGCTTCGCCATGGCCGCCCCGCTGTCCAGCGACTCCCGGGCGAGCCTGAGCGCTCCGGCCATATCCCCGTGGTCGAGGGTGGCGAGAGCTGCTGCCGCGTTGAGCAGGACGACGTCCCGGCGCGGCCCCCGGTCCTCCCCGTTGAGGACTGCGCGCAGCATGCGGGCGTTCTCGACCGGCTCGCCTCCCTGTAGATCCTCCATCGAGGCGCGCTGCAGCCCAAGCTCAGCCGCGTCCAGCTCAAACGTCGAAACCTGGCCGTCGCGCAGCTGGCTGACCCGGTTGGGACCGCTGGTGGTCAGCTCGTCCAGGCCACCGTGGCCATGGACGACATAGGCGGTCTTGCCACCCAGCCCGCCCAGCACTTCGGCCAACAGCTGGGTCAGCTCGGGCTGGTACACACCCACCAGTAAATGGGTTGCCCCGGCCGGATTGGTCAGCGGGCCCAGGATGTTGAAGATGGTGCGCGCCCCGAGTTCGCGGCGTACGGCGATGGCGTACTTCATCGCCGGATGGAATTTCACCGCAAAAAGGAAGCCTATACCGACATCCAGGATGCAGGTCCCCACCTGCTCCGGGAGCAGATCCAGGTTGACGCCCAGGCTTCCGAGCACGTCGGCGCTGCCGCATTTGGATGAAGCCGCGCGGTTGCCGTGCTTGGCCACACGCCGGCCCGTTCCGGCAATGATGAATGCGGCGGTCGTGGATATGTTGAACGTGTGCGCCCCATCCCCGCCCGTGCCGACGATATCCACGATCGGAGTCCCGTCGGAGGGCAGGGTCACGCGGCTCGCCACCGCATACATCGCCCGGGCCGAGCCGATAATCTCACCAACCGATTCGCCCTTCATGCGCAGGGCGACCAGATAGCCGCCGATCTGGGCCGGGGTGGCCCTGCCGGTCATGATGACTTCCATGGCATGCTCAGCCTCGTGCGCCTCCAGGTTCTGGCCCTGGATGACCTTGGCAATATAGGGTTTGAGTAGTTCAGGGTTTTCCATATCTACCTCCTTTGGCTGTGGAACAATAGACGGTGTACCAGCAAGTTGAACAGTTTTACTGCTCTGCCGTGTTTTCAGAAAGTTCTGCAGAATTTGCTTGCCGGTCGGGGTGAGGATCGACTCGGGGTGAAACTGCAGACCGAAGATCGGATAATCGACATGCCGCAGGCCCATCAGCTCGTCTTCCTTGGTGAACGCGGTGGCCTGCAGCCCCTCCGGCAGGGGTTCGGCGACGACCAGCGAGTGATAGCGGGTGGCTTCGAGCGGGCTGGGGACCCCGGAGAATACTCCCTTGCGGTCGTGATAGATGGAGGATACTTTTCCGTGCATCAGGCGCGGGGCGCGGACCACCTTCCCGCCGAAGGCCTGGCCAATGCATTGATGACCCAGGCAGATGCCCAGAATCGGGATATGCGTGCCCAGAGTACGGATGACATCCATGGAAATGCCGGCATCCTCCGGCGTGCCCGGCCCAGGTGAAATGACAATGTGGCTGGGATGCAACGCCTCCAGCTGCTCCACGCTTGAGGCATCGTTGCGGACAACCCGCACTTCGGCGCCCAGCTCTCCCAGGTACTGGGCCAGGTTGTATGTAAACGAGTCGTAGTTATCAATCAAGATAATCATGGGACCTCCAATTTCACTTCCGGTAATCAGTTCCGCCAGGGATAAATAGTCATGGAAATTCGTTATTGGGTCATTGTTAATCCATGCTGCTGTTCGGCCATCTCGACAGCCTGAGCCAGGGCGCGCGCTTTATTCAAGGTCTCCTGGTACTCGCGCTCCGGGTCGGAGTCAGCCACGATGCCCGCACCCGCCTGCACGCTGATCGTGTCGCCGTGCATGATCAGGGTGCGGATGGTGATGCAGGTATCCATGCTGCCATCGTAGGAAAAGTAGCCCACCGCCCCGGCATACGGGCCGCGCGGGGCAGTCTCCAGGTCATGGATGATCTGAATGGCGCGGATCTTGGGTGCCCCGGAAACGGTCCCGGCCGGGAAGGTAACACGCATCAGGTCGAAAGCGTCATACTCCGGCCGCAGTTCCCCTTCCACGTGCGAGACAATGTGCATCACGTGGGAATAGCGCTCGACGACCATCTGCTCGGCCACGCGGATTGTTCCATAGCGGCAGACGCGGCCCAGGTCGTTGCGAGCCAGGTCGACCAGCATGACATGCTCAGCGCGCTCCTTGGGATCCTCCAGCAGTTCGCGCTCCAGCGAGGCATCCTCAGCAGGCGTACCGCCGCGCGGGCGGGTGCCGGCGATCGGCCGCAGGGCGGCCGTCCGCCCTTCCAGGCGGACGTGCATTTCGGGCGAGGCGCCGATCACCTGCAGGTTCGGCTCGCCGGCCAGACCGTCTAAGTCGAAGAAATACATATATGGGGAGGGGTTCAGGCGGCGCAGGGCCCGGTAGATGTCAAAGGGGGCAGCCAGGGTCTGGCGCTCAAAGCGCTGCGAGAGCACCGTCTGGAAGATATCCCCGGCAGCAATATGCTCCTTGGCACTTCGCACGGCGTCCATAAACTGCTTTTGGGAGAAGTTGCTGCGCAGCTGGGTGCTCTTGATGCTTCCCGAGGGGACAGAGGCAGGGGAAATCGGTTTACCCAGGCGGTGCTGGAGTGAATCCAGGCGTGCCTCGGCTTCAGCCTGGGCGATCGATTGGTTGCCCTTCAAGGGAACATTGGTAATGAGCAGCAGCCTCCCGAAGGCGTGGTCGAAGGCAACCAGCGTGTCCGCCAGCAGGAAGATGGCCTCTGGCATTCCGGCAGCTGGCTGAGCCGGGACACTCGGCTCGAAGTAGCGGATCAGGTCATAGCTCAGGTAGCCAACCAGCCCGCCAAAGAAACGCGGCAGCCCCGGCACTTCGACCGGCTTGTAATCGGAAAGCACCTGGCGGAGCAGCGTCAGGGGATCGGTGCCGGACACCGGAGTGGAATGGATCCCCCCGGCGGTGTGGCATTCGAGCTGGCCGTCGCGCAGGACATACGCCCGGCTTGGGTTGACGCCGATGAAGGAATAACGCGCCACCCGCTCGCCGCCGCTGACGCTCTCCAGCAGGAAGGTGGGGCCCTGCCCGGCCAGCTTGAGGTAAACCGAGACAGGCGTCTCCAGGTCAGCGGACAGTTCACGCACGACCGGAAGCAGGTTGGGTTGGGTTTGGGTTATAGATAAGGTGTCGGGCAGCATACGGTCTCCATTCCGCACAAATAAAAAATCCCTCACGCCCAAAGGGACGGGAGGGATTCCCGTGGTGCCACCCAATTTAAGCCGCTTTATAAAAAAATCCCGTGTGAGAAACAACGGGATAAAAGCCAGCTTCACTCTTGCGGGTACGGCCTCGGGGTAGAGGCTTATACCCTTTGCCCTGGTAACGGTGGCATCTCCGGCTCAGGTTACTTCCCTTCGACTTCGCTCTGGGGTTCGCCCTGCAACTCCAAGGTCCATTCGGCGCCTCCGCTTCGGGCAGGTTCTCACCATCTCCTGCTCTCTGTACCGTCGGTGCGACGCGTACTCGTCCTCTTCACAGTCTGTATGATATTGGGCGGAATTATACGCAGTCCAGACAATTTGTCAATGGTATTATTAAGCTATAGGATTAGACCGGATGTCTGAATGACCCTCGAAAATTGCCTCACGACCGGATCTCCATACGCACAGCATGCGATGCTGATTCTGGTACCGATGTGGAGGCACCGTTAATTTCTTCAGCTGCCTGATCGAATAAAAAAAGGAGGAAAAATGATCTCGACCCCAGGAAATTCCATCATTTCCATGATTCTCAGCGGAGTGGCAATAGCATTCGTCATCAGCGTGCCCATTTTGGTCATCCTGACCCTGATCCGGGCAGCCCGTATATTCGTCACCCCTCAGCAAAAAGAAATGAAGCGCCTGCTCGAGGAAGTGGTGGAGCTCTTAAAGGAAAATAACCGCCTGTTAAGCCAGCAGAGGCTCCCCTCTCCGATGGACCCATTAAACCGACAGCCAGGATAACGGAGGCAAAGTCAGTGAAAAAATCCAACCTTTCAATCGAAAAAACGACTGCCCTGATCACCGGCGCCTCCAGCGGGATCGGCCTGGAATTGGCGAAAGTCTTCGCCGGTCACGGCCATGACCTGGTCCTGGTCGCACGCGACAGGGAACGGCTGGAACGTCTGGCGGACGAGCTGCGCAAGGCGAATGGGATCACGGTGAAGGTGGTCGCCAAGGATCTGTCCAACCCGACCTCCGCGCAGGAACTTGTCACCGAGATTGAGAGGGACGGGCGGATGGTCACATCCCTTGTCAACAACGCCGGATTCGACGTGTACGGCAACTTCGCCGAAACCGACCTGGCGAAGGAGCTGGATATGATCCAGGTAAACCTGGTCAGCCTGACCCGGCTGACCAAGCTGCTGCTGCCTGCGATGATCCAGCAGGGGCACGGTCGGATCCTTAACCTGGGCTCGACCGGTTCGTATATCCCCAGCCCGTTGAACGCGGTTTATTCGGCCACCAAGGCCTACGTGCTGAGCTTCTCCATCGCGCTGGCGGAAGAACTGCGCGGAACCGGGGTAACTGTAACGGCCCTGTGCCCGGGAGCAGTCAGCACCGAGTTCCAGGCCAGGGCAGGAATGGACAACATCCGACTGCTGCGCTTCGGCGCCCTGTCCGCGCCGAAAGTCGCTGAGACAGGCTACCGGGCCATGTTTTCTGGCAGGAGGGTGGTCGTACCGGGCCTGTTCAACAAGGTGCAAGTGGTCTCCAGCAAACTACTGCCGGGAAGCTGGATAGCACGCATGGCAATCACTTTCCTGAAATAGTTTCTCCCTGAGGGAGGCAAAAAAATGACAATTGTTGTCTCGCTGCGCGATGTTGTCAACGAAATGGATGTGATGAGTGATTCGTTCCACGCCTATCTCAACAAGGCCACTGGCGAACTTGTCACAATTACTGACGAGGAAATAGAAGCCATCGAAAGTGAGGCAGACTGGAGCCAATATCCAGAGTGGCAGCATGAAGCGCTTGCAACGGCCAAAAAGGTTCTGGCTTCTACAGATTTCCTGCCGCTCCCCAGCAAATTTGATATTAACGAATATGAAATCATGGAAAAGTTTTGTTATTCCATCGAAGATTCCGATCTCGGCAACGAGCTGCTTGATCAGATTAAAGGATCAGGAGCATTTCGAAGATTCAAAGATGCGATCCGTCGCCGTGGCATTGAAGAGGAATGGTATCGGTTTCGAGACGAGGGGGTGGAAGAAATAGCCGTTGATTGGCTTGAATTTCATGGGATTGCTTTTAAAAAAGAGAACGCTCCCTGAAAAGAAACGCACAGTCCAAGTCCACGGGGGACACGGTCTCAATCAACCACCGCCGCGAATCAATTGACGAGGATAACATAAATCGCGCAGGGGTGATTCTCAATTGGTGCTTGATAAGCATCCGCATACCTCAATAAACTGCAGCCAATAAAAAGGTAAAGAAAACCCTCGCGGCTCAACCAGGTGACGTGGAAGAACGCAGGCGTGCAATAACTTTGTGATTCCCCCAGGATGAAGCCGGGAGGGTATCCTTTATGTCGCGAAATCCCACCCCCAGCTCGACACGCCATGAACATTAAAAAGCCCAGCACCCTACCGGGATTCTGCAATATGTCTGGGGGCTAAAACCCAACTCAAAAAATTGAAGAAGCCAACTCAAATTTACCCCATTTAAAACAACACAGCGACATCTTCTTACAGGAAAATTAGGAAACTCTCGATTTCCGAACCTGAAAGGAGATGTCGCCATGGCAATTGTACCTGTTTGCCACTCTCAAAGAGTGGACATTTTTACTTGCGCCCAGGCGGGCTGCCCGGTTTGCCTGGAAGTGCTCCTGGGGAAAAACGAAGGGCTGATCCACACCATTCTGCATCGACAGGGGATCGGGGGGGTCGAGTATGCGGATCTGATCCAGGAGGGGCGGATCGCCTTGTGGCGGTCAATCCTGCACTTTGACCCGGGGCGGGGCTGCGCTTTTTCGACTTATGCTGGGAAAGCCATTCGCAACCAATTGTGGACCTGCGTGGCAAATGCAGACCAATTCCAAGGCTATGTGGAAGTCGAAGAATGGATCGACCTGCCCGAGCAGGCCGAAGCGGCCTGGCAGGAAGGTCAGGTGCGCCAGAGCCTCCGGGAAGAATTGGAATGCCTGCCGGAGCGATTGCGGCGGGTGGTGGTTCTGTACTATGGATTGGCTGGGCAGGGGGCGCTCAATCTTGCGGAGATCGGCCAGCAACTGGGGGTGAGTAAGGAACGCATCCGGGTCCTGCGCAACAACGCTCTGGCTCTACTGAGGCTGCCCGTCCTGTCGCTGCCCTTGCGCAGTCTGTCTGAGCAGGACAGCCGACCGGCCTACCGCCAGACCCAAAAGCTGAACCGTGCCTGGCAGCGCAGCCGCAGGGGGCACCGATGAACCGCATCCTGGTTCCTTCTGCTGCTCCGGTGCCCACCCTCTCCATGCCGGATAGTCCGTTCCACCGCCTGCAGAGTCCGGCGCGTTCCGAACTGGCCAGGACCCGTTCCATCCCGGCTGCCAAGCGCCGCTTGCTGATCCCGAACTTCGTGGAGTTCTTCCGCTGGGAAGCCATCCGTCCCCTGCTGCCGCTGCAACTGCCCACCCCAGGCGAACCCCCGCCCTGGCAGTCGCGCCTGTGCCGCTCCTATTACCAGTGGCTGCCTCCCGATCAGGTGCATTCCAGCGCCGACCTGGTGGGTATGGATCCCTTTGACCTGTGTCTGATCCTCTTCGACTTCTCCCCCTGGCGTCCTTACTTCGCTGTCCGCTTCAAGAGCCGCTTCGGCCCACCCGGCTTCGACCCGCTCAGCCTGGGCCTGGCTATGCTGTTGGCCCGCTGCCGCGACTGGGACTGGCCCACCCTGGTGCGCGAACTCCGCCAGGCCGGACGCGGCCGCGGTTACCGCCGCGCCCTGGGTTTCCTAAAAAATGACCTGCCCTGCGCCTCCACTTTCCGCATGGCCTGCCAAAATACCCCCGAAAACTGGCTACGCTCCTGCCAGGACAGCCTGCTGCAGGCCTTCCTGGCCTATGGTCTGGCTCCCTCCCACTCCACTTTCCCCGACGATCCCCCAGACCGGGGCGTCTCGATCTCCACCGACTGCCAGCTGATCGCCTCCCGCTCCCACATGCGCTGCCGCCACCAGGTCCCCGCCTGCTCTGCGCCTGCAGCATCCCGATCCTGCCCGGCGCGCCAGGCCGGGAAAGAAGGCTGCACCTGTGATACGCCCGCTTGTTACCAGCACTGCCGCTTCGCTACCTTCCGCGATCCCGACGCCGCCTATGTGTACTATTATCCCGAGGATTTAGAAATCCCGAGGAATCTATAATCGGTGGCGTTCTGGGGTCAGTTTTTCAAATAACCCACTCCAAAATGCTTCCACGCTTGTTTCGGGGCCACATTAGTTGTGGAAATGCATTTTTTCATTGTAATTTCACATGCAAATCCTCGGGATAATATTTCATAAATCATCGCTATCTCCCCAGGCTGTGTGCTTCATAATTGGTTACAAGGATTTCCCAAACTAACAATTATGGAGATGAAATATGGACGAAATAGCAATAACCGAGCTCATTTTACAAACGAAAGATTCCATCCGTTCATTTGAGTACAGCCAGGCAACGGTAGATCGGTACCAGATGGCCTGGAGAGCATTAACCGATTATTTCATCGAAAATAATCAGGTCATGTTTTCCCAACAACTGGCAGAACAATATGTCCTTGAGTCAAAAGCAAAATTAGATGCCGGAGTTATCAAAAGATGGCGATATCAGTTAGATCGCCTGACAGTGCGAATGCTGATAGAGTATTTTGAGTATGGCAGCGTCTCATGGAAAAAGCATGAAGATGACCACTCGCCATGTTTACGCCAATCGGCTTTCATTCTCTTGCATCAGGATTATCTCAATTACCTCAAGAAAGAAGGAAAAAGTGCTGATACTATCCAAACTCGTGAACGCGTTTCAAGGCAATTCTTGGAATACCTGGAGCAGAGGAAAGTCAGGGATATTGCGGAAGTTCGAGGGAACGAGATCAGTTCCTTTATCACTATTATTTCGAAACATCACCAGCCAACCAATATGGGAACGACTTTATCGCATCTGCGTTCTTTCCTCAGGTTTGTTGAGCACCAGAACCTGACTGAATTTCGCCTCAGCAATGCAATACCCAGTTGTTCTGGAAGAAAAACTGAAATTGTCCCAACGATAACATCTGAAGAGGAACAAAAACTGCTTGGTTCAGTGGAGGGTATGACAGCTTCAGGGAAGCGCAATTATGCCATGCTGTTACTGGCTCTCCGAACTGGCTTGCGATCCATTGATATCGTCAACCTGAAACTGAGTAATATCCGATGGAAAAGCAATACGATCGAAATCATCCAAGCAAAAACAGGTATACCCCTTGTCCTACCCTTGTTGGGCGATGTTGGAAACGTTATTGCGGATTACATCCTGAACGGGAGACCAGATTCGCACCAGCCCTATATCTTTCTGCGTACCCGGGCGCCTTATCGAAAACTGTCAGGACATTCTGCTTGTTATAAGATCAGCTGCAAGATGATGAAAGAAGCGGGGATCCGGCAGGGGAAAGGGGGCCGGAAGGGATTTCACTGTCTTCGCCATTCCCTGGCAGCACGCCTGCTTGCGGAAGAAACCCCGCTCCCGATCATTTCCAGTATCCTGGGGCATCGGAATAAAGATTCCACGAAGATCTATTTGTCGACGGACCTGGTACATCTGCGCGCCTGTGCGCTGAGCCTGACGGGAATTGAAGTTGCCAGGGAGGAATTACTATGAATACGACTGCCTCCGGGAACTTCAAGCCTTATATTGATGGTCTGATCGAACAGAAAAGATCGCTTGGTTATCTTTACGATATTTCTGCCTGGGTACTGAAGACATTCAGGGTTTTCTGCATGAACCATTATCCTGATGAAACTACTATAACCAAAGCGATGGCAATGCAATGGGCTGAAAGGCGGCAGGACGAAAATTTGAATAGTCTTGCAGCTCGCATTACACCCATACGGCAACTGGCAAAATACATGATCCGTCTTGACATCGAGGCATATGTCATCCCCTTGGGAATCCCCGGAAAGCTGCCCCGATATGTTCCTCATATCTTTACAGACCAGGAACTGCAGGCCTTTTTTGCTGAAATTGACCGGTGTCCGGTTGATCCGGTTAGTCCTGCGATGCATCTTGTCATTCCCGTCTTTTTCCGGGTGCTGTACTGCTGCGGGTTACGCTCTTCAGAAGCCAGGTTGCTAAAAGTGGAAGACGTTGATCTGGAGACCGGGAAGCTGACGATCCGACAGTCCAAGGGCAATAAGGATCGCAACGTGATGATGTCGGAAGAGGTTCTCGATCTCTGTCGTGTTTACCGGTCTAAAGTCAGCTGGATTTACCCCAACCGCATCGCATTCTTCCCAAATCAATGTGGCAAGCATTACGGAATCAGCAGGATTGACGACTGGTTCCAGCTTTTCTGGAACAAAACAGGCCTCACCAACAGCATTAGTGGAAATCCGCCCCGTGTACATGATTTTCGCCACACATTCGCAGTGAAGTGTCTAAACCTGTGGGTACAAGAGGGAAAAGACCTCAACGCTTATTTACCCTATCTCAGCATGTATCTTGGTCATGCTCACCTAACGGAAACCGATTACTATCTGCATTTTGTCCCAGAATTCTTCCCTTTGTTCAAAGAAATAACACGGGAAAAATGTGCGCACTTGATCCCTGAGGTGGAATATGAAGCAGGATGAAAGCTTTTTTAAACATGTGAGGGGCTTTCTGACTGTCTACCTTCCAAAAAACAAATGCTACAGCAAGAATACAGTTAAAGCCTATCGTGACACGATCAATCTTTTCCGAAAATTCCTGTGGGAGGAAAAGACCATATCCTTTACCAACATAAGCTTTGACATGATCAACCACGATGTCATCTACGAATTCCTGGCATGGCTTCAAAACACGCGTGGTTGTGAAGCCACAACAAAGAACCATCGTCTGGCAGCATTGAAATCCTTTCTTCATTACTGCGCGTTCGAAGATACTGCACTGACGGCAATCTATCTGGACATTCAAAATGTTCGATCACAAAAGGTGGTGAGAAACAGGGTGGAATATATGTCCGAAACAGCGTTGAAGATCTTGTTGGAGCAGCCCGACCCTGATACTCAGTGCGGGCTGCGCGATCGATTCTTTATGATCCTTTTGTATGACACGGGAGCACGGATCCAGGAGATCCTGGATTTGAGGCTGAGGGATATCCACTTGAATGACCAGACGCCCTCTATTTACCTGACCGGAAAAGGGAACAAAACCCGCGCCGTGCCGTTGATGGATAAAACCATTGCACACTTACAGGAGTACATGAAATCATTTCACCCGGATGGTTATCTAAAAAATGATCAATATCTTTTTTATACCCTGATAAAAGGGTTGAAAGGCAGGATGTCGGAGGATAATGTCTCTTATTTCTTGAAACGTTACGCAGGATCTGCCCACCAGGTATGTTCGGAAGTCCCGTTGCGAATGCACGCGCATTTGTTTCGTCATACAAGAGCAATGCATTTGTACCAGGCAGGCATTCCACTTTCATACATCAAAGACTTCCTCGGCCATGTCAGCATCAACACAACGGATATTTACGCTTCCACCGATACATCCATGATGAGAGCTGCTCTGGAAAAGATCGACAAACGAGATGGCAAGCGGGCTTCCACCGTGAGACCTAAATGGCAGGATAATGAAGAAATGATATTAAAGCTTTGTGGCCTGAAATGACGATGAACTGATGGGAAAATATTATCCCGAGGATTTTATCCAAACCTGCCTATAAACCTGCCTTTCAAGGCGTTTTCCCGATTCCTCGGGATTTCCAAATCCTCGGGATAATGTATTAAGGATTGATGTGGCGCGGCATTCAGTAAAGCACCCATGTCGTAGAATAGGCAGCCGCCACATAATCCAGAGTTGAACTAAGCCGAGCGCAGGGATGGCAAAGCTATTTGGAATTTAAGGGAAGATGGTTGGCAAGTTAAATTGCATCGGGGAGGAATTCTGGAGAGTTTTCAGCACAAAGATGATCAAAAGATATCACGGAAGGTCAGTTGCCCATCAAAAGAGTTTTTGGATTGAGCTTATGAAGGGTATCTTTTGCCAACTGGCAAAATGAAGCCAGGAGCACGATGAAACATTCATCATGCCGGGGATTTATAAAAAAACCACCTGCTCTCCCGCATGAGATTCATGGAGGAGAAAGTCCAGAGGGCGGGATGATCGAGCCGGGTAGCATGGGATGGCCACAAATGGGACATCGCAGGATGTGAGCAGATGGAGCAAGTTCTGTTTGCGGGCCATCGACCTGGGAATTGCCGTCCAGGTTATCCGGGAGAGAAGGAGGAGCGGAGGTTGTCTCCTGCAACTGCTTCCGGAGAGCGGCGAGTGGCTTTCGCAGGCTGGGACTGAACAAGCCGTAATAGCGCACCTTCACGAAGCCTTTCGGCAGCACATGTTGCAGGAAACGGTGGATGAACTCTTCAGCGTCCAATGTGCAAAATCGTTCGGCTCCCCTCTGTGACTATAATAGTGAGACAACTCCTCCCGATAATTTAGTGAGCAGGGCGGAGGAGAAAACCAATGGTAGTAGAGCTGAAAGCGAAAGCATTCGAGATGCCGAAAACAGAAGTAGTCGCCAAAGCAAAACGGCGGCAATACACTGCGGAATACAAGCTGCGGATCCTGCAGGAAGTAGATGCTTGCGAGAGGTTGGGTGAAATCGGTGCCTTGCTGCGTCGGGAAGGAATATATTCCTCCAGCCTGAGCAACTGGCGTCGGCAACGCGAGCGAGGCGAACTGGATGGTCTGTCGCCCCGCAAACGAGGACCGAAACCGGATCCGCAGGCGGTTGAACTGGCCAAGCTGAAACGCGAGAATGAGCGATTGCGAGAGCGTTTGCGGCAGGCCGAAGTGATCATCGATGTCCAAAAAAAAGTTGCTCAGATGCTCGGCGTGGCGGTCGAAGAAACCGACCCAGACGAACCGAACTGATCCAGTCGGTCGAACAGTTGGCTGAAACCGTGAGTGTTTCGAGCGCCTGCCAGGCGCTGGACGTACCCAGGAGCGGTTTGTACCGCTCTCGTCAGCCGGCGGCAATTGAACGCCAGCCGTCCCCTGAACCAACCGTTTCCCCCCGAGCGCTGAGCCAGGCCGAGAAGGCCGAAGTACGTCAGATCCTTAACAGTGAACGATTTCAGGACCAGGCGCCACGCGAAGTGTATGCCACTTTGATCGACGAAGGGCACTATCTATGCTCCTGGCGGACGATGTACCGCATTTTGGATGAAAACAATGAAATTTGCGAGCGCCGCAACCAGTTGCGGCATCCAAATTACGTCAAACCGGAGCTATTGGCGACCAAACCCAACGAATTATGGAGTTGGGACATTACCAAGCTGCTGGGACCCGCCAAGTGGACCTATTACTACCTGTACGTGATCCTGGATGTCTTCAGCCGCTTTGTGGTCGGCTGGTTGATCAGTGAACGCGAGACAGCCAACCTGGCCAAGGAACTGATTGCCGAAACCTGTGGTCGCCAAGGCATTCAACCGGATCAACTCACGATCCATGCCGACCGGGGCAGTTCGATGACTTCCAAACCGGTGGCCTTCTTGATGGCGGATCTGGGTGTGACCAAAACTCACTCCCGCCCGCACGTTTCCAACGATAATCCCTACTCCGAAGCCCAGTTCAAGACTTTGAAGTATCAGCCCGATTATCCCGAACGGTTCGGATGTCAACCGGATGCCCGCTCCTGGGCCAAAGATTTCTTTGACTGGTACAACTACGACCACCACCACAGCGGTTTAGGGCTGCTCACCCCTGCAGATGTCCATTATGACCGAGCCGCGGTGGTGATCCAGCAGCGCCAGCAAGTGTTGCAAGCCGCTTATCAAAAGAACCCGGAACGATTTGTTAAAGGGCTGCCCAAACCGCCAGAGTTGCCCGAGGCAGTTTGGATCAATCCACCCAAACCGGCGCTAAGGCAGGAAGAAACCCAATCGCCGTCGTCGTAGTGGTTGTGGAAAAGTGGGCAGTGCTTTTCTGTCCACTTTTCCACAACCTGCCGGAAAGAAAGGAGAAAAAGATCTCGCCAATACAGAAAACTTCGACAGTAAATTCCAAAACAAGTTGTCTCAAATCATTGACACATTCCGCTCCGGTGTCTGTGTCCCGATAGCGAAAAGTCACCCGGTCATCTTCCAACTTCAGGAGGCGATTGTTGCTGATGGCCACTCGAAAAATGTAAGGAGCCAGATACTTCAAGGCGCCCAGGCCGGTTCCCACCGGTTCACAGTGCACCACCCACTCCTGCTTCCATACTTTTGCTGGAATGCGTGCATAACCATCCGTACTCCGTAAAGCCTGATGGAATTTGCCACGGAAGATTCTGGAGAGAGCTCTCACGGGCAAGAGGAAATTTTGGCGAGCGGTCAGCCAGGTCTCTCCATGGAGAGCCAAGCCTCCGGCAGGCACGAGATAGTGAATGTGGGGATGATAAGCCAGGTTTCGTCCCCAAGTGTGAAGAATTCCCACCATCCCGATCTGTCCACCGATAAAGCGTGGATCCTGAGCCAGTTGTTGAGTGGCCGCAGCTGAGGTTTTGAAGAGCAGATCATAGATCAGGCTCTGGCGGCTGCGAGCGACCTCATTGAAACCAGCAGGCAAGGTGAACGTGAGCAGGAAGTAAGGCACAGGCAGGAGAAAATCCTCTTGCTTCTCCAGCCAGCGTTGCGCATTTTCATTCTGGCATTTTGGACAGTGCCGGTTGCGGCAGGAGTGATAACTGTATTGAACGTGTTGACAATCCGGACAACGATAAACCTGCCCACCCAGAGCCTCGGTGCGGCACTGTTCAATCGCCCGCATCGCCTTGAGATGAGTCGAGGGCATGTGCGCGGCATACTTCTGGCGATAGGATTTTCCGTAGCGACGGAAAATGTCCGCCAACTCTACTGCCATAAGTTTTCCAGAACCTGGTCGATCGTCTGGATGGCCTGTTCATCGCTCTTTTGAGACAAGTGAGTGTAGAGAGCTGTTGTCGTTGGGGAAGCATGTCCCAAATAAGCCTGGATAATGCGCAGAGGTACCCCGGCATCGAACAAATGCGTTGCATAGGAGTGGCGTAAAGTATGGACGGTCGCCGCTTTCTGGAGCTTACATTCCTGCACTGCACATGCGAAGGCCTGCCGTACTCCATCGTCAGAGAGGGGCTGAGTTGCGGATGGCAAGAGTTTTCCCACGCCAAAGGGGGACGGAAAGAGCCAGATGGGATGGCGGTGGGTCGCCCAATAGCGGCGCAGCATTTCCAGACCGGGTTGAGGCAGAGGCACATAACGGTCTTTGCCCCCTTTTCCATGACAGACATGGATCATCTTCCTTTCCCCGTCGATATCCTGGACCCGCAGGTGAGTGCCTTCCTGGATCCGTAGTCCACAGGCATAGATCGTGCTCAGGCATACTCGATAGCGTGGACTACGAAGACATCCCAGAACCCGGCGTACTTCCTCGATCGTCAGGACCTACCGGTAGCTTTTTCTCTGCGGGCGGGCGAGCCAGTTCCAACGTGACCCAGTGCTTTTGAAGAGTGTGCTCATAAAAGAATTTGATCCCACACAGAGCGATCCGAAAGGTACTGGGGGATACTCGTCTTTCTTTTATGAGAAAGAGAAAGTATTCCCGTAGTTCTTCTTCGGTGATCTGGTCTGGGGGCTTCCGGTAGTATTCTGCCAGAAACCGCACAGCTCCGTACGTAGCACAATTGGGTATTATTGGACAGTCCGTGCAATTGCAGATCCTCGATCATCCTTTCGCGTAAAGCGGTCATGGCTATACCTCCTGCAAATTAAAATTGGATTCATTTGCAAGAAATATAGCCCCGATTGAGGACTATGAAATTTATGGAAAGCTACATGGGGAAAAGTCAGCTGCGCGAAGCGCTTAGTTCAATAATACTTATCCCGAATTCGGGATAACCACTATTCCGGCTCCAACCAGCCCGGACCCAACCCCAATGCCTCCCGAGACCTCAAACACAGATCCGCTCCCCATGGCAAGCACCACTTTGGATACAAGTCCAAAGCCTTCAATATCGTCGACGACCGCCTCTTCACCCTTTGGCCGATCACCGGACCTTTCACCCCCGCCAACCGCAACAATCATCTGCTCACTATCCCCGGCTTTGAAGACCTGCGCAGCCGCTTCCCAGCCCTCTCCATTGGTGAAGTGCTCGGCGATGCCGGGGAAGGACATGAGATTGTCCTGTCCTACATCCACACGGACTT
Source organism: uncultured Chloroflexia bacterium (assembly GCA_963753465.1). Classification (GTDB taxonomy): domain Bacteria; phylum Chloroflexota; class Anaerolineae; order Anaerolineales; family Villigracilaceae; genus UBA877. Next base: position 84,978 of record CAVWCJ010000006.1, read on the forward strand.
GCATGCTCTGCGCACCATCCGCCTCCGCCACGCCGAGGGCGATGATCAGCCCCTGACGTGCCTGCAGCGTGCCTACGACCAGAATGGCACCCCCTTGTGTCCGCATGGCTACCGTCTGTCCTGCAACGGGCATGACTACCAGCACGGAACCACAAAATGGGTCTGCCGCCGGAAATGCATCCACCAACCCCAAGCCGATATTCAGCTTTCCCCCGATGCGCAGTCCCCACGCAGCGCCTGCCCCTTCGCCGATCCTGCTCATCCACTCGGCATGTCCATCACTCTTGGCCTGTCCTTCCCGGACGGCTCCATCCGCCTGGCCCGCGACATGCAAGTCGGCTCCGATCCTTGGAAGTTGCGCATCGGCAGACAATCTTATTCTGAGAGTCGCAATGCTTCCCAGGCTCGCCGCCACCTCAAGCGTTCCCCCTGGTTCGGCCTCTCCTCCTCTGCTAAGGCCACCCTCCTTGGCGACACGCTCTCTCTCATGCTCACACTCGCCCGCTTCGTCCAGGAAGCCTCCGCGGCTGCCCTGCCTGCGCCTCCGTGAGCCGCTGACCCTACCTTACTTCCTCTTCTGCCTCCGTTCACGACAGGCCTGCCTCCACGCGCCTGCTCCCCGTTCTTTACCCATTGGCTGACAAATTATTTCGTGCTCGCAGCTGAAATTCCTGCCCGCTCAGTTTTCTTGTTCGACTTATTGCGCGGCTGCATCCGAGTTATTGCGCTGAAGAACCTGATCCAGTCCAAAATTTCCCCAAAATACTCCTTCAACTCACCCGCATTGCCCCCCTCCCCATGGATGACACCATCCCTCCATATCAGACATATTGCAAAATCCCCCTACCATCCGGCTATTGAAATCCATCCATAAAAGCCATATACTGATCCTTATGTTTGAACACCGCAACCAACCCCTGGTCCCCCGCCGCGTGTTCCTGGGCCGCATGGTTAGATCCACAGGTATTGCCATCGGCATCCTGGCCGGATCACTGGTTTTCGGCAGCCTGGGTTACCATTTTCTGGAAGGTCTTTCCTGGATTGATTCCCTGCTCAACGCATCCATGCTTCTGGGCGGAATGGGGCCGGTCAACACACTGCATACTGCAGCTGGCAAGATCTTCGCCTCGTTCTATGCCCTGTATTCGGGGATCGTCTTCCTGGTGGCGGCTGGCATCCTCGTAGCGCCGGCCGTGCACCGCTTCCTCCACCATTTCCATGTCGAAGTGGAAGAAGTTACCTCCAAGGAAGAAAAGAGCCGACGGCACGGGGAAGAATAACCCGGACCAAGCAGATGACCAGTCAAGGTGCATTCATATGCCCGCAAAAACAAGTAAAGGAACCTCGCCTACAATTCAATTATTATCTTCGGCCCAGAGGAGAATCTCAATCTCCACCTGCTGGCTTTACACCTCGGCGATTTCTGGCCGCCTGCTCGGATTTAACGGTAAAGTATAAATAAAAGGGAAAATATGAACATCCAAAAAGCATTTACCTACGCCCTTAAGGATAAAAATTGGCCGGTAAAATTAGGAGTATTCATTTTGATATTTCTCGTGCCAATTTTAAACCTGGCAACCACCGGGTATGGCATCGAGATTACCCGGAGGGTGATGAAGGGAGACCCCAAACCCCTCCCGGGCTGGGACCACCTGGGCAGGAAATTCATCGACGGGTTGGTGTTGTTCCTCATCCTCCTGGTATACTGGCTGCCCGTAATTCTGTTGCTTACCCTCTTCTCAAGCATTCTGGCAGCGCCTGCATTCCTGTCGGGAAGCCGTAACATTCAGGCTTTTGCCAACGCAGCCGGCCAGGCAGGCTCTGCCCTCCTTGTGGGGCTGGTCTTTCTTTCCTTCCTATATGGGGTGGGGCTGCTTTTAATCTACCCTGCTATCTTCATCAGATATGCCCAGCAAGGAAATTTCGCGGCGGGCCTCCGGCTCAGGGACCTCTTCAGGTTGATTGGCAGAAACAAGACAAGTTATTTCACCGCCATAGGAGTGACCTGGGTGATTGGCGCCGGCGCTGCGGCGGTTGGCTCCGTCTTTGTTATTATTCCCTGCCTCGGGGAAGTGGTAGCTCTTGTGCTTGGGCTCGCCGCCACCATCTTTACCGTGGTTGTATCTGCCCATCTATACGGACAGGTTGGGGCAAAGGCCTCCGTAAAAACGGCGCCTCGTCCTGCGGCTCGCTCGCGAACAAGACCGAAAGCCAAAACTTCAGCCCGGAAACAACGAAAGGCCGCACCTTCCTCCCAGACGAAGCGTAAGATCCGTCCCCCGGCCCAGGCCAAGCGCAAGACCGGTATTTCCACACGGACTGGGCGGAAATCTGCCCCATCAGGTCGAAATAAGCGTAAATAATTATATTGATAAAACTCATCCGCGAGGACGACAGAGCGTTCAATAAAATTATTTGAAGCTGGGGGTCCTCCCGGCAGCTCATAAACCAAATCGTTGGCCAGGCTCATCTTGACTGAAGAATGGGAGAGAAATAAAGAATGACACCCACTGCACAAAAAATCGATGTATATCTCGAGATTGGGGAAAAACGAACTTTCGCAGGCGCAATCGACTGGCCTGGTTGGTCCCGCAGTGGACGCGACGAACAGGCAGCACTTCAAGCTCTGCTCGAGTATGGACCACGCTACGCACATGTTCTCCGCGCAACAGGCCTCGCCTTCCAGTCCCCGACCGATGAGGCGGCGCTCAACCTGGTTGAGCGTTTGAAGGGAACTATGACCACCGACTTCGGCGCGCCAGATAAAGCTCCTTCCGCGGATGCACGACCGGTAGACGATAATGAGCTCAGACAACTCCAAACGATACTGAATGCCTGCTGGCAGCAGTTTAATGAAACCGCGAAAGCGGCTGCAGGGAAAGAGCTCCGCAAAGGGCCCAGGGGCGGCGGTCGTGAGCTCGAGAAAATCGTGGAGCATGTGTTAGGGGCCGATGCAGCTTATCTGGGCCAACTCGGCTGGAAGCTTGTCCCTGGCTATTCAAACGACCTCAACCTGCTCCAGCAGGCAGACCGGAACGCGCTGGAATTAGCGGCAAGACTGGAGGAACCCGGGCGCGGGCCGCGCGGGGGCGTGCGCTGGGGACCGCGTTACTTTGTGCGTCGTGCCGCCTGGCACATCCTTGACCACGCCTGGGAGATCGAAGATCGTGTACAGACTGAAAAAAAATGAACCTGGGATAATCCAACCAGTCAAGCCATAAACCGCAAGACCGCTGAAAAGTGGATAAACACTCAGTTGGGCGGGTCAGAATACTAAACCAGGAAACCCACAATGAACAAACCATCCGAAAATAAATCCTTCCAAGAAAAACTCATCGATCGAATGCAAGAAAAAGAGACCGAAGAATTAATTGCCATTTGGCAGGAAAATAATCGAGATGCCTGGACAGAAGAGGCATTTAAAGCAATTGAACTAGTAATTATCGAGCGTCTTGGAAAACTCCCTGAGCGGAAAAAACCTGAAAGTGAGGATGAGGACCAAAATAAACTCCCGGGTTTGGAATACCCTACAGATAGGAAGCTCTTTTGGATTGCCGATTTATCAAATAGCCTTTCCTGGATAATTCTGGCGGTAGGCATCATCTACGCACTAGCAAAACTCCTTCAGTACTTTTTTGTTCAGGCCAGTCCCATTTATCCAGCGAGTGCAGGGGTGTGGAACGGATTTATGGCCATATTAAGTCAAGTGGATAGCATAGTATATGCAGGATTTACATTTCTGGTCTTACAAGCAACAACCGAAGTGATTTATCTTCTCATGGATATAAGAGAGATGATTCAACCAGAAACCGTTGATAAGATGAGTTCTCCAGAAATTACGAGTAAATAAATTTAGTTCGACCGGGAAAAGTGGTATATGCCGGACAATAAATCACGATTACTAAAAATTGATCTTTGGATACGTCGGTTCGCCTGGTATTATTTGATTGGTGTCATATATGGCATCATCGCCACCGCAATAACCATAATAGCGATGCTAATCCAGCGATCTGGGTTAATTGGGTTATTTGGTGAAACCAACATTGCGTGGGCAAATCTGGTGACTGTTATCGATTATGCAAATCGGATTTGTATTTCTTTGTTTATCTATCTATTCCTCCAAGGGATAAGCAAAACGATCCACTATTTACTTGCCTTGATGGAAGAATTCAGCAATAAACACGAAAGAGGATTGAATAGATAGATACCCGCCGAACACTGGCTGGCAGACAGAGTCGGGCCCTGAAGGGATATTGCCCCTCTCCAATAATCACACTGATTCCCACCCCTCCACCTTGCTGCTAAGCCAAGCTATTGGTGCTGGCTGATTGAGGAGCTGCATTTTAATGTCTGATAATTTTACCTGCCGGCGATATGAAAACAAAGATAAGGATGATGTCTGGAATCTTCATATTCTGGCCTTAAGCAATGTTAAGAATCTCAATTATATTGGCGGCCCATGGGAAGAAGATCTGAATAATATTGAAGATGTTTATTTAAATAATGGCGGCGAATTTCTTGTTGTTGAAATAAAAGATGAAATTATTGCAATGGGAGGGTTGCGAAAAATTTCTGAAAAATGTGCAGAAATCAAGCGAATGAGAGTCCATCCAAATTATTGGCGAAAAGGGATTGGTCAAAGGATTTTATCCGGACTGGAGAGCTTCGCGAAAGGAAAAGGCTATCAATTCCTCGAGTTAGATACAACCACCCACCAGGAGGCAGCACAAAGCTTGTATTTAAAAAATGGCTATCTCGAAATAAGGCGAGGAAAAAGAGGACCATTTGATTGCATCTATTACGAAAAGGAATTATAGATCGATACCTGCTCTACCATCCTTCGAATGGTTGCCGCCCTGAGCACGCGATGAACACCCCACTCGAGAAGCCCTGCTCGCAACTCTTCCATAACGGCTCAACACCTTATCCGGCGGTGTAATCAGTAAAGACCATGCGTTCACAAGAAATCGTTGAAAATTTTTTGAACCGAAATGGCTGGCAGTTGATAAAGCCGATCGAGCTGGGGACAACTGCCCATATTTTCGTTGTTGAAAAAGGCAATGCCCGGCAGGTATTGAAAATTCTGCGGGAGGGCATTTCTGAGGCGAATACTTTAAAAACAGAACATCGGGTGCTTCAGGTTTTGAACACCACGGAAATGCGACAATATGTGCCAGGAGTGGGTGAATGGCTGCAGGAACTGAATGGTTTTCTGATGGAGTATTTACGGTATCCAAGCCAACCAGAAAGAAGCTCGGAGGCCTGGATACCGAACCTGGCTCAAGCGCTCCAGACACTCCACACCATAGGCTTGCCAAGAATCAAAGAAATCGCTGATGATCGCCCCAACATTTGCAAAGTCCTGATCGATCGCTTCCACACCTTGTTTCAGATTGTTTGGAAGGAGGATGGCTTTTGGGCACTCCTATCAACAGAAAACAAATCAAAGCTGGAGTGGGTGCGTGCGCGTGATGAAAGCTATGTCGGCTTGCTCTCACAGGCTGAAGATCTCCTTGTCCATACTGAACCGGCTTTGACGCATGGGGACTTGATGGGAGATAATATCATGCTCACCCAAAATGGGCGCCTGGCAATCACAGACTGGGGAGCAGCAAGGATCAGCTGTGCATTCGCGGATGTGGCTTTTCTTCTGACCTATATGAATTGGTCGGAGGATGAAAGGCAGCGGTTTCTACATGTATACTTCCGCAATGACCCTGCAGCCCTGGAGGGAGCCCTGCCCTGTCTTGAGGGCTTATCCCGTTTGTATCGATATTCCTCGTGTGTGCAGTCACTGCTTTTGCTTCGCGAGATGGGCGAGGAAGCTCTGGATGATATTGGCAGGGCACATTTTGAGAGAATGTTAGTAGAATTGTGAACCACCCACCGCTAAAGCGGGGGGCTTCCTACGATAAATCTTAAGGGATCCGATGCAGTTTACCAATATCCCAGGCGCTTTGGTGTTTCTCCGTTCGGCGAGAAAGCCCGAGTCCTTTTTCCTTAATAAATGAAATCACGCTTACCGGAGCATTATGTTTCTGGATTGAACCGTTGTAATGTTCGATACCACACGTACACTCTCTGGCATTGGCGGTGAACCCACACCTAACCAGCTATTCTGAACTGGGAAAAGCCATCATTTATAACCAATTTTTGGCAGGGAACGTTAATCCACCTTGGCGCGGCAGAGCTTGAAGATCGGAAATATTCTCTTGGGTGGGACAAAGACATTGAATTTTCCCAAATCTCTTGACTTTTCTAGACAGCCATGATATAAACCGCCCCAACATGTCTACAGTCAATCCAGTCAATCCAGTCAATCCAGTCATCAAGTCCCCTCGTGCTCGTCGTCCACACCTTTTCCCCTGACGGGAAGGATGGATTTCTTAGTATGCCTGTAGATAGAAGTACCCTGCGCACACCTTGAGCAAACCAAGCCCTACCTTCCCGAGGAGGGCTTTTTTGTTGCCAAAATATATCGTGTGTTTATCAGGAAAGACACTCGAAGGAACACGTCAATCTACAACCCTCATTCCCAATTTATCCTGCCGGTTTCAATAAGGAGATCATTATGCCCAAAGTCAAAGAAGTAAAGAAGGTCGTGCTGGCCTATTCCGGGGGGCTGGACACCTCGGTCATCGTGCCCTGGCTCAAGGAGAACTACGGCTGCGATGTGGTCTGTTTCTCCGCGGATGTCGGCCAGGGCGAGGAAATGGACGGGTTGGAGGCCAAGGCCATCGCCAGCGGCGCGAGCAAACTGGTCATCCACGACTTGCGCGAGGAGCTGGCCCAGGAGCATATCTTCCGCCTGCTGCGCGCCGGGGCGGTCTACGAGCGCAAGTACCTGCTCGGCACGTCCATCGCCCGCCCGCTGATCGCCAAGCACCAGGTGGATGTGGCCCATGAGGTCGGGGCAGACGCCGTGGCCCATGGCGCCACCGGCAAAGGCAACGACCAGGTCCGCTTCGAGCTGACCTATACCGCCCTGGATCCACGCCTTAAGATCATCGCCCCCTGGCGAGAGTGGGAAATCCGCTCACGGGAGGACGCGATCGCCTACGCCAAGGCCCACAACGTGCCGGTCAAGGCCACCCTGAAATCCATCTACAGCCGCGATGGTAACCTGTGGCACCTGTCGCACGAGGGCGGTCCGCTGGAGGACCCGTGGAAGGAACCCGAGGAGTCCATGTACCAGATCTCGGCTGCTCCCGAGAATGCCCCGGACGAGCCCGCCTATATCGAGATCGAGTTCGAGTCCGGCACGCCGATCGCGGTGGACGGTAAAAAACTCTCCGCGGCCAAGCTGATCGCCCGGTTGAACACCCTGGGCGGCACGCATGGCATCGGACGTACTGACCTGGTCGAGAGCCGGCTGGTGGGGATAAAATCTCACGGGGTCTATGAAACACCCGGCGGGACCATCCTGCTGGCGGCCCACCGCGAGCTCGAGTCGATGGTGCTGGACCGGGAAACGCTGCAGTACAAGGATCTGGTGGCGATCAAGTACGCCGAGCTGGTTTACAACGGTCTGTGGTACACCCCGCTGCGCGAGGCTCTGGATGCCTTCGTCAACTCCACGCAGGGACCGGTCACCGGCGTTGTGCGGCTGAAGCTGTATAAAGGCAATGTCATCCCGGTTGGGCGCAAGAGCCCCTTCAGCCTGTACCGCGAGGATTTCGCCACCTTTGGCCAGGAGAATGTCTATGACCAGTCCGATGCCCAGGGTTTCATCCGGCTGTACGGGCTTCCTCTGAAAGTGCGCGCCCTGAACGGCCTGCCGGTCTCCGGGATGGATATGCCCAAACCGGACTATTCCCGGTTCAAGCGAGACTGAGAAGCGCAGAATTCGGAACGGAGATGAGTGAATGACCCTGTGGGGTGGTCGGTTTGGCGGCAAGCTTGACCCGGAAGCCTGGGCGCTGAACGCCTCCATCGGTTTCGACCGGCGGCTGGCGCTGCAGGATGTGCGCGGCAGCATCGCCTGGGCGCACGCCCTCCAAAAGGCCGGCGTGCTCACCCCGGAGGAACGCACGCGGGTTTGCGACGGTCTGGCAGCCATCCGCACCGAATTCGAATCCCAGGGTTTCAACTTTAAAGACAGCGATGAGGACATCCATACCGCCGTGGAACGTCGTTTGGGCGAATTGATCGGGCCGGTCGCCGGCAAGCTGCATACAGGTCGCAGCAGGAATGACCAGGTGGCCACAGACCTGCGCATGTGGCTTTTGGAGGCCGTCCCGGTGCTTTCGAAGGCAGTATTGGGCCTGCAGTCGGCGCTGGTCGCGCGCTCCGAGTCCGACCTCGAATTCCTGCTGCCGGGGTACACCCATTTGCAGCGGGCGCAGCCGGTCCTCGCCGCTCATTGGTGGCTGTCTCACTTCTGGCCGCTGCAGCGCGATCGCGAGCGCCTGGCCCAGCTTGCCGAGCGGGCCTCCGTCCTGCCGCTCGGCTCGGGTGCCCTGGCCGGCACCGCCTTCCCCATCGATCGCCATGCGCTCGCGGCCGAGCTTGGATTTTCCCAGGCTTCCCAAAACAGTATGGACGCCGTCTCCGACCGGGATTTCGCGGCCGAGTTCCTGTTCGCGGCTGCCCTCACCGGTACCCATCTGAGTAAACTATCCGAAGCGGTGGTGCTCTTTACCACCGCTGAATTTAACTACCTTGAGCTCTCGGATGCCTTCGCCACCGGCTCGAGCCTGATGCCGCAGAAAAAGAACCCGGACGTGTTCGAACTGGCGCGCGGCAAGGCCGGAACGCTTCTGGGAGCGCTCACCGGGCTGCTCGCGACGCTCAAAGGACTCCCATCGACTTATGATAAAGACCTGCAGGAGGATAAAGTCCCGCTCTTCAATGCCTACGACACCCTGATGGCAATCCTGCCCGTGCTGGCGGGTGCCCTGCGGTCGCTGAAGGTCCATCCGGAAAAAATGCGCGCCGCGGTCGATGCCGGTATGCTCGCAACCGACCTGGCCGACTACCTGGTGGCGAAGGGCCTGCCCTTCCGCCAGGCGCATGCGGTGGCAGGCAAGGCAGTCGCTCTGGCAGGTGAAAAGAACAAGCCCCTGGACGCGCTCAGCCTGGACGAGTTCCGCTCGCTGGATGCATCGATTGATTCGTCCGTTTACGAGGTCTTCGACCCGCAGCGCAGCGTCGCCCGGAAAAATTCAATGGGCGGGACTGCACCGGAAGCGGTGAAAGTCCAAATCAGGAATGCAAAATCTTTTCTGAAGAAGAAAACCTAAAACAATCAAGAGCAAAAGGAGATCGATCATGAACCCCGTTACTTGTCCCGAATGTGGAGCAGAAACCACCCTCGAAGCCACCGCTGAAGTCGGTGAGATCATCGTCTGCCCGGACTGTGGTGTGGACCTGGAAGTGACTGCCCTGAACCCGGCCGCGGTTCAGCTGGCCCCGATGGAACAGGAAGATTGGGGTGAATAGTGCAATGTCGAAGCGTTTAAAATTCGGTGTGCTCTACTCGCGCGTGCGCGTGGAGGAGAAGTGGATTTTCGCCTCCCTGGAACGGCGCGGCATCGACTACGAGCGCCTGGACGACCGGCAGGTGCATTTCAACCTGGCCGACGCCGAGCCCTGGCGCCAGTACGATATGGTCCTGGAGCGCAGCATCAGCTATACCAACGGGCTGTACGCCTGCCGCATCCTGAACTCGTGGGACATCCCGACCGTCAACACGGCGGAGGTGGCCGAGGCCTGCGGTGACAAGCTCATCACCACTGCCCTGCTCGCCAAATCCGGCGTTCCCCAACCGGAGAGCCGGATCGCCTTCACACCCGAGTCAGCCCTGGAGACCATCGAGGCCATGGGCTACCCGGTGGTGCTGAAGCCCGTGATCGGCTCCTGGGGCCGCCTGCTTGCCAAGGTCAATGACCGTGACACGGCCGAGGCGATCCTGGAGCATAAGGCTGTGCTCGGCTCCGTCCAGCACTCCGTTTTTTACATCCAGGAGTACATCGAAAAACCTGGCCGCGATATTCGCGCCGTGGTCATCGGGGACGATGTTATCACCGCCATCTACCGCAAGTCGGCTCACTGGATCACCAACACCGCCCGCGGCGGGGAGGGCGAGCTGTGCCCGGTGACGCCGGAGCTGGCGGACATCTGCCTGAAAGCCGCCCAGGCGGTCGGGGGCGGGGTGCTGGCCGTGGACGTCATCGAGCACGCCACGCGCGGCCTGCTGGTCAACGAAGTCAACCACACCATGGAATTTCATACTGTCCAACCGCTGAGCGGGATCGACATCGCCGACACCATTGTCGGATACGGGGTCAACATCGCCATGGCAAGAAAAGGGTAGAGGAGACATTTTCATGATCAATGCATCCATTGTCGGCGCCTCCGGGTACACGGGCGGGGAGCTGCTGCGCCTGCTGACAATCCATCCAGAAGTCAACATCGTCCAGGCCACCTCGCGCAGCCACCTGGGCGAGTACCTGTACCAGGTCCATCCCAACCTGCGCAAGCAGACCAGTCTCAAGTTCACCGACCCCGAAACCCTCGAACCAGCCGACGTGCTGTTCCTGGCCCTGCCGCACGGGCAGGCGCAGTACAAGATCGACCAGGTGGCGGGAGTCGCACCCATGATCATCGACCTATCGGCGGATTTCCGCCTGCATGACCCCAAGGTCTACGAAAAGTGGTACGGTTCAGCCCACGCCGCCCCTGCCTGGCTCGAGAAATTCGTCTACGGCCTGCCCGAGCTGCATCGCGACGAACTGCGCAAGGCGCACTATGCCAGCGGGGTGGGCTGTAACGCCACCGCCAGCAACCTGGCCCTGCTGCCTCTGGTCAAGGGCGGCCTGCTGGACCTGGACAAGCCGGTCATCATCGAGATCAAGGTCGGCTCCTCGGAAGGCGGAGCAGAGGGCAACCCCGGCACGCACCACCCGGAGCGCGCCGGCGTGATCCGCACCTTCTCCCCTTTCGGCCACCGCCACACTGCCGAGGTGATGCAGGAGCTGGGCGTGATGAATGTCTCGCTGACCATGACCTCCGTCGACCTGGTGCGCGGCGTTCTGGCTACGGCGCACGGGACGGTCAAGCCCGGCGTGTCCTCCAAGGATCTATGGAAGGCGTACCGCAGCGCAGCGACCGAAAACCCGTTCCTGCGGATGGTCAAGGAACAGCGCGGTATCTACCGGGTGCCTGAGCCTAAAATCCTGGCCGGCTCGAACTACGCCGACATCAGCTTCGACCTGGACGAGAGCAACAGGCATGTTGTCTCGATCTGCGCCATCGACAACCTGATGAAAGGCGCATCCGGCACGGCCGTCCAGTGCATGAATTTGATGCTGGGACTGGATGAAACGAAAGGCCTGGAATTTCCAGGGCTGCATCCTATCTAAAAATACAGAAGTCAGAATGCGAAATTCTGAATTCTGACTTTTTTATGGAGACCTGATGACCGATCACGTTGTTGTTGTCAAGCTGGGGGGCACGGAAGGGGTCGACTTTTCCGCGATCTGCAAGGACGCCGCGGAGCTGCTCGGGCAGGGTCAAAAGCTCGTGCTGGTCCATGGCGGCTCAGCGGAGGCGAATGCCCTGGGCGAGGCGCTGGGGACCCCGCCGCGCTTCATCACCTCCCCTTCCGGATTCACCTCGCGCTACACCGACCGGCACACGCTTGAAATCTTCGCCATGGCGGTCAACGGCAAGGTCAACACTCTTTTAGTGGAACAGCTCCAATGCCTGGGGATCAACGCCCTGGGCCTGAGCGGCCTGGACGGCCGGCTGATGGAGGGGGTCCGCAAGGACGCCATCCAGAGTGTCGAGAACGGGAAGCGCAAGATCATCCGCGACGACTACACCGGAAAGATCGAGAAGGTTAATGCCGCACTGCTGACGACATTGCTCGAAGGCGGCTACCTGCCAGTGGTCGCCCCCATCGCTGCCTCGACCTCTGGCGAGGCCCTCAATGTGGATGCTGACCGGGCGGCAGCCATGCTAGCAATTGCACTGCGGGCGGAGACCCTGCTGCTGCTGACAGCGGTCCCCGGTCTGATGCGCTCCTTCCCGGACGAGTCGAGCCTAATTAAAAAATTGCCCTCACAAAAGCTCGATGAGGCAATCGGCTTCGCAGAAGGCCGCATGAAGAAAAAAGTGCTCGGAGCGCAGGAAGCGATCGCCGGAGGCGTGAAGCGGGTCATCATTGCCGACGGAAGGACAGGCACGCCCATATCCACTGCTCTCAGTGGAAATGGAACTGTCATTGAATAATAAAATCATAAGGACGCATTCAGAAAAACAAGGAAAGTGAATTGTCTAGACATAGTGCTATAATCAGCCGAATTTAGGCACCCACTGCCATTCACTCTTCCAAAAGTATTTGATAAAATGATCGCCACCCTTGTTCTCCAAGACGGCACCACCCTGCAAGGCCAATCCTTCGGTGCAGAAGCCGACGCCGTGTTCGAGCTGGTCTTCAACACCAGCATGACCGGCTACCAGGAGATCCTGACCGATCCCTCCTACCGCGGCCAGGGAGTGCTCTTCACCGTCTCGCATATCGGCAACACCGGCATCAACCTGGAGGATGACGAATCCACCCGGCCGCAGGTTTCGGCAGCTGTACTGCGTGCGCTCAGTCCGGTCGTGTCCAACTGGCGGGCTGCGAAGCCGCTTTCAGAATGGCTTGCTGATGCCGGCGTTCCCGGCATCAGCGGCGTGGACACACGCGCCTTGACGCGCAAACTGCGCGACGGCGGCACCCAGAAGGCCGCCCTGTCCACAAGGGGGACCTCTCCTGAAGCGCTGCTCGAAATGGCAAATGCCTGGCCCGGGCTGGACGGGCGGGACATGGTCAAAGAGGTCACCTGTGCGGAAAGCTACCACTGGAAAGGGGACCCAGGCGACCGGTGGGTAGAGCCGCCGTCCACGCACTTTCAGGATGCATCCCTTCATATTGTTGCCTACGACTACGGCATTAAACACAACATCCTGCGTCATCTGGCCTCCTACGGCGCCCGCGTGACGGTCGTCCCGGCGGACACCAGTGCCAAAGACACCCTGGCGCTGAAGCCGGACGGGATCTTCCTCTCCAACGGTCCCGGTGACCCGGATGGCCTGCCCTATGCCGTCGAAGCCGTGAGCGGCCTGCTGCAGAGCGGCGTGCCCATTTTCGGTATCTGCCTGGGCCATCAACTGCTCGGCATGGCCCTGGGTGGGCACAAGCAGCGGCTGAAGTTTGGCCACCACGGCGGGAACCATCCGGTGAAAGACCTTTGCACTGGAAAAGCACTCATTACCGCCCAGAACCACAACTACCACATCGAGACCGCCAGCCTGGACCCGGCCGAGGTCGAGATCACCCATGTCAGCCTGAACGACAATTCGCTGGAAGGTATGCGCTTGAAAAAGAAACCCGTGTTGAGCGTGCAGTTCCACCCGGAAGCTGCACCCGGTCCGCACGATGCGCATGACATCTTTGGCGAGTTCTTCGAGAATGTCCGGAATTGCAAACATGAATAAATACGATGCCGAGGCAAAGGAATGGGACAACGATCCGGCCAAGGTCGAACGAGCCAGGGCGGTGGCAGTGGTGATGCGCGAACGGCTGGCCCTGTCCGGGACCTTGACTGCACTCGAGTACGGCTGTGGAACCGGTTTACTCAGCTTTTTCTTGGCTCCCAATCTTGGTCCAATCACCCTGGCAGATAGCTCATCAGGGATGTTGGAGGTCCTTGGGCAGAAAATCGCTGCGCTCGGAACAAAAAATATGACCCCGCTCAAGCTGGATGTGATCACCGATCCGCTCCCTGCTGAGCGCTTCGATCTGATTTACAGCTTGATGGTCCTTCACCACATCCCGGATACCGGTAAAACCCTGGAAAGCTTTCTCACCCTCCTCAATCCGGGCGGCAGATTGTGCATTGCAGACCTGGACAAGGAGGACGGGACTTTTCATACGGATGCCTTCAACGGACACAAGGGTTTCGACCGCCACAAGCTGCGCCAGATGCTGCGCCGAATCGGATCTCAAAGATTCACTTCACCACCTGCTATGAAATGATGAAGAACGGTCGCAGATATCCGCTCTTCCTTGCAGTTGCAGAAAAGATATGAAACTCGATTACAACGCTTTGGCCAAGGATTACGCCGAACATCGCCATGTTCATCCCGGTGTGCTGACCAGTTTGCGGGAGGGCGGACAACTCCACTCAGCTTCCCACGTCCTCGAAGTTGGCTGCGGCACTGGCAATTACATCCTTGCGCTGCACGAGGGGACCGGATGCTCTGCGTGGGGCATTGACCCATCCGAGCAGATGCTCGCCGGCGCTCGCCGCCGCAACCATGAGATCCAATTCGAACTTGGAAAAGCGGAAAAGCTCAACTTCCCATCTGCATTCTTTGATCTGGTATTTTCTGTGGATGTCATCCATCATGTTCCCGACCGGGAAGCCTATCACCACGAAGCGTACCGCGTGCTGAAACCGGGCGGAAAATTCTGCACGGTGACCGATTCCGAGGACATCATCCGCAAACGGAGGCCGCTTTCGAATTATTTTCCGGAAACGGTAGAGGTGGAATTAAAGCGTTATCCGTGTATCACCGATTTGCGGGCGATGATGATTCGGGTCGGGTTCGACCGATTGGAAGAAAGGATCGTCGAACTTGCTTTGACGATCACCCAACTCGAGAGCTACCGCGAGAAGGCTTTTTCGAGCCTGCACCTGATTTCGCCCGAAGCCTTCGACCGCGGCATACAGCGAATGGAAGCTGACCTATCTTCCGGACCCATCACAGGCGTCTCGCGCTATCTCCTGTTGTGGGGAACAAAGTGACCTTTTCATCGAGAAACCATGCCCAACTGCATCGATTTTCCCACCATTTTTATCCCGGACTCCGGATCGATGATTATCGGCCAGACAGCGGAGGCGTTGAAACGTTGATGCTGGATTCAAATGATTTTCCAGATCTTGACTGGTTCTCCTGGGTAATTCGCTGGGACCGGATGCAGGAACGCTATCTGGTGGAACGCGAAGAGCGCTTCGAAATCATCACCCGCCTGCTTACGAGTACATTTCCCCGTAAGTCGCGCATTCTTGACCTGGGCTGTGGCACCGGCAGCTTGATGGTCGTCCTTCTGAAAGCCCTACCGGAGTCGCAAGGTACAGGCGTGGATCTCGACCCCACCCTGCTTTTGTTGGCAGATAAGCAACTGGCCTCCTATCAAAATCGAATGCAGTTGATCCAGGCGGATCTAAGAAAAACCTCCTGGCTGAATGCTGTTCGAGGACCTTTTGATGCAGTCGTCTCTGCCACCGCCCTTCACTGGCTCAGCCCGGCACAGCTGTCGACCCTGTATGGTCAGATCGGAAGGCTGCTCAGCCCCGGGGGGGTCTTCCTCAATGCCGACCACGTGGCAAGCTCGCATCCTGGCGTCCAGGCAGCCTGGATCAGCCATCGCGACCGAGTGCTTCTTGCCCAAGCCGACCCGACCGCCGACGACTGGGACGGCTTTTGGAAAGCATACCTGTCCTGCCTTGGCCCGGCTGCTGCAGCCGCGCGGGAGCAGGCGCTCGGCGACTGGCAGGGAATGGAAGAAGGCCAGCCGCTTACCTGGCATTTTCAGCATCTGCTGCATGCCGGTTTCAGCAGCGTGGATTGCTTCTGGCGCTGTGATGGGGATGCCATTTACGGAGGCTTTCGAACCTAGATGTTTCTTCAGTCGTGTTCATCCATTCCTCTTGCGTATTGCCTAAGCCATGCCTAAACGCACCGATATCCAGACCATCCTCGTCCCA
Organism: uncultured Chloroflexia bacterium; assembly: GCA_963753465.1. Lineage (GTDB taxonomy): Bacteria > Chloroflexota > Anaerolineae > Anaerolineales > Villigracilaceae > UBA877. The sequence continues at coordinate 100,739 of CAVWCJ010000006.1, forward strand.
GGCTCCGGCCCAATCGTTATCGGCCAGGCAGCCGAGTTCGATTATTCCGGCACCCAGGCGGTCAAAGCATTGCGGGCTCAAGGGTACCGCGTGGTGCTGGTCAATTCCAACCCAGCTACGATTATGACCGACCCTGAGCTTGCCGACGCCACGTATATTGAGCCGCTATCTCCCGAAGCCATGGAGGCGATCATCGTCCAAGAGCGACCGGATGCCATGCTCCCCACCGTCGGTGGACAGACCGGTCTCAACCTGGCCCTGGCGTTGAGTGAAAACGGCGTGCTGGAAAAATACGGCGTTCGCCTGATCGGGGCAACGCTGGAGGCGATCAAAGCCGCCGAGGACAGGAATCTATTCCGCGAGACCATGCTTCAGGCGGGGCTTCCCGTACCCAAAGGCGGACCGGCACATTCCTTCGCGGAAGCCGAGCAGCTGACCCGGATGACTGGATATCCGCTTCTGGTGCGAGCCTCTTTCGCCCTGGGTGGAACTGGTGCAGCATGGGTAAATGAAGAGAGCCAACTGTCTGAAGCTGTGCGCAATGCCATGGCCGAATCACCCATCGGCCAGGCCTGGCTGGAAGAGTCCGTGATCGGCTGGAAGGAGTACGAGCTGGAAGTGATGCGCGACCGCGCAGACAACTTTGTCGTGGTATGCAGCATCGAAAACCTCGACCCGATGGGTGTCCATACCGGTGACAGCATTACCGTCGCCCCGGCCCAGACACTGACTGACCGTGAGTACCAGGTGTTGCGCGACCTGGCCCGGCGAGTCATGAGCGCGGTGGGAGTCGAGACGGGAGGCTCGAATGTCCAGTTCGCAGTGAACCCACACGACGGCCGCGTCCTGGTGATCGAGATGAACCCGCGCGTCAGCCGTTCCTCAGCGCTGGCATCCAAAGCCACCGGCTTCCCGATCGCAAAGCTGGCTGCCCTGGTCGCGGTCGGCTACACACTGGACGAGATCACCAACGACATCACCGGAGTGACCAAGGCCGCCTTCGAGCCGTCGCTGGACTACGTGGTGGTCAAGATCCCGCGCTGGGCCTTCGAGAAGTTCCCCGGCGTGGACCCCCGCCTGGGTCCGCAGATGAAATCCGTTGGTGAGGTCATGGCCCTCGGCAGGACTTTCCCTGAGGCACTGAACAAAGCTGTCCTGTCGCTGGAAACCGGCGTCGATGCACTGGACGGCTCGGGTCCGGACCGCCCCGCGGAGGACCAGGTTCCATCCCTTGAAGAGTTGACCACCCCCCGGCCGGGGAGACTCTTCGGCGTCTACCGGGCATTGCAATCTGGAACTCCATTGGAGGGCCTGGCTGCTGCGACCGGCTACGATCTCTGGTTCCTGGCGCAGATGAAACTGATCGATGAATGCCGATCAAGGATCGCCAGCTACCCCCTGAAAGAGGAAGATTCCGAAAGTAAATCCGTCCTGCAGCTGGCAAAACAAGCCGGGTTTTCGGATACCCATATCGCCCGGATCCAGAATTCTGCATTCGATCGTCAGCATTCCGGATTATCAGTCCGTGAATTGCGCAGATCCTTGGGCGTCATTCCGACCTTCCAGCGCGTGGATACGTGCGCGGCTGAGTTCGAAGCCCGTACTCCCTACCTGTACTCCGCCTACGAGATGGAAGATGAAGCCGCCCCCACCGCGAAATCCAAGATCCTGATCTTGGGCGGGGGACCGAACCGCATCGGGCAGGGCATCGAGTTCGACTACTGCTGCTGCCAGGCAGCGTTCGCCCTCACGCAGATGGGCTACGAAACCATCATGCTCAACTGCAACCCCGAGACCGTTTCCACCGATTACGACACAGCCGACCGATTGTACTTCGAGCCTCTGACCCTTGAACATGTTTTAAATGTCGTCGACCGTGAGAAGCCGTTTGGGGTGATCGTCCAGTTCGGCGGGCAGACACCCCTGAACCTTGCCGCGGGGCTCGAGGAAGCCGGGGTGCGAATCCTGGGCACCTCGCCACATGCCATCAAGCTCTCCGAGGACCGCGAGGAGTTTGCCAAGCTCTTGAACGAAATGGACATTCCCCAGCCGGAGAACGGAATCGCTCGCTCGCTTGAGGAGGCCCGCCAGGTGGCTCACCGCATCGGTTATCCGGTGCTGATCCGGCCCTCCTTCGTACTCGGCGGGCGCGCCATGGCCATGGTCGAGGACGATTCCCGCCTGGACGGTTTCGTCCAGAAGGCTCTGGATGCTGCCCCCGGCCAGCCGCTGCTTGTCGACCGCTTCATGGAGGATGCCTTCGAGATCGACGTGGACGCCCTCGCAGACGGTAAACGCGTGGTCATCGGGGCAATCATGCAGCATATTGAAGAGGCCGGGGTGCATTCCGGTGACGCGGCCTGCGTCCTGCCGCCTTACAAGGTCAGCGCCTACCACCAGGGCATCATGCGCGAATACACGGAGCGTATCGGGCTGGCCCTTGGGGTACGCGGCCTGATGAATGTCCAGTTTGCCCTCAAGGACGAGGTGGTCTGCGTGCTGGAGGTCAACCCGCGAGCTTCCCGGACCGTGCCCTACGCCAGCAAAGCCACCGGACTGAACCTGGCCAGGACGGCCGCCCAGATCATGGCCGGATGCACATTGGAGCAACTCGGTGTGCTGAGCGAGCCGCGCGTGGATGGATTCTTCGTCAAAGAGGCTGTGCTGCCCTTTAAAAAGCTGCCGGGCTCGGACGTTATCCTTGGCCCCGAGATGCACTCCACCGGTGAAGTGATGGGGCACGCCTCGCACTTCGGCCATGCTTTTGCCAAATCGCAGCTGGCTGCCGGGAGCGGGCTGCCCCAATCCGGTACTGCGCTGATCAGCGTCAATGACTACGACAAGAGCGCCGGCCTGAAGATTGCCCGTGACCTGCACCGCATGGGCTTCAAGCTGTATGCCACCTCGGGAACCGCTGAGTTCTTCCGCCGCACAGGGCTACCGGTCGAGACCGTCAACAAGGTCTCGCAGGGCTCACCGCACATCGTCGACCTGATCAGGGACGGCCAAGTCCAGATGATCCTGAACACCCCGCTCGGCCCGCACGCCCACTCGGAAGGGGCTGAAATACGGGCTGCGGCAGTGGCAATGAACGTACCCATCCTGACCACCCTCTCAGCTGCTGCAGCGGCTGTAGCCGCCATCCAGGCCCTGCGCCAGAAAGAGCTGCGCTACCGCAGCCTGCAGGCGCATTTCAAACAAAGGTAGATTTGGAAACATATCTCACTGCTGTGTTGAGTGTTTTCTCCAAATAATCTAGCTTTATCGAGGACAGACAATGATTGACATATTGGGTATGGAAAGCAAACACAATTCCGGCGTATACGGCAAACGCGAGATCGCCATTGTGCGCGGCCAGGGTGCACTGCTCTATGACGCCGCGGGCCGCGAATACATCGACTGTGTCGGTGGCCAGGGTTCCGCCAACCTGGGCCACTCCCACCCCGCCATCGTCCAGGCTATCACCGATCAGGCGAAAACCCTGATCACCTGCACCGAGATGTTCTACAACGACCGGCGCGCCGAATACGTCGAGCGCCTGACCACGCTCGCCGGCATGCCGCGCGTTTTCCTGTCCAATGCCGGCACCGAAGCGGTCGAAACCGCCCTCAAATTTGCCCGGATCAGCACCGGTCGCAGCGGCATCGTGGCAGCCATGCGCGGTTTTCACGGACGCACCATGGGTGCCCTCTCCGCCACCTGGAACAAGAAGTACCATGAAGGTTTCGAGCCGCTGGTGCCCGGTTTCAGCCACATCCCATACAATGACCTGGCGAAGCTGGAAGCGGCCGTGACAAACGAAACTGCCGGGGTGATCCTGGAGGTGGTGCAGGGCGAAGGCGGAGTGTACCCGGGCACGGCCGAATTCCTCCAGGGAGCCCAGGCCCTTTGCCGGGAACGCGGGGCCATGCTGATCATCGATGAGATCCAGACCGGCTTCGGCCGCACCGGCAAGCTGTTCGCCTTCCAGCACTATGATCTTCAGCCCGACCTGGTCTGCGTGGCGAAATCCATGGCCGGCGGCATTCCCATGGGGGCCACCCTGATGGGCGAGCGGGTGGGCGAGCTTCCTATTGGCAGCCATGGCTCCACCTTCGGCGGCAACCCGGTTGCCTGTGCCGCGGCTCTGGCGACCCTGGAAGTCTTGGAAGAAGAACGCCTGATAGAAAAGGCTGCCCAATCCGGGGTTTATCTCATGGCCCGGCTGAACGAGATTAAGTCTCCGCAAATCCGTGAAGTGCGCGGCCTGGGCCTGATCGTCGGCATCGAGCTCAAGCAGAAGGTCGCCCCCACCCTGACCATGCTCGCCGAACACGGCGTCCTGGCGCTGAACGCCGGTATGACCGTCATCCGCCTGCTGCCGCCCCTGGTGATCACCCAGCAGCAGCTGGATAAAGTTGTCAGCGTACTTGAGGAGGTATTAAAATGAACGCCACTCAGAATCGCTATTGCTTCCGAAACTACCAATGCCGGTCGCTCGAGATCGTGGACAGCTGCCTGCGCGAAGGGCAGCAGACCTCCCTGCTGCACGACCATTACAAGTATTTCTTCACTCTCCAGGATAAGGAAGAGCTGCTGCGGGCGCTGATCCTGTACGGGGTCAAGTTCATCGAGATGTACGCTCCCAATGTCAGCTCGCGCGAGGCGGAGGACGTCGAGAGGCTGCAGGAGGTGCGTAACGAGCTGGTCATCCAGAAGGGCTACACCTTTCTGCTGGCCCACGTGCGCTGCCATCCGAAGGATGTCGAGGCAGCCATCAACGCCGGTTTCGACGGGCTGAACATCTATTTCGGAACCTCACCGCAGAGCCAGGCGTTCAACCACGGCAAAACCCTGGATGAGATCATCACCAGCGCCCGGAGTCTGCTGGAGGATGTGCGCCGCAACTATCCCGACCTGACCCTGCGCTTCAGCGGCGAGGATGCCTTCCGGACTGCGCTCGAGTCGCTCTTTCGCGTCTACGACCCGCTGGTGGAGTACGTCGACCGTCTGGGCATGCCCGACACCGTGGGCGTCGCAAACCCGGCGACCGTTTCCGCCCGGGTGCAGGCCCTGCGTGAACGTTATCCGCACACGCCGCTCGAACTGCATTTCCACGACGATCGCGGCCTGGCGCTGATCAACACCCTGGAGGCCATCCTGGCCGGGGCGCAGTTCGTGGACACCACCCTGCTGGGAATTGGTGAGCGCTCGGGGATCACCTCGATGACCTCGCTGCTCTTCAACCTCTTCATCGAGCAGCAGTACGACTACCTGGAAGGTTACAACCTGCGCAGTTCCTACCCGATCAATGTCACCATGGCCGACAAGCTGAAGACCCTGGTGCCCTCCAGGGAGCCGGTCAGCCTGACCAACCGCACCCATACCGCTGGAGTCCACCAGGGCGCCATCCTGCAGGACTCGGCAACCTACGAAGCCCATCCACTGGACCTGTTCGGGGTCAGCGAGCAGGACATCCTGCTCGGGCCGCTCTCCGGATGGAACGTGGTGCACTACTTCCTGAAAGAGATCAACTATTTCGATATCGATGAGGCTACCGCCCGGGATGTGACCACCCACTTCAAGAACAGCTCCAACCGGCTGAACGGTGACATCTCCGCGGCCGATCTGCTCCTGACCATCGCGGAGGATGAGTTCCACCTCAAACGCGCCGCTACCGCCCCCAACGAAGCCCCCGAGATCGTCCAGCGCATGGATAAACGCAACGTCCAGCTGGTGAAACCCCAGAAAGTAGACCATTAAACATTTAAAGGTAGAGTAAAAATGAAACCAATGACATTCGCCGAAAAGGCCCTGGCGCGCGCCGCTGGCCTGGCGGAAGCACGCCAGGGTGATATTTTGGAAGTCCGGCCTGACCTCATCCTGTCCCACGACAACACCGCCGCCATCGCCCGCATCTTCTACGACGAGCTGGGTGCAAAAAAAGTGGCCGATCCCGGGCGGCTGTGTGTCGTACTTGACCACGCCTCCCCACCGCCCACCCCCCAGCATGCCAAGAACCACGCCGAGACGCGGGAATTTGTTAAAAACCAGGGTGTGACCCATTTCTTCGAGGTAGGACGCGGCATCTGCCACCAGGTGATTTCCGAGGAGGCCCTGGTGCTCCCCGGCGATACCCTCCTTGGCGCAGACAGCCACAGCACACACTACGGCTGGATGGGCGCCTTCGGCGCCGGTGTAGGGCGCAGCGAAGTGGCCGTCCTGTGGGCAACTGGCCAGCTGTGGCTGCGCGTCCCGGAGTCCTTACGCATCAACCTGACAGGCACTCTGCCCCCCGGAGTGACCGCCAAGGACATCTGTCTGCAAGTCAGCCGGGTGCTCGGCGCGGACGGCGGGCTGTATTTCTCAATCGAGTTCGCCGGTCCCGGCGTGAACAGCCTTTCCCTCGAAAGCCGCATGGTTATCCCCAACACGATGGCCGAGATCGGCGTCAAGAATGCATACCTGAAGCCGGACGCGGCGGTTTTCAAATTCCTGGCGGAGAGAAGCGGCTTGAGCACGAAAAAGATCCGCTCAAGAGCCCTTTACCCGGACGAGGGCGCAGTGTATGCCTCCGAGTACAACCTGCGCCTGGATGACCTCGAGCCGCTGGTTGCCTGCCCTCATTCAGTGGACAATGTCCGGCCGCTTTCGGAAGTAGCCGGAGAGCATGTGGACATGGCCTTTATCGGCACCTGCACCAACGGCCGCCTGGAGGACCTAGCCGCGGCGGCTAAGGTATTGCAGGGCAGGAAGGTCCAGCCCGGCACTCGCCTGCTGGTGATACCAGCCTCCAACCTGGTCTATCTCCAGGCACTAAAAGAAGGTCTGATGGAGACTTTCCTGGAAGCCGGCGCGGTCATCGGCGTCCCCGGCTGCGGGCCATGCATGGGCAACCATTTGGGCATCCCGGCCAAGGGGGAAGTGGTCATCTCCAGCGCCAACCGCAACTTTCGCGGGCGCATGGGTGAACCGGATGCATCCATCTATCTGGCCGCCCCGGCCGTGGTCGCGGCCAGTGCGGTGCTCGGACGCATCGGCAGCCCGGCCGAGCTGGAGGCGGGCAGCAAACATCCCTCCGCGAAGAGCACAAAGAAGCCGGGCATGCCGATGGAAGAAAAAGGCCACACGCGCAAATCCATGCCCGCAGGACATTCCTCCATTCGCGTCATCGACATTAAACTTCCCACGAAAAATATGCCCAAATCCGCGTCCGCTGTGGCGCCAGGTCCATCCAGGATTGAGGGTTACAGCCCTTCGGGTAGGGTTTGGAAGTACGGCGATAATGTCAACACCGACCAGATCTTCCCGGGTAAATACACCTACACCCTGACCAAGCGTGAGGAGATCGCCGCGCACGCCATGGAGGACCTGGACCCGGAGTTCTGCGGCGCAGTCTCAGCCGGGGATGTCGTCGTCGGCGGCAGCAACTTCGGCTGCGGTAGCTCGCGCGAGCAGGCTGTCACCTGCCTGAAGTACAAGGGCGTTGCGGTGCTGGTAGCCGCCTCCTTTGCCCGCATCTTTTACCGGAACGCCATCAATCAGGGCCTGCCAGCGATCATCTGTCCCGAGGCAGCCGCGGCCGCGAGATCCGGCGACCCGGTGCGGGTGGATCTTGCGAACGGATTGATCCACCTGCCATCCGGCTCATTCCCCTTCCCGCCGCTTCCTCCCAACGTGCGTGCCATCCTCGAGGCGGGCGGGCTGGTGGAGTATGTCAAGGCCCACCCATCGCAATAACAGCCAGCGACGTCTTCCCTTCAAAGATTTCTCGCAAAGTTGTTATTTTTTTATGGAAGCGACCACATAAAGGATGAAAACCATCTGTCTCATCCCCGGCGACGGCGTCGGGCAGGAGGTCATCCCGGCCGCGGCAGAAGCGCTCGAGGCCCTGAAGCTGGATCTCAACTTCGTTGAAGCGGAAGCCGGGTTCGCCTGCTTCGAACGGCACGGGGACGCCCTGCCAGAAGCCACCCTGGACCTGGCCCGCCGGGCGGACGCAGTGCTCTTCGGGGCGACCTCCTCGCCGTCAACCATTGTTCCCGGCTACCGCAGTCCGATCCTGGCCCTGCGCCGTGAGTTCGATCTGTTCGCCAACCTGCGGCCGGTGTTTTCCCTGCCGGGCGAGTTTTCCCGGCCGGGGATCGACCTGCTCATTGTGCGGGAGAACACCGAGGGCCTGTACAGCGGCCGGGAGCGGCGTGAGGGCGATACCGCCATCGCTGAACGGGTCATCACCCGTACGGGCAGCGAGCGCATCGTGCGTACCGCCTGCGAGCAGGCCATGCACCGGGCCAGTCTCCGCGGAAAACCACCTGTGCTGACCCTCGTGCACAAAGCCAACGTCCTTAAGCTGACCGACGGCCTGTTTCGCGAGTGCGCCCTGAAGGTCGCCGCGGAGTTCCCGGAAATCGAGGTGAGGGAGCTGCTGGTCGACTCGGCAGCGATGACGCTGGTCAAGGCACCGCAGTCCTTCGACGTGCTGGTCACCACCAATCTTTTCGGCGATATCCTCTCCGACGAGGCCAGTGCCCTGGTGGGCGGTCTGGGCGTGGCCCCCTCAGCCAACCTCGGCAAGGGGACCCCTGTCTTCGAGCCGGTGCACGGCTCGGCGCCCGACATTGCCGGTAAAGGCATCGCCAACCCTGTGGGGGCGCTGCTCTCGGCAGCGATGCTGCTCGATACACTCTGCGAACCCGAAAGCGCTTCCCGTTTACACCAGGCGGTGGTCGGGACGCTTGCGAGCGGGATGCGCACTGCCGACCTGGGAGGAAAAGACAGTACAGAACAATTCACCCGCGCCGTGTGCAGCCGGCTTGAATAAGCAGGAAACAAAGGCGTGTTTCACTCAATCCGCCCCTCCATTAAGAAACGGATGGAATATTTGGAGCAGATCGATGCCCGCGACCGGGAGGACGGGACGCCCCACCTGCAGCGCCTGCGTCAGATCCCGCCCGAAACCGGCGCCTTCCTCGCCCTTCTCGCGAGCGGCGTTCCTGCAGGACAAATCCTGGAAATCGGCACGAGCGCCGGCTATTCCACGCTGTGGCTGGCCATCGCCTGCGAGGCCTCCGGGCGGAAGCTGACCACCTTCGAAATCCTCCCCGAGAAAGCGGCACTGGCGCGGGAGACTTTCCGTGCGGCGCAGGTGCAGGAGACGGTACAATTGGTGGAAGGCGATGCCCGGGAGCATCTATCCGATTATGCCGATATCGCCTTCTGCTTCCTGGACGCCGAAAAGGAAATCTACGCCGGGTGCTATGAAGCCGTGGTCCCAAATCTGGTGAAAGGCGGAGTGCTGGTAGCCGATAATGCCATCAACCACAGGGAGATCCTGCGGCCGATGCTGGACCGGGCTCTTGCGGACGAGCGCCTCGATGCGCTGATTGTCCCCATCGGCAAGGGCGAGCTCGTCTGCCGTAAAATCTAATTGGAGTCATTCCCATATCTACCCATGATCCCTGTTCCTGAAACCCTGCTCAGTCTGGTCAATGCCTACAGCCCGACCGGCTTCGAACGACCGGCGGTGGAGGTGCTCATCTCCCGCATGCAGGCCCTGAAGTTCACCAGGGCTTTCGCCGATGAGTCCGGCAATGCCGTCGGCGTCATGGGCGATGGGGCGCGCCAGGTCGTTCTGCTGGGGCACATCGACACGGTGCCGGGTGAGATCCCCGTGCGCGTCGAGGCGGACGCTCTTTTTGGACGCGGCTCGGTGGACGCCAAGGGGCCGCTGGCGGCATTCGTCGATGCGGTCGCTGAAGTGGGGCCGCGCCCAGGCTGGCAGCTGGTCGTGATCGGCGCAGTAGGCGAAGAAGGCGACTCCCCCGGGGCGCAGTATGTCGCCCCGCGCTACCACCCAGAGTTTGCCATCATCGGGGAACCAAGCCGCTGGGAGCGGATCACCCTTGGCTACAAGGGCAGCGCCTGGACAAGAATAACCGTCCGGCGCTCTCTGGCACACACCGCCGGGCAGGGTGAGAGCGCCTGCGAGGCGGCGGTCGAGGTCTGGAACACGCTCAGGGAAAGGGCGGCAGCGTTCAACAAGGACCGGGGGCGTGCCTTCGATCAGCTCCTGCTGACCCTGCGCGGCATGGACTCGGGCGGAAACGGGTTCGAGGAATGGGCCAGCCTGCGTGTTGGCGCGCGTCTCCCGCTCTCTCTGGCACCGGATCAATGGTCTGCGGAACTCAAGAAAATACCCGGGGTTGCGGATGTTCCCGGGGTTTCCATCGAACCCTTCGGCTTTCCCATCCCGGCTTTCCAGGGCAAGAAGAACACCCTTCTGGTGCGAGCTTTCCTGGCAGGCATCCGCGCTGCCGGCGGCGAACCGGGCTTCGTGCTCAAGACCGGCACAGCGGATCTAAACATCGTTGCCCCGGCCTGGGGCTGCCCAGGGGTGGCCTACGGGCCCGGTGATTCAGCCCTGGACCATACACCCGAGGAGCACCAGTCACTCGACGAATATCATCGGGGGATAACCGTGCTCACGGCAGTATTGAAGAAGCTGTGCCGGGTGGATTCCGCCCAGGGATAGCGCTCCAAACCCCAATCACAAATCATTTCTACCGGCCTACCCGGTTATCCGGAATTTTGGACGAAAACCGGGGAACTCTCAATCATTCGGGGGAACCGCCAACCGAATGTTTTTCATCGCCGCCTATCCTGCCGAAAAGGATTTGATTTGCTATTTTTTGGCATATGTGGGGAAAGCCATTTATTGAGATGATACCCAAATTTCTCGTTTCTTAAAACAAAAATTTTTGCCTGTTCTCAAAATAACATCCCCCAGCAGGAAGGCCAATCGGCATGCTATCGCCCATGGACCGCGATTAGTGCCTGGGTATAGCTGGCAGTGGAAAGTGCACTGCCAGGATAGTTCGGGTCAAGCGCCAGCAGTAGGTCGGTGGTGTAAATCTCAAGGATCGTGGCGTGATTCGCTGCTGCAAACGTTAAAAGCGGCGGTAACGGGCCAGTTGCTTGTTGAAGAGCCCCTTGCGGGCAGGCTGCTTTTCCGGTAGTGCCGCAAACTCCGCTAGGATCGCTGGGCCCATATGTTTGAAGTTCAAGCGCGACTTGTCCGCTATACTGATTGAATAAATTACACCAATCTGCAGTACAAGTCGGGTAATCTGCGATGTCCTTTTTCTGCAAGCCCTGGCTGCCAAATCCAAAACCATCGTTGACCGCGTTTTCGGCTTCCCCGTCGGCAAAATCGGGCGTACCAAATTGCGTGGTGGGTCCCATAATTCGCATGGGGGGGTTCAGGGATTTTTCGTAATCCAGCATCTCTTTATCATAGGGCAGCCAAACTTGAGTGCCCCACTGTGCCAGGGTCATTTTGGAAAGAGCCGCCTCTTGTTGGGCGCAGAACGGATAGATTTCGCCGCCCCGGCTCAACCCGAAACGTATATAGCCAATATGCGGATTACCTGCAAAGTGTTTAATGACCTGCATGATAAAGGCTTTATAGGCGTTCTTGAATGGTGTTTCGTATACGACCGGCCAGTTGGCAAAGGCTGGCGTATCACAGCTCACCTTATCCAGTGCCGGGTCATCCAACACATAAGCCGGCGGAGCTTGAAGAGGGGTGTATCCGATGGGATAGACGATGGGATTAACCATTTTACCCGCAGCGATGAACCGGTTAATCTGGCTGTCAAAAGTGTCGAATTGATATTGTCCGCCCGCTGCATTTGGCCCTTTGTCGATGGCAGACCAGACCAGCGGCGGGTTTATGCCATCCACCAGTGGACTTTTCAGAATGTAGGCGCCAAAGTCCTCATAATCCCTGTCGCTCGGTTGCATTGGAGGAAAAACAGCATTAATCGTTACAGCGTGTCTGCTGACCTGTGTCGCGAATGGTGTGCCTGCACTGGTTGAGGTTGGCAGCAAGCTCTGGGTTTCAATTGTCCTTTCGGATAAAGTCGCAACCATTATGGGCGCGGTCCCCAGGCTGGGGACATCGGTTTGTGCGAAAGTTGGAGGGTTAATGCTAGTGGGTGATAATGTACTTGCAGCCTCGGATAGACATCCAGATGCACAGGCTGATAAGATCATACTAAGAATAACTACCATGAGATGTTTTTGTTTCATTTCATCCTCTTGCACTAACTTCTCAATTGATAAGGGCCGGGTTAGACAGAAGCCCGCCGCCGCATCAGCCTATCATCCGTTTTGGCAAAGCCCCCGTTGGATGACTTTATGCTGTCCGTCTTGAAACGGAAATAAATCCAACCCCTTCTTCAAACAGATCTCTTCACCATTTTCGGGGCGCGGAGGTCCGTTCTTTCAGCTTTCCCCGCTGACATCCGTCCACAGCTCCTTAAACTTGATCGCATCCACTTCCATGGCCGGGCTCTCGCACATCAGGCGCCCGCGGGCACCTGATTCGTGCAGCGCACGCATCAGGTTCCTGAAATCCAGGTCTGCATCTTCCATCACGAGATGTTTCTTCTCCCCCTTCGGCCCATAATCGATCCCTGAAAGGTGAATATGCAGGTGCTGCAGTGCATCCCTTCCGATAGATTTTTTATAAAATTCCAGGACTTTCATCCACTCCACATAGCTGTTCATCGCACCATCGCCGAGGCGGGCATGCAGGTGGGCAAAGTCGATGCACGGCACGACTCCCGGAATAGCCTCAGCCATGGCAACCACATCTTCCAATGAGCCCAGCATAGCGGCCTTGCCGCTGACCTCCGGGCGCAGCGTGACCGGGTTGCCAGCGGCGCGCAGCTCCTCCACACAGCCCTTTAAACGGGGGATGGTGACCTTGAGTACTTCATTCGCGGGGCGGCCGAAGTAACTGCCGGGATGGAAGATGATGTCCGTGGCGCCGGCCAGGTTGCCAAAGTGAGCCGCGTCCATCAGGTACTTGCGCAGGCGCGGCCACTTCTCTTCATCACCGTTCAGGTTGATGTAATACGGGGCATGCACCGAGAGCGCCACCCCGGTCTCTTCCCCGGCTCTCTTGATCGCCGCACAGGTCGGTTCGCCAACGCGCACCCCATTGACCCAGGCCAGTTCGAGGGCGTCCAGGCCGATAGAGGCCGAGTAATGCACGCCGCCCACCGTTCCACCCGGTCGGGGCGGGGTGGCAGTTGGGGAACCAACAGTGCCAAAACGGAAGGATAGGGACATGGCACCTCCTGAATATCACCCTTTATTGAAAAGGTTGTATCTTGATCACAACCCGTCACTCGAAAAACACCAGCGTTAATCAATCAGTGGATAAACCAACCCTGGATCTTCTCCCACAGCGGCGGCCCCAGAATGAGCAGACCCACCAGAATCGAGGCCAGTGCAGCCAACAAGACTGCTGCAGCGCCTACATCCTTGCCGACCTTCGCCAGCGGGTGCTGCTGTGGGCTCGCGAGATCCACCACCGCCTCCAAGGCAGTGTTGATGAACTCCGCCGTCCAGACCGTGGCGATGGTCAGGAAAAGCACCGCCCAGTCACGGATCGACAGGTGCAGCCAGGCTGCCAGCGCGATGACCAGGACCGAAACCAGCGCATGGATCCAGGCATTGCGCTGGGTGCGCAGGACATACCATAAGCCATTGAAAGCATGCGCAAAGGAACGCCCGCGCGAGGTGAAAAACTTTTTCACTACGGACCTTGGTTTATTCATGAACGATTGCAGGGGATATGCCGACGTTTTTCAGGGCTTCGGCCTGAGCTGTCCACATGCGGGCTTTTTCTTCCGGGCGGGCATGGTCATGTCCCAACAAATGGAGCACACCGTGAACGACGAGCAGCTGGAGCTCCTGCTCAAGGGCATGCCCTCCTGAGAGCGCCTGGGCCTTGGCCCGAGGCAGCGAGATGGCCACGTCGCCCAGGTAACGGCGGCCTGTCTCCGGGTCGGTCTCGTCCGCCGGGAAGGACAGGACATCCGTGGGGGCGTCGATGCCCAGGAATTCTCGATTGAGCTCACGGAGGCGTTCATCGCCGGTAACCAGCAAGGTGAGATCGGCCTGGGCAGCGGACTGCGCATGGAGGACCACCTCAGCAGCCCGTTCCAGCAAATCTGGGGGAAAACCAGTTTTGAAATCAGGATCGAGCTCAACAAAGATCATTCATTTTTCTTTTCCAGGACGGGCTGGGGAGCTGCAGCCCGGTTCCCGGTGTCCTTTGCACTCGTCCGGGATTGATCCCGGGGATATTCCAGGCGCGGGTGATAGGTGACGCGCAGCGTGGTGACGAAAGATTCGGTAATATCGGCCATATCTTTTTGAGAGAGCGGTGCTTCCTCCAACTGGCCGTCCTTCCGGCAGCGCTCGATCACACTGCGGACGAGTGCCCGCACTTCATCATCATTACCCGGATGTTCAGCCCTGGCGGTAGCCTCAACCCCATCTGCAAACATCAGGATGGCGGTCTCCTTGGAGCGGGGGGGTGGGCCAGGGTAGCGGAAATGCGCCTCATCCACCCGGGAAATGTCGCCTCCGGCAGCCTGGAGCGCCTGGTTGTACTGGTAGCGGGTGAGCATCGTGCCCTGGTGTTCGGAGATGAAATCATGGATGCGGCGCGGCAGGCGATGCTTGCGGGCAAGTTCCAGCCCGTCGGGGATGTGGCGGATGATGGTCGCAGCTGCGACCTCCGGGGATAGGTCGTTATGGGAATCAGTCTGATTGGGCGGTTGGTTTTCGATGAAAAATAGCGGGTTAAGGGCTTTGCCGATGTCGTGGAACAAGGCGCCTACGCGCGTCAGCAGGGCATCCGCCTGGATGCGTTCAGCCGCTTGCTCGGCGAGATTGGCCACTTGCAGGCTGTGCTGATAGGTGCCAGGCGCCCGCTGCAGGAAAAATTTCAGCAAAGGGTAATCCGGCCGGGAAATCTCCAGGAGCTGCAGGGCGGTGGTCATGCCGAGGAACTGCGCCAGCAAATACTGTGCGAGCACTGCAATCCCGGTCGAAACGATCCCGTTCAGCAGTGCTGCGCCAATTAGGGTGGCCATGCCAACCCAATCGATATCCGTGAAAGGCACGCGGTAGGCGACCACGATGGCCACTCCAGCACCTGCAATCGCACCTGCCGCGTAAAGGTACTGCCCAATCCGGCGCGCCTGCCCCAAAGCCAGGATTCCACACAAGGAGCTCAAAATGTAATACGGCATCAGCTCAAGGGGATCCGGCATCCCATAGGCCGACAGGAGGCCCATCAAAAGGGCGAAGACCATGCCGTGCTCCAGGTCAAAGAGTGCAGTCACGAGCAGCGCGAAGGCAGGCACCGGGAAAAGGTACGGCAGGACCGTCCGGTTTGGGGTGACAATACGGACCCCTGCAAGAAATATTATAAACAGGAGGGCGAGCAAGCCCAGGCTGCGCAAGTCCGCAGCCTGTATGCGCTGGCGGCGGTAGAAATACATGACCACAAAAGCGGCCGATAGGATGACCAGGCCAGCTGCGCCAAGATAAGTATGTGTCGAAGGCTGGGGATGGACCAGGCCGAGCACCGTCAGGGCCTCGAAATTCTCCGGCGTGATGATCTGGCCGCGCGAGACAATTGTCTGGTCCTGGACATAAGACTGAGTCACTGGTTGGACAGCCGCGCGTGCAGCCTGGCGAGCGGCATCGGTCAACTCGGGGCTGTAAAAACTATTCGCCGCCAATTGGGGGGAAACCAGGTCGACGATCGCCCCAGCCTCAGCGTCCGTCATCATGAAACTGACCTCGGCAGGCAGGTTCTGGCGGACGGAAGCCAGATCGTCGCTGCGGATCGAGGATTGCATCAGCTTTTCCAGGACGTTTACTGCCTCATTCTGGACAGCTTGCCAGCGCAGGTCGGTCATGTTCAGGAGGGTTTGGATTGAACTGGGCTGTAGGCTGATCCCCTGGATGGCAGCCACGCTGGTGCTTTTTTGATCCTCGGGAGTGGTGTTGTCTGTCCGGATGATGGTGATCGCTACCAGGATGGAATTGAGCTTTTCAAGCTGGCTGCGTGCCACCGTGGGATCGGGCGGGGCGTAGATCGGATCGACCGCCCGCTCGGCGGCATTCCGGGCGTCCTCCGTCAAGGTATTACTGACGTACTGGATATCGCGCGGGGCGCGCAAGTCCTGCTGGGCTACATCCCCCACCTTCATGGGCAGACTGGCCTGGCGCAGGGACCAGGGCTGGATGAGTAAAATAAAGGTCAGGATGCTCGCACAAACCAGGATGAGGTTCGCCAGGAATGTGGGACGGAAGAAGAGACGGGGGAAACGGCGCTGGGAAACCATCGGTTACCGGATATGCGGCGTGAATGCCCCGCCATTTATGGCCGGGGATGAAACGCCGCCTGCCGCAGGCAGTTCCTGGCGAGTCATAGAAAACAACCTTGACATATCAGAACACCAGTTCTTTAATCGATAAGGCACTTTAACAAGCCTGAGGTTCGGCGGTAAAACCTGTCTGCCGATAAAACTTGGACAGCGATCCGCTCATCCACTGGGTCGGCATGAAACCCATGCCGATGTCGCCGCGCTGATCGAACGGGCGCACCCAAAGTATCTCCGTCCCTGGCGACAGCGTAGGAGTAACGTCGATGAAACCGACCGTCCGACAGGCAGACCACTGACTCGCCCGGAGAAAGTGGCGCTGGAAAAAGCCATCGGAAGTGGCTCGCCGGGCGCTACGGCGGGAGGGCAGCACCGGGAAACCGGTGCCGAGAGGCGGCTGCTCAACCGTGCGTAGTGCGAGGAAAAATCTTGGAACAAAGCTGGATCCGAGCATGTTTCTCCAAGAACCCCTGGGCTTCAGCCCTGGGGAGTTTCAGCTTAGCGGGTCAGGGAGGACCCCTCTCATGCAGCTACTTTTGAAGAAGCTGCCGGACGACCGCACTGACCTGATCTCCGGGGCGCGCCCTGCAACGCGCGGCATGAGCAGCTTCATCACCTTGCCCAATTCCGCCGGGGAGGCCGCGCCGGCCTCGGCGATGGCGGCCTCGGCGAGTGTCGCCAACTCGCCCTCACTCATTGCCTGCGGCAGGTAGACATTCAGCACGGCGATCTCTGCTTCAGCGGCCGCGACCAGGTCTGGACGGTTGGCCTGCCGCGCCTCTTCCAGGGCTTCCTTGCGGGTCTTGATCTCCTTTTGCAGGATGCCCAAAACCCCGGCCTCGTCGACTTTGATCTGGCGGTCCACTTCAGTTTGTTTGATGGCTGCCAGCGCCATTCGGACCGTGCGCTTTTTTACATCGTCACCGGCTTTCATGGCTTCTTTCAAAGCGGCTTCGAGTTTGCTTTTCGTGTCCATGGTTGCATTATACCTCCTGGAATTTGAGGGCAGCCTGGCCCGGGATCCTCCTGATCCTGGCCACGCCTCGCCGCGCGAGGAAAATCCTCCCGCCTCAAACCCTCTGTTTTATTTCAAACCTTTGAGATCGTAAATCGCCACCGGTTGGGATTTCCCCTTCACCTGGATCGGTTCGAGCGGCACGGCCTGGACCCGGTCTGCAACCACCGTATAGGTCGCGTGGTCGATCAGAATCTGTCCCGGTTGGGCAGCTGTCTCCAGCCGCTGGGCCAGGTTGACCGTATCACCGACGGCTGTGTAGTTGAACAGCTCGCGCGTGCCGACGTTGCCCACCATGGCATCCCCGGTGGTGATGCCGATGTGAAACTTCAGGTGATGCGCAGGATTTTTCAGCTGTTCATAGACCTGGCAGGATCGCTCCAGAATGGAAAGGGCGGCGGACACTGCCCGCAGGGCATGGTCCGGTTGGGGGTCCGGAACATTCCACAGAGCCAGAATGGCATCCCCCATAAATTTGTCAAGTGTGCCTTCCTCCTCCAGGATGGACTGGGCAGCCAGGGAGATAAATCGGTTCAGTACTTTGAAAAGCACTTCTGGTCCGGTCGATTCGCTGAAGGTGGTGAAGCTGCTGATGTCGGCGAACAGGATGGTTACCTTCTGGCGAGCTCCGTCCAGACGCAGGTGACTCGGGTCGGAGAGCAGACGGTCGCGCACACGAGGGGCGACCACCCGGCCGAAGGTCTGGCGGATGCGCTCCTGCTCGGCGACCAGGCGGCGGTGCTCGGTAAGATCTTCAAAAACGATGGTGGCGCCTTTTGTGGCCAGGTAGGCGTCCCGCAGGGGGGAACAGGAAAGCCGCAGGGTCAGGTCACCGCGCGGCGGAACTGCCCGCCTGACCTCCCGGCTCAAGGTGCTCTCGCCGCGCTCCACTGCATCCGCAGCCACTGCCTCAAAGTCCCGGCTGAACGCGGGCAGCGCCTCGGGGAATCTTTTGCCGAGCACTTCTTTCATGGGGACACCCAGGATGGTTTCAGCAGCCTGATTGAAGAGCGTGATCTGCTGCTCGATATCGGTAGTGATGACGCCTGTGGCGATGGAGGCAAAGATGTTGTCCATCAGGTTCTTCATTTCCAGGGTCTGGTCGAGGGTTCGATGCAGGTTGGTGAACAGGCGGGCATTCTCCAATGCCAGGGAAGATTGGCCGGCCACGGTGCTGAGAAAATCCAGGTCGTCACTGGTGTAGGGATCCCCCGAGCAGTGCAATCCAAGCGCCATGAACCCAATCAGCGTCCCTTCATAGTGTAACGGGACGAAGGTCGAACAACTCATTTCCTCATAAACCCGGGATCCCTCCTGATCGAATGGAAGCACCTGATCAGGCGGGTACCACAAGGTCCCTTCCGCGTTGCGGATGGCTCTGACCAGGGGATTGTCCGCCGGGAGGATGGGGAGGTCGTGTTCGCTGGTCGAGTGGGGGACATACAGGGCCCGATCGTCGTCATACAGGTAAATTGCAAATTCCTGAGGGGCGAGCGTCTGCTGGAGCTGATCAGTCAGCAGTTTCAGGGTGCGCTCTAGGTTGGGCGTAATTACCAGGCTGCCCGCCAGAGTGTTTAACACGCGTCGGTAATCCGCCGGGGCGCGGTAGAACAGGTGATCAATGCCGCGTTGGACGATATTGCGCAGGGGCATAAGCCCAAGCACCAGGAGCAGCAGGAATACAGCCAGCAGCATCGGACTGTCGGCTTTCACCTGGCGCTGGATCAGCAGGGAAAGCAGCATCACCAGGCCGTAGAAGACAGCCAGCGCTGCGCCGGTGGTCAAGGCGTAAGTCAAAACCTTCGCCAGCACGCGATCGACATCCAGCAGGCGGTAGCGCAAGATCGCATAGGTGACCGAGAGCGGGAGCAGGATCAACAGGGGGAAGTAAATCGAGGCGTGGAACTCCTGCGCGCTGCTCGAGAGCGCCGTCGGCAGGAGATAGAAAATCACCATCGGCGCGAAGGCCAGGGCTGCTCCAAAGACAATGACCCGGCTTTGCTGGCGAACCACCGGGGAATGACTGCGAAAGATGCGCCAGATAAGCGTCACCAGGAACATCGTCGCCGCGAATGCCATGAAGGCATAACTGGCCTGCCATGTAGCAATATAGGCGCGCGCCTCAGTTGGGGCAAGCATCTCACGTGCTGCCGGGACAATGAAAACCAGGCTGAGCCCCCATGGAAGGAAGCGCGCTGCCGGCCAGCGGTCCACAAAGCCCATTTGCTGCGGGAAGACCAGCGCCAGGTGAATGCAGGCACTGGCCGCCACGGAAAGACTCAGCGCCCACAGCAGCACGGCGTAATGCGTGGTGTTCATGTCGAAGAAGGTCGTCGTTGCGATGCTGACTGCCGCAGCGAAGACCAGCAGTGCCCGGCTGGCACGCAGGTAACCGCGCAGGCGATAGGCCCACAAACCGATTAATAGAAAAACCAGCCCGACCAGGTAAGGAATGACAAACAGGGAGACGAAATCCCCGAGCGGTAAATGCCCTGGAGTGATCGTCATCGCCTGCTGCGTCCCGGCCCGGCTGGCAAAGACCAGCTGAAGCGGTGCTGTCCCGTTGTGGGCCAGGATTGCATTCACTTGAGCGATGTCTTCGACGCGCTGCCCGTTCACCGAGACGAGCTGTTCCGGCCAGGCGGCGCCCGCCTGGCGGGCCGGCCAGCTGTGTCCATTGATCTTGCTGACGATGTTATTCGGCTCGAGCAGCATCCCCGCAAAGGGCTGGCGATAATAGCGGAAGGCCCAGAGCGGGGTCAGCACCAGCATGCCCAGCGCTACGAGAGATGTCAGCACGGGCGGAACACGGGAAAGCCAGGAAAAGCGGGAAAGTCTTGATTTCATATGTGAACCTAGTAATTATAAACGAAAAGGGATTCGTTCCCGACCAAAGTGGTTATAATTCCGAGTATGTCCCCCGACAAGGCTCACTCCGGCGACGACGGAACGACCGGCCTGCTCAGTGAAAACCGGGTGCCCAAATACGACCCGCGCATCGAAACCCTGGGCGCTCTGGATGAGGCTTCCTCAGCCCTTGGCCTGGCGCGCGCCCTCAGCCGGTCCGCACAGGCGGGTGCCATCCTGATCGAGATCCAGCGCGACCTGTACGCTCTGATGGCCGAGGTGGCCGCTTCACCGGGAAACGCGTCCCGTTTCCGAACCCTGGAAGCAGGACGTATCGAGTGGGTGGAAGCCCGGATTGATGAGCTGAACGCCCGGGCACCCCTCCCGCAGGAATTCATCCTGCCCGGCGACAGTCCAGCAGGTGCCGCCCTCGACCTGGGGCGGACAGTTGTCCGCCGCGCCGAACGCCGGGTGGCCGAGCTCCTCGACCGGGAAGAGCTTGACAATCCCCTTTTGTTACAATACCTCAACCGGCTTTCTTCGTTATGTTTCTCCCTGGAGCTGCTTGAAAACCAGCAGGCCGGGAATCCCACCACCCTGGCAAAAAAATGACCGGAACCCTGATAAACGTTGCTGCCATCCTGGCCGGAGGGAGCTTCGGCCTGCTCTTCGGCGGGCGGCTGCCCGAACGCATCCACCAGACTGTCATCAGCGGAATGGGTTTGTTCGTACTCTCTTTAGGCCTCTACGATTTCCTGAAAACCCAGAATCCACTGATCGTCCTCGGCGGCCTATTGATCGGGGCGCTGCTCGGGGAATGGTGGAGAATAGAGGACGGCCTGAAGCGTCTTGGCGAAATCCTTGAGGCGCGTTTTGCAGGGAAGGAAAAGGGAAGCGGCCGTTTTGTACGCGGTTTCCTGACCGCCTCCCTGCTTTTCTGCATAGGCCCGATAGCCATCCTGGGTTCTATCCAGAATGGCCTGAGCGGCGATTACAAGCTGCTGGCGATCAAGTCCGTGCTGGATGGGTTTGCCTCCCTGGCCTTTGCTTCCACGCTGGGGGTGGGCGTATTGTTCTCGGCCTTGATCATCCTGATTTACCAGGGCAGCATCAGCCTGTTGGCCGCCCAGCTCTCCTCCGTCGTCACCTCATCCATGATGGCGGAAATGACTGCAGTGGGCGGGGTGCTCCTGGTCGGGATCGCCATCAGCACCCTGCTGGAAATCAAGCCCATCCGGGTGGGGAATTTTTTGCCAGCCCTGGTGATTACTCCGCTGATCGTGGCAGTCCTGGCGCTGCTGGGGATCAAATAGGGGCACGCCGGAACCTATCCTTTCAGGAATTCGATTTCCAGGGGGCACTACCTCCTGCTCGGTTGTTTTGCGGCCCCCAGCGTCGTATCCATGCTTGTCCATATGGGTCAATTATTGGCTGGAAATTGGGGCGTGGAATCTCAAGGGATAATTAAGGAATATTCCTTCTCCCTATGAAAGGAAAACCGGGGCGCACGATTGTGCGCTCCGGTTTGATCCATGTTGCCAAGGTGCTCTCTTCCACGGTACAAGAGCTATTTTCCACCCGCCGCCTGGACAGCCTGTGCGATCTGATCGTAGGTCGGGATATAACCCGGCGTCAAGAGTGTTCCGTTGACAAAGACGCTCGGTGTACCCTGAACGCCCTTGGCTGCCCCGGCGGCCATATCCGCCTCAATCTGCGCCTGGTATTTGTTCGCCTGGAAACAGGCATTGAAGGCGTTCATATCCAGCCTCAGATCTTGGGCCATGGCTTCCAGGCGTGTGTCTGTAAAAGAGCCCACGTTCTCGCCCATATTATTTGCGACCAGAATATCGTGGAAGTCCCAGAAGCGGCCCTGCTCGTTGGCGCACATGGCTGCATTGGCCGCCTGGTGGGATTCCCCGGTGCTGCCCTGATCGATGACAATAAAAAAATGATAAGTGTAATACACCTTGCCGGCATCGATCAAATTGGTGATCTCTTCCGGCTCGATGGTCTGGGTATAATTCAGGCACGCCGAACACTGGAAATCCTCCCAGACATCAATCTTGACCGGGGCGTTGGGATCCCCCAAGTGAAGCCCATCCACTTTCGTGTTGAAAACCCGCGTGGCGATCGGGGTGACCCCGGACCCGCCTGCCGGGGTCGGAGTGCTGCCGGTGGGTAGTGGAAGTGAAGAGAACGAACATGCACTGAACAGCAGCCATGCTGTCACTGCGATACCGAAGATTCGCCAATACCTTGCAAACCCTTGATTGCCCAGCATTTTGTTCATCGACCCTCCAATTTCCCTGGAAGCCTGTTGAAATAAGGATAAGCTGGCCATTGCTGGACCCGACAATCTGATTCGGCCCGCGGTGAAGCAGAGACAGCTGGAGAAATATAACTTTGCACGATGCGTTTATTTCCCACCGGCTGATGCCACTGCCTGGGCAATTTGATCATATGTTGGGACATTCCCGGGTGTCACGATCGTCCCGTTGACAAAGACGCTCGGGGTTCCCGAAACGCCCTTGTTCAGACCCGCGGCCGCATCCTGGTCGATCTGCGACTTGTGTTTGTTCGCTTGGAAGCAGGCATTGAATGTGGTCGTGTTCAGGCCGATGTCCTTGGCCATCTGCTCCAGGCGTGAGTTTGTAAAAGAGCCCACGTTCTCGCCCAAATTATTCGTGAACAGCATATCATGATAATCCCAAAAGTGTCCCTGGTCGTTGGCGCACAAGGCCGCATTGGCGGCCTGGTGGGATTCCCCGGTGCTGCCCTGATCGATGGTGAAAAAGAAATGAAATGTGTAATACACCTTGCCGGTATCGATCAAGTTGGTAAGCACCTGGGGCTCTACGGCCTCCGTATAATTCAGGCACGCCGAGCACTGAAAATCCTCCCAGACATCGATCTTGACCGGGGCATTGGCGTCGCCAAGGTGAAGCCCGTCCACCTTCGCATTGAACGCCCGCGGCGTAATCACTGCAATTGTTGCACTTGCGCTGGGGGCGGAATTGGACTGACCGAGCGAAGGGAGAATAAGAACAAAGACAATTAGCGCGGCACCTGCAACAACTGCAAGGATGACGATGATGCGGTTGCGGATCTGTGCTCTTCGTCTGCGTGCGCGAATTTCCTGGCGTTTGCTCATACAACCTCCTTCGAAGATATCCGAGGGATTTTGCCATAATTGAGCGCTTTTGTCCAGTCCTCTGGATTAAATTGTTATTCAACTTGAAAAGTGAACTGTCGTTTTTGTCAAAAGAAAAGGAGTGATACAATCGAAATGCCCGGCGGAGGATAGAGCAACGCTGAGGAGCGACTCGAGCGCCGTCGAGCGGCTATACGGCAGGGCAGGAAGAGTGATCTTTCTGCCCTTTGTGCTTTCTGCCCTGCCGGTAGCCGGAAAAGCGATAAACCTTCCTGCATGCTTGAAAGCTTGCCGATCTTTGGTCATCCCTTGGATCATTCGGTTTTTTGGCTGTGCAAAACCAATCATTGGCCTGTGGTAAATTCCTGATAAAAAGAGGACAGCATGGACCAAATCCACAAGCGGTTCAACGTTGAACAGGTCAAGTTTTTACTCCAGGGATACACTCAGGGCATGCTTGAACGAACAGAAGTAGAAGAAATGCTGCAAATCAACAAGAAGCGTTCCTTTGCGTAGCTGAAAGAGTATCGCCGTGATCCAGTGGAATTCTCGATCACGTATGAACGCAAGACGCCCGCCCGACACTCGGCTGAAGCCGATGCTGCAATGGCCAAGGAACTGCTGCGGGAGAAGGACCTGGTGGAAAATCCAGAATTGCCGATCACCAGTTACAACTATTCTGCCATTCGGGACCGGCTCGAGAAAAAAGGCATTCAGGTATCTGCCACCACGATCACCAAACGAGCGAAAGAGTTGGGTTGCTACTGCCACACCCCAAGAAGAAGGCCCATGACCGTCAGGTGGTCACAACCGCTATCGGGGCTTTGGTACAACATGATGCTTCCACGCATTTTGGTCGCCATTTGCGTAGGAGAAATGGACCCTCATCACTTCCTTGGACGACTACAGCCGCAAGCTGCTTTACGCCGATTTTGTACAAACCTGTCAACCCAAAGTAGAAATGTCCCCTGTTTTCCAAAGTAGAGATGTCCCCCCGCGGGGGGACATCTCTACTTTGCGGCCGCCAGAACGGCATTGCTCCGGCGCCAGGGATGGTCCTTGGCGGGATGCCAGGGTTCTCTTGCCACTTGTTTGGAGGTCACCACTTCCGCCTGGTGTTCCTGTTTGCGGAAAATAGTGTAGGTGAGTTCTTCGCCCTTATACAGGATCATGACCTTGCCTTGCTCGTTTTGACATACGGTCACCGAGGCTTTATGCAAGGCATAGGCGGGGCGATCGGTTTGGATCTGGTAGACGACATTCCTGAACTGGACCGTCAGGTTTTTGGAGAGCAAGCGTGGTTCCTGCCAGGTCAGGATCCGATCCAGATTTTGGTGTGGAAGCAGGGGGCGATGTGCATCCACAGAGCTGCGCGGCTGTACGGCAAAACGGGCATTGAAATCGGCGATGTACTCTGGCAGATAGGCATTGCCCTGCTGCATGTTGTTGATCTTGCGTAAGTGCATCTCCTTGACCAGACGATCCTGCAGGGTCTGGTTGACGCGTTCAACACGCCCCTTGGCCTGGGGCGTGTTGGCGCACAGGATCGGAATATCCAACGCTTGCATGGCCCGCCCAAACTGCGTCAGGTTGCCTCCACCGCCCGCATTGGGAATATTGACCCGAAAAAGATGCCATGTTTGTCCGTGTACAGCCCTGCTGGCCGCCCATGGGCCGCTATATACTGCTTCAGCAGCCCGCAGTAGCCGAAGAAACTCTCCTCCTCCACGAAGGACAGCGTTCCCAACTGCCCACTCGCATCGTCGATCATTACCAGCAATGTGCAGCGCTCCCCTCGCCCTTCAAACCAGTCATGATCCGTCCCGTCCATTTGCTCCAATTCCCCCATGCTCGCCCGCCGCTCTCGCATCTGGTGCACTTCCACTTTCCGGGCTTTCTTCGCTTTCCACAACCCTTCCGCCAGCATGATCTGCCGCACACTCTCGTCCGAGATCCGCAACCCTTCCTGCTCCACCAGCTTCTCGCATGCCAGTGTCGGCCCAAAACCCTTGTACTTCCCCCTCAGCAGGTCCAGCACTCCCTTCCGCTTCCCTTCGCCCATCTGATGGTTGCTCGGCTTCCCTCGGCGCTTCGACACCATTCCCACCGCCCCTTCCTGCCGATATCTCCGCACCAGCCGTTTCACCTGCCGTTCACTCACTCCCAGCAGTTCGGCCGCTGCTTTCTGCTTCAGCCGCTTTTCTCCTACTCGCTGGATCACTTCCAACCGGTTCACTTCCTTTTCACTCATCGTTAGTAGCTCCACTTCTTCGTCCTCCGAAGGGGACATTTTAACTTTGGTAGAAGGGGACTCTACTACTTTGGGCTAACAGATTTTGTACAAACCTTGACAATTTAGAACGTTTGTACTACGATCCAGGCATGAAACTCAGTGTTTATGCCCAGCAAGTTGGTGTTTCTTACCGTACAGCTTTCCGTTGGTTCACCTGTGCCTGCGGCAAGGTGCAGGCAAGAGCGGAAAGATCCAGGGTCGCCAGATGGACACAGGCACGATCCTCATCACCGAACTGATCGGCGAACCCCTGGCAGCCGAACGTCCCATGAAAGTTGCAATCTATACTCGTGTCTCTGCTGCTGAGAACAAGGACCATTTGGAGGGTCAGGCCGATCGTTTACGGGACTATTGTGCCGCCAAAGGTTATTCCGTGGCATGGGTGGTGAAAGAAATCGGCTCCGGGGTCAATGACGCCCGCCCCAAGTTACTGAAGCTTTTAACCGACCCCTCTGTCAGCGTGAGCGGGGTAGAGCATAAAGACCGTCTGACCCGTTTCGGCTATACCTATCTCGAGCAATTGTTGAAGATGCAGAATCGCCGGGTTGAAGGCATCCATCTGGCTGAAAATGATCAAGAAGACTTGATCGAGGACTTTGTGAGTAACGTGACCAGCTTTAGTGCGCGGCTGGTTGGTCAACGGCGTTCCAGGCGCAAGACTGAGCGTCTGATTGCAGAACTTAGCCATAAGGGGGGCGAATGAACCTGGTCGAACAGCACGTCATTGACCGCCAGGACCCCCGCTTCGCCGTGCTCGATGCGGCCTGTTTTGCGTCCAAGAACCTGTACAATGCCTCACTCTACATCTTACGTCAGGCCTTCTTCAATGACGGTCGCCTCCCCACCTACGCCAAACTCGCTCACACCCTGAAAGACACCCCTGAATTCCGTGCCTTGCCGGCCAAGGTGGCCCAATGGGTCGTGCGCCAGGTCTGCGGCGACTGGGAGACTTTCTGGAAGGCCCAGGCAGCCTACCAGAAATGCCCGGCCAAATTTACGGGCCGTCCCAAACTGCCGCATTACAAGCCCAAAAAGGACGGACGCAACCTGCTGGTCTACACCCGCCAGGCGATCAGCCGGCCCGCCTTGAAAGCAGGCCGGATCTGTCCGTCGCAGTTAGCCCTTACTGTTCAAACCAGGCAGAAGGAGGTGCAGCAAGTTCGGATCGTTCCGCATGCCTCGCACTATGTCGTCGAAGTCATCTACAAGGTCAAACCCAAATCCCGCACTGCCAATCAGCTCAACCCCCAATGGGCTGCCGGCCTCGACCTGGGCATTGACGTGCTCGCGGCTGTAACTTCAAACAAAAAAGGGATCACCCCCTTTCTGGTTAACGGCAGACCGCTCAAGAGCGTCAATGCCTACTACAACAAATGTCGTGCAGACTTGCAGTCCAGACTGTCCCACGGGCAGTACACCTCACGCCGCCTTAGAGCTCTGACCGACAAACGCAACCGCAAGGTCGATCACTACCTGCATTGGGCCAGCCGCTATATCGTGGACTGGATGGTGTCCGAACGGCTCGGCACCTTGATCATCGGGCACAATGTAGGCTGGAAACAAGAAGTAGACATGGGCGCCGTCAACAACCAGAACTTCGTGGCTATTCCCCATTCAAGATTCATCCACATGCTGACCTACAAGGCCCAACTGGCGGGGATCCAGGCGATTGTCCAGGAAGAGAGTTACACCTCGAAATGCTCCTTCCTGGATCTGGAACCCATCCGCAAGCATGCAGCCTACTGCGGACGGCGGGTCAGGCGGGCTGAGTTCGTTTCGGCGCAAGGGCAGCTGATTCACGCGGATGTGAATGGCTCTTACAATATCCTACGCAAAGGACTCCCATCGGCATTTGCCCGTGGGATAAAGGGCGTTGTAGTTCGCCCGGTACGGGTCCAACCCGTACGAAAACTGGTCCATTGGCGTTGTCTATAATGTCCATAAAGCCAGTAACTATGAACCGGGTTTGTTCTTAGCACCCCATCTGTTCTTTCTTCCCATGGACCAAGGGCGTGGCCGCTTTGGACCTGCCAAAGGTCTGCCCCCGCGCCAGGCCAGGGCGGGACCTTCCGCCATTTTCATGTCCGCCCTGCGGTCATTGGATTATTTTTTCCCGTAGCTGATCTTAAATTCACACTCGGACGAACCGGCAGACTTACAGGCAATTTCCTCCACGTCCGCCTCTTTTCCGGTTGCCCAGAAGAGTGCTTCCTGGATCAGCCCCAGGGTGACAAAACAAATTGGATGATCGGACGACTGCCGGCAGGTGGCAGCAGAGGAATGGTCCGCCAGCAGCAGGTCGATGTCCAGCAGTCGCACCGTGGCGGACCCGCCGTTTTCACGAAGGTGGTCTGCCACGAGGTCCAGGACGCGCCGCCGCCGGGCCGGGACTGGGAGACGGCGGACAATTTCCAGCTCAGCCTTCTCGACCAGATTCGCCTCTGCCACCATGCCCTGCCACATCTTTCGTCCGATACGCAACAGGGTGCCGCGTGCCCCGCGGCCGTAATAAAGGCGCAGAGCCTGCTGGAAGGCTGCATAGTATTCCGCAGCAGGGATCCCCTCCAGGTTGCAGAGCTCTTTCTTCCGAATCTCCGGCGGGTGAAGATCAACCCTGGATAAAACCGCCAACAACTCGTCTGCGCCGACCTCCGTCTGTGACTCCGCAACGAACAACAGGAGAAAGCGGTTCGACAGTGACGGCGCGGCTTCCTCCACCATCACGCTTTGGGTTCTCCTACTTCGAAGCGGCAGTATGGATCGCCCTTGGCGAGGCAGTGGGTCTCGACGATTTCATACTCCTGATCGGTAGCCCAGCGCACTGCCTCGCCGACCGACCCAACATACAGATGGCAGATTGGTTCCTGGCTATGACGGCCAAAACAGATAGCACAGGTCGCTTCGCAATAAGCGAGGTGATCCCCGCTCTCATCTACCCAGGCCTCCACCTGGGCGTTGCTCTTTTTCAAAGCGTTCCCCATGCCGTTCAGGATGAACTTGATGCGCTGCCTAGCAGGCAGCAGTTTAAGGGCCACACCGGCAATCCCCAGCAATGCAGCCTGTTCACGGACCCCATACTGGAAGGAGGCCTTACCAATCCGGCGCAGCATGCCTCGCCCGCCGCGGCCGTAGAAATCCTCAATGGCTTGATTGAGCTGTGCGTACTGGACGGTTTTTATCCCGGGATTCAAGTCGTCCGGCGGCAGGTTGTTGATGAACCGCTCCAATCCGCTGCTGCGCAGGACCACGTTCAAGCCATTCTCACCCATGACTTCCTGGGCCGCAACGAGCGCCTGGCGGACCAGGGCATTGACGATGACCGCCTCCTCCGGATTGACCATGCTGGGTACTCCTTCATGAGATTTTAAATTCGTACACCGGATACCGCTCTCCGGTCTCTGCAAAACCGGTCCGCTTATACAGGGAAAGCGAGAGCTGATTGTCGCTCTGGGTATTGACAGTCAGGCGAGTAATCCTCTGCTCTGCCAGCTGGCGGATCAGGTCTTCAACCAGGGCCTGCCCCACGCCGTGCCGCTGCGCGTCGGGCCGCACCGCCAACCTGGCCAGGTGCGCCCCGAATGGGTTGCGCGTGCTGATCTGGTAACCGATCAAACCCTGCGGGGTCTCGGCGACCGTTGAAAGCAGAGCCTGGGGGAATGCCCGATTGAGAGCCTCCAGGGAGTTCTGCCATACCGGCTCGAATGCTGCCGCATCCACCTGTGCAACAAAGGGCAAATCGGACGGCAACATCCTCCGCACGGAAGTGCCCTCCGGGAGGTCCTTCCCCGCGGCAGGTTTCTGGTCGCGTTCAAGCATGACGATCTCCTGGCGGCTGGTGAAATGGTAGTGCATCAGCAATTCCTGCATCCAATTATGCAGAACGATGGCCGGCACGACAAAATCCCCCCTCTCCGCGAGCTCTTCACGCGCGGCGTCCCAGAGCGCATGCCAGGTCTCTTCGTGGGACATTCTCCCATCATTGACAAAAAGCCGGACCCAAGCCACGTGAGGCGGATCCGGGGGACAGGCGAATGCGGCGACGATCTCGCCCTGGTTTTCTACAACCAGGAAAGGTGTGGAGCCGATCCATTCCAAAGGCGTTCGCCAATCCAGGTGGCGGTGAACGTAGGGGCCGAAATGAATCAGGTTGGCCAACTGGCGCTGATCGTTAATACCAGCCGCTCGTACCCGGAAATCGACCTTGATCGTCATATCCGCCTGAATAGAACTTTTCTCATGGTGGATAGCATGGTCTTCGTAAATCGCTGTCGCGCGGTCGGGTTCTTGACCCCTGCCAGGCCGGACTGGAGGGAGATCGCCGCATCGTAAAATTTGAATTGGCGCAGGTAATGAAATGAGAGCAGCTGCATGATTTGGGCACGTAAATTTCCCTCATCAGCTTTCTCGAAAGCATCTGCAGCCCGGTGGTAACATTCCACCGCCTCATCCTTGCGCTTCATTGCCTCCAGTGCAGAAGCCTGATTGGCAAGCGCGATCCCTTGACGGCGGAAATCACCCATCTCAGCAAAGACCGCTTCAGTGCCCCGGGTGGCCTCCAGCGCCGCGGAAGCCTGTTTGGAGCGGAGCAGCGCAACGGATTGGTTGTTTTTCATCTCTGCAAAATTCAAGTTGTCCCCCGCTGCTTTAAAAGCAGCTGCCGTCTCAGAAAAAGCCAGGGCTGCTGCGGAATAATCCCTGGAATGATAAGCCTGCCAGGCTTTTTTAGAGAGGTCGTCAGCAGAAAAATTTCCGGCCATGGGCATCAGAGAGTGATATCGAGGAGGTCTTCTGCCAGAGCGCGCAATTTATCGGTTGTCATCCCGCTCAACTTCTGTGCCAGCTCAAGATAGGGACGGTTTACCGGCTTGCAAACGAATTCCTGAAGTTCTGAGGGCAGCTGGGAGAATTCCTGGAGCGCCTTTTGGTCACTCATCCATTTGCTGATGGGGCCAGTCTGGTCGAACATGGTTTCCAGCTGGGCGCCCAGCAAGGCCACCAAGCCCTCCAGCTCAGGCAACGGGATGGGACGTTCCCCCAACTCATACGCCTTGAGACGGGCCGTCGAGAGACCGGAGGTATCTGCAAGCTGCCGAAGGGAGAGACTGGCGTTTTCGCGCTCCTGGCGGAGGCGGGCTCCGATCTGGCGCCCTCGGATTTTAATGAGTGCGGAAATATTCATCTTCGTCGTCGGGAGCTTATCAGCCGAATGGGTTTCTTTACTCCAGAAACGGTCCATCGACAGGTTCAGGGAATAGGCGAGAAGTTCGATTTCAGGCAGGGAGGGGGATCGCCGCCCCTCTTCATAGGCACGGAAAATTCCGCCGGTCACCCCGATGGCCTCGGCACATTCCTTGGTGGTTTTCCGCGCGGCCAGGCGCACATCCCGGATCAGAACACCTAATTTTCTGGAACGAACAGATACCTGGGCCTGAATGGTCATGCAATTTCCTCACACTGCTTTCCGGGTCGAGATAGACTCATTATAGCAGAGAAGTCGGCCGGAGCTTTTGACAGGTGCGCTCAAGCGCCTCAGGAGATGCGAACCTGGTGCTGGGACGCATCGGCCAGTTCTGAAGTCGCCTGGCTGAGAGTCATCGTGAAAGAATCATCGGGAAATTTTGTCACCACAGGTTCGTGACGGTTGTTGGCCAGGGTAAAGTTCCCACCCATGTACGGGATGGTCGCACGGATATTCACCCCGAGCTTTTGCTCGGCATCCATCTTGGTCAGCCCCTCCAGCCCGACCGCCCGGTTCAAGATGGGATAGATGTTGTGTGGGTCCACTCCCTGGCTCTTGAGATACTCACATACCGTCTGGGTCAGGATAATCGCACCCAGGTCCGTGCTCATGATCACAACGACCAGGTCGGCCTGCTGGATGAACGGCAGGCTGATGCGTGAAAGGGAACGGCCCAGGTCGATGAATACATAATCATAGGCTTCACGAATGGCTCGGACCAGCCCACCGACACGTTCGAACGGAAGCTGGTTGGCAGAATCGGGATCCGGCGAACCCGCAAGCAGGTGAAAATACCAATTCGCGACGCGCGGCAGATTGTCCTGGAAATAGGCTGCTTTCACCTGTTCGGGAGAAAGCCTGGCGGCTGTTACCAGGTTCGTCCGGTCGCTGTATCCGACAATATTGGCGATGGATCCAATGGGCAGGACAAGGTCCGCCACTGCCACGCTCGTCTCAAGTCTTTTACTCCCCAAACACATGGCCATATTTGCGCAGAGGGATGAGGTCCCCGTACCACCCTTGGCACTCAAAAAAACAATCAGTTTCCCAATCTTACTGGGTCCGGTTTCGCTCGCGAGGAGAGAGGGGAGGAGTTCGATGAACTCTGTCAAGGATTGGGTGGATTTGACCAGGTATTCGTTGCAGCCTGCCGAGAGGAGTTCACTGCTCTCCCGCTGGTCTTCGCGGCTGGAAAGTGCCACAATAGGGACCCTGGCGGTACGTCGGTCCTGCCGCAAGCGAGTGACCAGGGAAAGAGCGGGCATGTCCGTCAGGGCTGGATCAAGAAGGATGATATCAGGTAAATCCTTCCAGGCGGTGATCAGACCTTCCCGGGCCGAAGGCGCCAGCAAAACTGTATAGCTGCTTTTCTGCAGCATTGTCGAGAGGTAATTCCGACTGGCAGCATCTGCATCAATCACCAGAATAGTACGGGACGGCTGGTCCATGGGCACCTCGGGATATTCACTCTTCAACAGGGGGCATCAGGTAACCAAGACCGGAGCGAGTGACAATGTGTTTCGGCAGGTGGGGATCATCTTCAACCTTCTGGCGCAGCCGGGCAATTGTGACCCATAATATTTCCTTGTCATCCCGATATTCCGGCCCCCAAACACTGGTCAACAGGTCCTCCGCGGTCAGGATTTTGCCAATATTGTGGGTAAACTGCAGCAGGAGGCGGTATTCGGTGGCTGACAAGCTGATCGCCTGCTCGCCGCGCCAGACCTCGGCACGTGCATAGTCGATGCGCAGGTTGTAGTGGGTAAAGAAGCGGTCCTGGCCCTCATCGGTCACCTGGGCACGGCGCAACACCGCCCGCACGCGGGCAAGCAGCTCCATGATCGAAAATGGCTTAACCAGATAGTCATCCGCACCCACGTCCAGGCCGCGCACACGGTGCTGCTCTTCTCCCTTGGCAGTTAAGATGATGATCGGCACATTTGAAAACTGACGGATTCGCTGACAGGTGGTGAACCCATCCATGCGAGGCAGCATGATGTCCAACAGGATCAAATCTGCCGGATTGGCAGAAAATAACTCGAGAGCCTCCTCGCCATCCACTGCGGTCGTAACCTCGTACCCCTCGGTCAACAGGTTTGCCTCCAGTAAACGGAGATAGCGCGGTTCGTCATCCACAACCAATATTCGTGTGGTCATCGCTTTATCCTCCTGATTGCACCGATGTCTGACTGGTGAGTAGTTCGATACGGAAAGCCGTACCTCTACCCGGAGTGGTTTGTACCGAAATTTGACCATGATGCGCTTGGATGATCTGCCTGCAGATAAATAACCCCAGCCCCGTCCCATGCTTGCCGGATTGCCCGGGGACGCGGTAGAAGCGCTCAAACAGGAACTGCAGGTGCTCAGGCGAGATGCCCGGGCCTAGGTCCGTGAAACTCACGATCTGCTTATTTTTTTGGTCCTGAAGGGTAATCGTAATCCCTGAGCCAGGAGCATATTTGATGGCATTATCGAAAAGGTTGTTGAAGACCTGCGTAAGACGCACAGTATCCGCCTGGATGGGCGGCGCAGGTGTCAAATCCAGGGTGATCTCGATGGATTTATGCCGTGCCCGCACGCGCATGGCGACGTCACGCAGCAGGGAGTCGAGCCGCACGGGTTGAAAGTCCATTGGCATGCTGCCACTCTCGAGCCGGGCCGAATCAAGCATCCGTTCGATCAACTCGGACAGGTGATCGGATTCCTCGTCGATGATGGTCAGAAACTCCCTCTGGGTCGCCATGTCCCAGGTGGTATCGGAGCGCAGCAAAGAGGTGGTGTACCCTTTGATAAAACCGAGAGGGGTGTGCAATTCGTGAGAGATGGTGGCGATAAAATCGTCCTGTAGCTGGGCTCTATGGCGGGCAAGCTCCAGCTGGGTGGCATATTCCTTCAGGGAGCGCCGTTCGAACACACGCGCCGCCTGAACCGCGGCCAGCGCAGCGACTGACAACTGGTTTGAGGTGTAGCTCGGGCCGCCGAAACGAACGAAAACCATGGCACCGTGCCTCTTCGGGAGTTCCATCGGCAGGCCAAGCAGGAACGGCGTGGAAATCCGATCAGGGTCTGCTTTCATGCGCGGGTTGACGACAACGATTTTCTTGGTAGCGATCACCTGGTTAGCAATCTCGTCCCCCCAGGCCGCTTCAGCCTCCTTGCTCCGACCGCGGCCAATGGCACGCGCGTAAACGACCTCAGGCACGCCGTTCGTCGTCTCGGCCAGATAGACCACCAGGTTGTCGAATACGAACTGTTTCCGCAAAGCCACGAACAGGGAATCCAGCGCATTCTTCCAATCTTCCTTGACAACGGAATCACACAGTTTGGTGAGGGAATCGATCATTTCACTGTCCATGGCTGCAGAATTAATTCTCCTGGGGGGCAGTCAGCAACGGAAAACGGAACGTGGAGCCTTTGCCCTCTTCTGATATCACTTCGATCCTCGAACCATGGGCGGTCAGGATTTCCTGGGTCAACGCAAGACCCAACCCCGTACCGCCGTACCGCCGCGTCGATGAGCCGTCCAACTGGTGGAAAGGTTGGAAGAGCTCTTTGAGCCGCCCGGCAGGGATGCCGATACCAGTATCCATCACGGACACCATGATCAGGGCGTCGGTATCCGGCTGAATGGATAGGGTTACCTTGCCGCCGGAGGGTGTGAATTTAATGGCATTGTCCATCAAGTGCAGGATCGCCCATGAAATCTTTTCCTCATCGGCCTTGACGTAAGGAAGCTTGGGGTGGATATCCTGAACCAGGACCACACTCCGATCCTCGGCCTTCGGCTTCGAGTGCTTCATCATCGTCGCAGCGATCCTGTTCAAATTGACGGGAGAGAGGCGCAAGACCATCTCGCCCCGTGCAGCCAGCGAGAATAGGATCAGGTTATCGATCAGGCTTTCCAGCCGGGCGGCAGAGTGCTGGCTGACCTGCAAGGCGTTCTTTTGCTCGTCAGTGAGACCTCCCAGGTGTTCATCGGCCAGCAATTCCAGATATCCTTTGATATGGGTCAGAGGGGTACGCAGCTCGTGGCTGATGTTGGCTACAAAATTGGCTTTCATCTGGTTAAGCTCGGACAGCCTGCGCAGTGCTTCCTGAAGCTCCACCGTCCGCTCCTGGACTCGACTTTCAAGGTTTTTATTGGATTCCTCAAGTGCATTACGCAGCTGGATGATTTGCTCGGTGATTGCCGTGTCCAGCGTATGACGATCGATCAGCTTGAGTTCCAGCAAGGCCTGCCCCAGCAGGAGGTGCGGGAGTGTCTTCTCCTTCCTCTGCTGGTAGGCAAGCGCCTTTTTTAATTCATTTTTAGTGATGTGCCCCTGCTGGATCAAGTACTCGCCCAATCGCGGCACCAGGATCTCAGGGGTCAATGTTGGTTTGACCATTAATCGCCTCACGACCTCCAGACCCATTCCCCGCCGACCATCGTCGCCTCCGGCAGCAGAGAGCGCAGTTCAGACGGCTCGCATTTAAACGGGTCGCGATCCAGGACGGTTAAATCTGCCAGATAACCGGCTGCCAGCCGGCCGATGTGGTCTTCCACCCCGGCCGCATAGGCCGGTCCGAGGGTGAACCCCTCGAGTGCCTCCTGGACTGTCAGGCGCTGCTGAGGGATCCAGCCGTCCGGTCCGGGCGAACCATCCATCCGTTGGCGTGTCACCGCCGCATGCACCCCCCAGAAGGGGTTCGGTGATTCGACGGGAGCATCCGAACCGAAGGCCAGGTGTGCACCCTGCTGCAGCTGGGTCTTCCACGCATACGAAAGGTCAGTGCGGCTGCCCCAGCAGCCTTTGGCGACATCCATGTCCGAAACGGCGTGGACCGGTTGCATCGACGCGATCAGGTTCAGTTCCGCAAGGCGGCTGGCATCCTGGGGATGGAGCACCTGGACGTGCTCAATCCGGTGGCGGAGGAACGTCAGTCCTTGTTCCTTCTCGTAATCCCGCAGCCGGGCGAAACCATCCAGGACTTCGCGGACTGCCCGGTCGCCGATGGCGTGGACAGCCAAGCTGAGGCCGTTTGCCACAACCTGGCAGCCGATCTCGTAAAGTTCATCGCCGGTTAAAAGTAGAATACCACGATTTTGCAAATCGTCAACATAGGGATCGAGCATTGCGGCGGTATGTGTACCAAGAGCGCCATCCGCGAAAACCTTCACCGGGCCGATGCGCAGGCTGTCGTCGCCGAAACCAGTTCGCAGGCCCATTCCGACTGCCAGCCGAAGCATCTCCAGCGGAATCGATTTAACCACCCGGAACTTCAGTTCGCCGCGTTCGTGCAGTTGCTGCAATGCCATGAAACAGGTGCGTTTGTCGAAATCGTGGACACCGGTCAGGCCAAGCTGCCAAAGCTCGGGAAGAACCCGGCGGAACGACTCGGAGAGGACCTCCGGCCGCGGCTCCGGAAGCGCCTGCTTGACCAGTTTTATTGCGTCGTCGAAAAAAATCCCGGTCGGCTGTCCCCTCTCGTCGCGCTGCAGTCGCCCGGCGGTGGGATCGGGAGTGTTCTCTCCGATGCCGGCCAATTGCAGGGCGAGGCTGTTGGCCCAGACAGCATGCAGCGACCTCGCGGTAAGATAAACCGGGCGATCCGAAGCCACGCGATCCAATTCTGCAGCCGTCGGCCAGCCGCCGCCCCACTCGTTCTGGTCCCATCCATGTCCGTAAATCCACTCGCCCTGGGGAGTCTGCCGGAGGCGTCCGGCCACCTGCTCCAGGCATTCTTCTTTGCCCAATCCCTCACACTGGACCCCCTGACGGCTGAGGGCATATTCCTGGAGATGAAGGTGGGCATCCGTTAAACCGGGTAGGATTACCCGTCCGCCCATGTCTTCCACCACTGCCTTATCGAAACCCGTCAGCAAATCCTCCCCGCCAGCCGCGGTAATGCGCCCATAGTCCACGAGCAGGACCGAAGCTTTCGGCCTGAGCGGGTCAAAGGTGTAAACATGGGCGTTGGAGAGAATCTTCATCAGGATATGATCAAGGCAGAGCCTCGCCATGCCCCAAGGGAGGTTTATTCCTTCAAAAGGCGCTCCATCAGGGCATCCAATTCCTCATCCGAATAATAATGGATGGTCAGCGTTCCGCCTTTACGGCCGGCATGCAGGGCGACCTTTGTCCCGAGGCTCGCTCGCAGGCGTTCTTCGAGCTCAGCGATATCCGGCGCCACGACTGTTTTTTGTTTCGGGGCCGGCTTCTCCCCGCTCAGCTTGCGCACCAGCTGTTCAGTTTGACGGACGTTCAACTCCTGCGCCACGACGGTGCGCAGTGCCGCCGATTGCGCCTCCGTGCTCGCCAGGGCGAGCAGCGCTCGGGCATGCCCCTCGGTGATGCGCCCCTCGATCAAGGCATTCTTTACCGAATCGGGCAGTTTAAGCAAGCGCAGGGTATTGGTCACCGCCACGCGGCTCTTCCCGACTCGGGTGGCGATTTCCTCATGCGACAGGTCGAAATCCTCGGCGAGCTGACGGTAAGCTTCAGCTTCTTCCAGCGCACTGAGGTCCGAGCGCTGGACATTCTCGATGATGGCCATCTCCAGGCGCTGCTGGTCAGTGGCCTGGCGCACGAGCACCGGGACACTGGAGAGTCCGGCCAGTCGGGCAGCCTGCAGGCGGCGTTCTCCTGCGATCAGGATGTATTGACCGCTGCTCTCCCCGAGGGTAACAATCAGCGGCTGCAGAACACCGTGCTCCCGGATCGAGGCAGTGAGCTCCTCCAAAGCTTCCGGCTGAAGGTTACTGCGTGGCTGGCGCGGGTTGGGGAGAAGCATACCCACCGGGACCAGCAGGATGCTGTTCTCAGCGGTGATAGTCTCACTGCCGGGGATCAGAGCACCTAAACCGCGGCCAAGTCCGGATTTTGGGGCCATATGCTACTCCTGGACTTCCGGGATGGCAACCCCATCCCCGGTCAATAATTCCCGCCCAAGCGTCTCGTAAGAGAGTGCCGCGCTCGAACTGGGGGCATAGGAGGACACCGGCAGCCCATACGATGGGGCTTCAGCCAGACGAACGCTGCGCGGGATGATGGTCGCGAACACCTGATCGGCGAAATGCTTGCGCACCTCCGCGACCACATCTTCCGAAAGACGAGTGCGCCCATCGTACATGGTCAGCAGCACGCCGCGCACCTTCAAGCCCGGGAAGAGAGCAGTGCGTACGCGCAGGATCGTATGAGTTAATTCGCCCAGGCCTTCGAGTGCCAGGTACTCACACTGGACCGGGATGAGCACCCCATCCTGGGCAGCCATCAAGCCGTTGACAGTTAAAAGACCCAGGGAGGGTGGACAATCGATGAAAATGTAATCATAACGGTCCACCAGGGGCGCGAGAGCCTGTTTGAGCTTGGTCTCCCGTCCGAGTTCGCTGACCAGCTCGACTTCCGCACCTGCCAGCGCGGGGGATGACGGCAGGATGGATAGTTTCAAGCGCGGGTTTTGAAGCACCAAAGCCGCAGCCGGTGCGCTGCCCAGGAGGATCTCATAGGTTCCACTGCGCACGGCATTTTTATCCACACCCAGGGAAGCGGTGGCGTTCGCCTGGGGATCGATATCCACGATCAGGACGCGCATTCCAAAATTCGCCAGACTAGCCCCCAGGTTAATGGCAGTGGTCGTCTTGCCTACTCCACCTTTTTGGTTGACCAGCGTGTAGACGCGTCCCACTAGAGAACCTCCACCAGACAGGTTTGTATTTCTTCCCGGGTTGGGATACCGGCAAGCCCCTGGCGCGTGACCGAATGGGACGCCAGCTGGGTGGCAAAACGGGCTGCCGCCCAGGGATCATGGGTGGTGTGCAGGCGGTAGAAAAAAGCCGCCGCAAAGATGTCCCCCGCACCAGTCGAGTCGACTTCGATCACATCCAGTGCCCGGAAGCGGCGCAGGTCGCCATTCCAATACAAGCGTGCCCCTGAGGGCCCTTCAGTCACTGCGAGGATACGGCAGGCTGTCGCCAATGCCTCAATCCGAGTCTCATCCCCGCCTACATCCTGAAGGCTGATCACAGCTGCGCCAACCTCGGACAGGGCCTCGGTGGCCTCTGGCCAGTCGCATGGCCCCACGCGACCATCGCTTTGCCAACAGCGCAACCAACCCTGAGGAGTCAAACCCAGCAAGGATGGGGAGAGCTTCCCGTCCACCAGGGACTTGGCTTCCTGGGCAATCGGCCCAATGTGGATGATCGGGCTTTGCCGCCATGCTTCGGGGACATGATCAATCAGCAGCGGGGAGGCGACATGATGGATATACTGGACGCGGCCGGAGGAAGTGTAGACATTCTCGAAGGTGGTGCTGTGTTCAGCCGGGACGCTGACCACCTGCACCTCATCCAATGGACCCAGCGGGATTTCCCCTGCCCAGGAGG
Source organism: uncultured Chloroflexia bacterium (assembly GCA_963753465.1). Classification (GTDB taxonomy): domain Bacteria; phylum Chloroflexota; class Anaerolineae; order Anaerolineales; family Villigracilaceae; genus UBA877. The sequence continues at coordinate 139,887 of CAVWCJ010000006.1, forward strand.
TGACCACGCCCACCCGCAGCCCCAGGGCTCTGGCAGTCAGGGCAGCAAAAGCCGCTGTCCCGCCCACCCGGGGACCTGCGCTGGTCAAGTCGCAGGAAAGATGACCGATCACCAAATAATCCACCGGGTCGAGAGATGGGGGGGACTGCATGGGTAAATTATACCTGAGGTTATCCACCCGGCCTGAACAAAGAACCCGGTCCTTTTAATAAACCGGGTCGGATTTCCTATGAATTCATTTGGGAGCGATGGTCACCTTGCGGGCCGGCTCCTCGCCAATCGATTGCGTGGTCACTTCCGGATGGTCGCGCAGCTCGATGTGAATGATGCGACGCTCGGCAGCAGACATTGGCTCGAGCACCTGCCGGTGACCAGTCTTCAGCGCCTGGTCAGCCATGCGGTGCGCCATCTGGCGCAGCTGGCGCTCGCGGCGGGCGCGGTAGCCTTCCACATCGACGACGATCTGGACCCAATGTTCGACTTGCTTGCTGACAATCAGGTTGACGATGTACTGCATGGCATTCAGTATTTCAGCGCGACGTCCGATCAGGATACCCAGGTCATTCCCGCGGATGTCCACCATTACAGGCAGGTGACCTTCCTCATCGGGCGGGCCAAAACTGGCATCCACCTTTGCCGGGATCTTCATATTATCCAGCAATTCGACTACCGTCTGGCGGGCCAGGTCGAGGGCATGTTCATCCACATCGGGTGCACCGCTGGGAACAGAGGGGATAGCCTTTGGGGCGCTTTGTTCTGCCTTTTTGATGGTCAGGCGGACGCGCGCCTGCCGGCCACCGATCCCCAACAAACCCCGGGATCCTGCATCCAGGACTTCCACATCCACCGCCTCCTGGGGAAGTCCCAGGTCTGAGAGCCCCTGGGCTACCGCCTCATCGACCGTGGGGGCAATTACTTCCAGGGTTGTGCGCTCATTCATTTCGTCTTCCTCCCAGCCTGTTGGGTCTGCAATGCCGGCCGTTTCCCCGGTAGCAACGACTCCCAATGCACCTTCCCCAGCAAGGCATATTGGGCGATACCGACCAGGTTGCTCAGGATGATGTAGAGAGCCAGGCCGGAGGCGAGGGTGTAGGTAATCCAGGCCATAAAAAGTGGCATGTAAAGCGTCATCATGTTGTTCATCATGGCAGTCTGATCCTTCGGATCCGCCGAAGCCGGGATTGTCACCTTGGACTGGATGTAGGTGCTGACGGCTGCCAGGATGGCTAAGGTCGGGATGGCTAATCCCAAAAGGTAGACACGCTCCGGCTGGCCCAGGTTCATCCACAGGAATCGGCTGTTGATCGGCACAATATTAGCCAGGCCATCGATCGGCCAGATCGCGTGGGCCAGGATGAGCAGCTGGGCAGGGGAGGCAGCCATGGCTCGCACGACACTCTGGTAAAGAGCAAAGAGGATCGGCAGCTGGATGAAAGTCGGCAGGCAGGAGGCAAAGGGGTTGATGCCGAGCTCCTTTTGGAGCCTGAATTGCTCCTGGGCCAATTTCTCCTTGTCGTTCTTGTACTTCTTCTGGACATCCTGCCATTCTTTCGACTGCTGGAATTCGGCCATCTTGGTGCTGGATTTGATCTGCTGAACCATCAGCGGGTGCGTGACCAGGCGGATAAGGATGGTGAACAGGATGATCGCCACTCCAAAGTTGCCGCCCATATATTTGTAGATCAGGAGCAGTATATTGACAAAAATATTAACAATTGATTCCCACATAGAATCTCTTCCTTATTATTTTTGCGGGAGCAAAGACCATTTTTGGGTGCCGTTCTGGTCATAGGCCACCAGAATCGGCGATTTTGAGTCGGTCGTTGTCGGCGCCACCAGGATCAGGCCTCCTGCGAAAACAGGTTGAGTGTACACCTTTCCACTGACCGAAGCCGTATGCAGGACGGCGCCGGTGCGATCCAGAAAGTAGACCGTTCCACTGTCCGTGCCGACGATGATGCTGTTCGGGGTAACGAGTGCTGAGTCGATGATCGCTCCGTTCAGCTTTTGATGCCAGTTTTCCTTCCCGCTGGAAGCATTCAGAGAGTAGAACATGCCATCCGAATCACCTGTGTAGATATTAGAACCATCCAGGACCGGACCTGACCAGATCCAGGACGAAACCGGGTGCTGCCAGCGGATCTCGCCCGTGGCGGGAGAGAGCGCGACGACTTTTCCGCTGTAGGTATTGACATAAAGCAATCCGCCCACCGCTACTACCGGGGAACCAAGAATAGCGCCATCCAGCGTTTTCTCCCAGGCCAGTACCCCGCTTTTGGCGTTCACGGCGTAGACCTTGCGGCCGAGCGTGCCAAGATAGATCAGCTGCCCGTCTGAGGCTGGTGCAGCCCACAAAGCCTGGTCGGCCTGAAAAGTCCATTGGGCATTTCCTTTCAGATCCAGTGCATACAGGTTGTAATCGGCATTTGGAGCAAAGATCATGTTGTCCACGACCAGCGCGCCGCCAATCCATTTATCTTTTGCTTGAGTGAGAGGCCATTTCCCCGCATTGGCAGCACCGGTCTGGAGGTTGAGGCTGTACAGCTTGTGGTCAAACCCGCCGACGATCAACTGTCCATCCGTAGTCAACACCGGGGTGGCATAAAAAGGTGTGGAGGAAGCCTTGGAGGGATAAACCCAGGCCTGGGCTCCGGTTTGCAGATTCACGGCGTAAACGTAAGGGCCTTCAGCGAGGTAGGCATTGGTCGCATCCGCAGAAAGGCTGGGCCAGGAAGAAGCAGACAGGCCGGCGGCGCAACCGCTCACCAAAATGCTCACGGCAAGCAAAACGCCGATCGGGAGGATCATTTTCATTTTCATGGAGGTGTTTATCTCCTAGTGAACGGGGTCATAGCCCCCGGGATTGAACGGGTTGCAGCGCAGAATCCGCCAGGATGCCATCAGGCCTCCCTTCAACACGCCGTACTTGTAGACCGCCTGATAGCCGTAGTGAGAACAAGATGGGTAAAAGCGGCAGGTATTCTCAGGCAGGCCCTTCGAGATGGTGCCCTGGTAGAGGCGGATCAATGCCAGCAGGAGCAGGCGCGGCCAGTAACGAGGGGTTCGCGGCAGGTCGCGTAAACGCGGCTCGTCGGGATAATCAGTGGGTAGATATGGTTCAGCTGCCATTGGAGGAGATGAGCAGTCCGGCACGTCTTAAGAGGGTGGCCAGGGCTTCTCCAGTCTGGTTCGCGTCCGCCCGAAGCAGCCCGGGACGAGCGATCAAGAGCAGATCGGAGCCCGGGATGACACTCGGTAGAAGAAGGCTCATCGCTGCCCGGAGCAGTCGCTTGGCCCGGCTGCGTTGGACCGCATTTCCGACCGCCAAACCGGCGCTCACGCAGATTCGCGTTGCAGGCCGGTCAGAGGGAGCCACATATAACAGAACAAGCGGATGCGTAAAAGACTTTCCTGAACGCCGCACCCGCTTGATATCGGCTGAACCGGTCAGGCGAAATCGACGTTTCACCTGTGCCTCGAGGCCTTGTTGACGGATGGTTCGTGAGCGTGAACCGGGGAATCCCCGGGCCGCCGCGCAAGCCTCCTACCACCGGACCCGCTTGACGTGTGCGTTGCTGCGGACGGTTAGCTTGTAGCGGCCTTTCAGGCGCCGCCTTTTTAATACCTGGCGCCCATCGGCGGTCGACATGCGCTGGCGGAAACCGTGAACACGCACGCGCCTCCGGATTTTTGGTTGATAAGTTCGCTTGGTTGCCATTTGCTTACCTCAAATAATACAGGATAAAACACCAAACAGCGGTCAAACCGCCGGGGTTTCCTAGGACGGGTGGCAATTATAACCGATAGGGGGAGATTCGGTCAAACAGCTTTGGTCTGCTTTTTCACCGCTTCCGGCTGGTAAATGGGAATCAACAGGAAAAAGGTGCTCCCCTTCCCCAGCTGACTATCCAGCCAGACCTTGCCCCCATGACGTTTTGCGATTGACTGCACGATCGCCAATCCGAGCCCGGAGCCGCGTTGGGCACGCGCTTCACGCTGGCTGCCGCGGTAGAATTTCTCGAAAAGCCGCGGCTGGTCCGCAGAAGCAATGCCGATCCCGTTATCCTGAACTTCGAACATGATCGCCTCCGGGAATACTTTCACCCGCAGCCTGACCCACCTCCCCTCCGGCGTATACTTGATGGCGTTCTCCACCAGGTTGTAAAGGGCCTGGTGCAGCAGGGCGCGATCGGCCTCGATGGACTTCAACGGACTGCTGTCGAAATCGACCCCGAGTTCGATCCGTTTCTGACCGGCCTGGGGTGCGAGCATGTCCAGCACATCTTTAACCAATCCTGCTAACGGCACATCCTCTACCTGCAGCTCTACCCCGGCTTCGAGTCGGCCCAGGTCGAGCAGGGTATCCACCAGGCGGCCCATACCGTCCACGCCGGTTGTGATCTTGCTGACGTACTCGCGCTGCTGTTCATTGAGCTTTCCAGTCAATTCCAGCATCGTTGTGTAACCGCGCATCAGGGTCAGCGGCGAACGCAGGTCATGGCTGACCGAGGAGACGAAATCCGATTTCAGGGTATCCAGCTCTTTGAAGTGGGTCACATCCTGCAGCACGCAGATTCGTCCCACCGGCCGCCCGTCGGCAAGCACCTCCGAGGCAGTGGCAAAATAGACCTTGCCGTCCGGCATGACGATCTCGGCTGACTTCTTGCCACCTTCCAGCTCCTGGAGCAACTCGCGCAGCTCTTTCTGGCTGATGGCTTTTTCGGTGGGCTGCCCTTCCGCTGCAGCGGAGAGCATCCCCAGGGCGGACCTGGCCGCGGGATTCGCCAGGAGCAGATGGCTCTCCTGGTCGGTAACCAGCACCGGGTCCGGGGTGGAGGCAAGGATGGCAGCCAGGCGCTGCCTGCCAACCTCGGATGCATGGAAAAGGCGGGCGTTGGTCACCGCCAGGGCAGCATAACCAGCCAGGGTCGAAGCGAAGCTCACATATTCTTCCGGAAAAGGGTGCGGTTGATCAAAGGCTGCCCAGAGGACCCCATCGAAACGGCCCTCGTGAAAAAGGGGAACAGCCAGAAGAGAGGCCGGGCATACCTCACCCTTGGGCAAATCCAGCAGGCGAACCCGGCTCAGATGGGGTATCGCCTGCCTGCCCTGTTTCCGGGTCAAGGCAAGCACCTGATCATCGAGATAGGCAACCGCCTCACCTGCCGGACCAGTCGAAAAACGCGGCGGAGTTTCTCCCTGCGTTTGATCGTCGGGGAATGCCAGAACCAGGCGCACGGCGCTGGCTCCGGTCGCGAGCAACGCCTTAAGGATAGGCTGGACGGCGCCCTCCATATCCAATGTCGAGGCAACCCCCTGACTGACCAGCAGCAGCTGGTTGAGCTCCTCCAGGCGGGCGCGCAAGCTCAGGCGCATTTGTTCGAAAGCCCGGCTCAACTGCCCAACTTCGTCCTCCCCGCCTCCTGCGAGCGGGTGGTCAAGTCTGCCCTGGGCAATTCGGGCCAACTCGGTGGCAAGCTCATGCAGGGAAGCAGTCACCACCCGCAGGCCGAGGCGCAGAAAAACCAGGGCCGCGACTGCCAAAACCAGGACGAGAATCGATAGCGGCGCGGCGATGTCGAGGGCCAACTGCTGAACCTCCACCGCCGGAACGGTCAGCACCACTGCCCACGAGCGCCCGAGAGCAGGCTGGTAATAGACCAGGTTGCGCGTGCCGCGCGGTGCCGGGCTTTCATAGAAGATGGCTGACGAACCGCGTTCGTCCGTATACGGGGTCATGATCTGATCGGCATTGGGACTGTAGAGGATCAGCCCCTGGTCGTCCAGCAGCAGCCCTACCCCGCCCAGGCTCCGCGTGCCATTCAGGCTGTTGATCAGCGGCTGGGTCAGCGGGTTGTGCGCCAGGGCGGAGCGGCCGAGCAAAATCCGCTGAACCTTACCACTCGAATCGACGATTGCAGTCAGGAAGGAAACCCGTGCCGATCCCCCGGACTGGGAGGGAGGGATGGTGTAGACCTGGACGGCCACCCCCTGGCCCGCCAGGCCAAGCCCAATATGCTCCTGCGGGAACAGCCCAAAATTCGCCGAATCGCTCCCGGGATAAGCAGCCACCAGCTCATCCTGCGACCCGAGAACGAACAGTTGGTCGAAATAGGGCTCGGCACGCATCTGCTCCCCGAGCAGGGTGCTCAACTCACTGCCTGATTCATTGAGCAGGCGTGGGTCCGCGGCAAGCTGGCTGGTCAGGTTCTGTCCGGTCTCCAGGAAGAACGGCACGCTGTCGGCGGCAACCTGGGCAGTGCTTGCCAAACGGTCCCGGATCATCCGCCGGGCGGCATTCCCGGCAACAATCCAGTCTCCCACGAGCAGGGCGATAAGCAGCAAGGAGACGAATGTACCACCGCCCAGAAGAAAGCGTGTCTCCAGACTGCGTTCCGCCGGGGAAGGTTCCAATGTCTTAGGCCGGCCCCAAACCTGGGGCAGGGCCGCAGCAGCAATTTGTACAAACACTCCAGAGACCAGCAGCTCCCCGGCAGCGGCGAGCGTGGCTGGTCCGCTGTTAGTCAGGGCAAAATCCAGACGGGCAGCGACCACGCCGGCCACCGAGAAGAATGCGCTGAAGACAAAAACGAAAGTGTAGACTGGGATCAAGCCAAGGCCGATGACCAGCGGCTGTCGCATGATTCGGTAGAAAGGCGTCCGGTAGCGTTGACGAACCGCAGAGCTGAACAGGACCGCGAGCAATGCTGGTTCAAGGATCGAAAAGAAATTGTGTGTATCCCACAGGGATCGCACAAGGCCGCTCAGCAGGGCGATGACCAGGGCATCCACTGGCCCCAGCAGGCCGCCGGCGAGCATCCACGGCAGAGCAGAGAAGACCATCAAAGCCGGCGGCTGCGGCGCTTGAGGGATGCCCGATTCCGGAAGGGAGGCACCACTCGGCAGCCTGACCCCCAGGAACAAGTTTGTCAATGGGACGAGCAGAACGAAAATGGTAAAAAGCAGCCAGCGCTGATCGGAATGTGCCTGGAAGCGGCGCCAGCGCACCGTCGCGGCAATAACGCCTCCCAGGAAAAGCAACCAGCCCACCCAGCCCAGCAGTGAGGTGAGTGGGCGAATATACATCGACGACAGGAGCAGTGTCAGGATCGGAGTCATGACTTAGATTGCAAAATCATTATAGCATGCAGGTTTAAAAGAAAAATTGCCGTAACATCGCAACGTTTTGGCAATGAATTGGCTCAATTCTGGATATACGAATAGGCGCCGCGCAGCTCCGCTGGAAGCTGCCGCGCCAGCCTTTCCATCATCAAGCGCGTTCCATCCCGCAGAGCTGTCCGACCCTTGGCGGGCTGCGGCAGCACGAACGGCTCACCCACCGTCAGGCTGACCGCCGTCCGGCGCAGCTGCCGCAGATTGGACAGGATTTGCCAATTCTCCGTCCCGGTGACGGTCACCGGCACGATCGGAACCCCTGAGTGGAGCGCCAGAAAGGCCGCCCCCCGCGTGGCCACCTCCAGCCCGCCAGCCAAAGATTCCCGGCCTTCGGGGGCAATGCCAACGAAGCGCCCGGTATGAAGGGCTTCCAGGGCGATGCGCAGCGCCTTACGGTCCGGCCGGCCGCGATGGACCCAGATCACCCCGAAGGCATCCATCAGCCTGCCGATCACGGGCAAGTCAATCAGTTCGATCTTGGCGAGGATTTCACCGTATGCCGGCAGGCAGGCTACGACCAGCACCAGATCGCCGTCCCCAAGATGATTGGTCACAACCAATGCCGGGCCTTTCCGAGGAAAATTCTCCATCCCGGCGAGACTTACCCGGGTGCATGCAAAAACCAGAAAGCGGCACACCAACCGCATGCAGGCGCGAAAGGCCCGTCTGCCCCGAGTTAGCCGTGGCAGGCGGGTCCTCTCCGGACGCCAAAGCTGACTAACCGGCTTGGACGGGGTCGATCGCCTGGCCTGCATAGACACCGCGGTACTCCGGAGGCAGCAGGCCGGCGATGTGAGCCATCACCAGGTCGGCATTACGCTGGCGGGCTTCGTGACGGTCAACGCCTCTGCCTTCAAGCGGTGGCAGGAGAAAGGGCTTGCCGATGCGCATCTCGACGTGCGGCCGTTTGAAGTGGGAAGCCTTTTTCCAAAGATCGTCTGTCGTGCCGACGATCCCGACCGGGACGACCGGCACCCGGGCTTCATCCAGGATGAAAGCGATCCCCGGCTTGGCCTGCCGCAAACCTGGAGTGTGCGAACGACCGCCTTCCGGGGCGATCATCAGTGGACGCCCGGAACGCAGCACCGATACGACAGCCGTGAGCATCCGGCGGTCGACCTCGCCACGGTGGATCGGTATGCCGCCGTACATCCTGGCCAGGATGTTCTGCCCCGGTCGCTGCCAGACCTCCACCGCGCCCGTGGCTTCCGCCTGCTCCGGCCAGAACGCGCCGACCAGGGGAGCCTCGAACGTGGACACGTGGTTGATTGCCACGATATAGGCTTTGCCAAGCGGGACATATTCCCTGCCGGTTATCTCCACTGTGCAGAGCAAATGAAAGAGACCCCGGAAAAACCCGATCACCATCGGCCGTGTGATCCACCGCCGCCAGAACGGTACCCCATAGTCGCTCACCTGCATAACGCCTCCACCTGAGCAAAAACCTGATCTGCGTCCATCCGGTCCGAATCGATGATGACCGCATCCTCGGCGGCCCGCAGGGGCGACACTGCACGGGTCGAGTCGATTTTATCCCGTTCACGTATGTTGGCAAGGATCTCCGCATAATCTGCCCTGCCGCCCCGCCCGAGGATCTCCGTATAACGTCGCCGGGCGCGCTCCTCGTCGGAAGCATCCAGGTAGATCTTCAGGTCGGCTTCCGGGAGGACCACCGTCCCGATATCGCGACCCACCATGACCACCTTCCCGCGCAGTCCGACCCTCCGTTGCTGTCCAGCCAGCGCCCGGCGCACCTCGCGGTAGGTGGAAACCGGGGAGACATTGGCATCCACTTCAGGGGACCGCGTCGCCCAGGTTACATCCGCGCCATCGGCGAGAACATCGCACAGGCGGCCGTCGGATTTCGATGGGGGCAGGATATCGATGCGAACGGCATTAGCGAGCGAGGTCACCCCGGCCTCGTCCTCGATCTTCACCCCACGCTGCAGGGCGACCCAGGTCACGGCACGATACATGACCCCGGTATCGAAAAAAAGATAGCCAAGGGCTTTCGCCAGACGCAGCCCCAGGGTAGATTTGCCCGATGCTGCCGGGCCATCGATTGCTATGATGTTGGGCTTAACCATCCAGGAACCGCGGTTCAGGGCACGGCCGGCTGGCCCTGGTTTTCGATCACCAGGTCGCCGCGCACCCACAGGACGATATAATCGTGATGCACAGGCATCTGGTGGTAGACCACCCAGTTCAGCCAATTGGCAGCAGCTGCTGAATTCCAGTTCGTCGTTTCCCACCAGGCAAAACCTTCGCCGCGGTAACCCTGGGTCAGACTCAACTGGACATTCGCCACGGTGATCACCAGCTCAGGGGAAGCCCCCGAGGCGAGGCTGTCGACCGAGTGGACCTGCCAGTTACGGAACAGCCAGAGCAGCTCCGGGGAATTCACACCGGAAATGGTCACCTGCAGCGAGCTGAAGGCACCCTTGTTCCAATTCGAGATTTGGTTGGCGGTCTCCAAAAGCAGGTCCGACCCGGCGATGCGCGGCTCGGGCTGCCAGAATTCCTCCGTCAACGGCTGGCGCAGACCGGCCGTCCCGGTCATCACCCCCAGGGTATATGCCCCGAGGAGGATCCCGGCCGCCCAGACACCACCGAGCCTAGCCAGGTCTGCCGACCAGCCCGTTCCCACGAGCAGCAGAATCACGCCGATGAGCAGGATGGCAATCCCGACCATGTACAGGTGCGGAGTGGCATCCTTGCTGGCCAGGTCGACGGTCGTCAGACTGGCCAGGTTAAGCCAGCCGTAGACCACCAGCACGACGACGACAAGGATGACCCCGGCCAGTCCCCAATAATTGCAGCCCACCACGTCGAGATGCCTGGACAGTTCCAACCCCGCCAGGGTCCACAGCGGCAGGATCACCCAGGCCAGGTCGGCGACCTGCTTGCTGGGATAGATCAGTGCCAGCAGCAGCGCCACCAGCGCCCACACTCCCAACCGGATGGAAAGAGAATCGCGCATTTCGATGCCGCGCACCACGGCCGCCAGGCCGAAGGCCAACGGCAGCACTTCGTAAACGGGGAGGGAAATGAGCAGGTGAAGAGCCGAGGTGTTGGAGAAAGTCCACCAGCCGTGCAGGAATGTCCATACCGAGGCGACCATCGCCGACAACCCGTTCGGGGAGAGGAGGAGCAGGCTGCCCACAACGAGCACTGTCCCGGCTCCCCAGCCGAGCGGAGTGCGTACTACTTCCCAGCGGAAGGTCGCGGGGGAAGTGTCGGGCCTGTCTTTTTTGGATGTGGATTTATCCTCGGTTTCCTGCGCGGCTTGATTCCCCTGCAGCCAGGATGCGATCACCGAGCTGAGCACCAGGCCCAGCAGCCCGAACCAGGCCGCAGGTCCGGAGAGCAGCGCCAATCCGGCAAAAACACCTGCGAATCTCGGATGATGCTGCCTCCACATCGCCCAGGTCAGCAGGAGCGTGGCAATCGCCAGGGTGCTGCTCCCCGCCAGGCGTGAGAGCGCCGTCAGGCCGGGGTCCAGGGCCAGGCCAAAGGCCAGGATCAGTGCCGGCACGCGTCCCAGGCGGTCCCGGAAGAAAAAGGGCAGAATGACCAGCAGGCTGCCGGCCGCGGCCGGCCAGAAGCGCGCCAGGAACTCCGTCGAACCGAAAATAAAGAAGAGAATTGCGGTCAGGTGGATGTAAGCAGGGTTCGAGTCCAGGACAGGTCTCAATCCCTGGGCGACATGCAGGGCCTGAAGCGCCCATCCGGCTTCATAGTCGGACAGCGGCAGCAAGTTGAGATTGAGGAAGCGAACCCCCACGGCGACAACCAACGCCAGGGTATAAAGGGCATGTTCAAGGGTAAAGGAAGAATTCTTCATGGGGACCTTCTAAAAGCTGGATGCATAAGATAGTTTACATGAACTGGCTGCGATCCGGCGGGCATATAGAATTCAAATTAAGGCACTTCATAGATTACCACAGCATTGGATTTAAATACCTGGTTCAAATTCTGCTGGAATTTGGGTTCGTATACATTGTAAGTCTGGCGCTCCAGGGTGCCGATATAGACATAGCGGATGTTGTACTGGCTCAGGATCACCCGGGCTTCATCCCAGCTGTGAGTCTCGTACAGGTGCTGGATGTCGGTCAGGCGTGACCCCTGCACATTATAGGTACCGCGCCATTGGTCCTCGTGCATCGGCCAGCCCAGGACGGTCGGCAGACCACTGTACTCGGAAATGTGGGCGAAATCCGTGTAGCTGGCATCGATCTTGGTCGCCTCAACCAGCAACCCGACCGGCGCGGTCTGGAGCCAGTGAACTGCGGCGGCATCGTCGGGGTACCCAGCATAGAACAGGTCGCCCCCATCCAGATTCCAGACACTGAGAGCACTCTGGAAGGGATGCTTGTTCCCGGCAGCCCGCGCCTGGTTGAGCGCCTGCTGGAACGCTGTCCATTTGAAACCATCCGTGCGCGAAATAAACCCCATGAAGGGATAAGCCAGCCCCATGATCAGGACAACCGCCAGACCGATGCGGTAGACCGATCCCCACCTGCCGTGCAGGGATTGCAGCAACACCACCACACCGAAGGCGGAGGCCAGAACTCAACATCAACCAGGCCTGGTAATAAAACTTAAAGACTGTGTTCATGCGATCGCTAAAAACGTCACGCAGGAAAAAGAACTCCGGGGCCAGAACCAGCAATCCGGCAGCCAGAATCAGCAGTAGGATGAAAGCGGTCGGAGATCTTCTTCCGCCCTGCGCCTGGGTTTCCCCAAATCCATCCGCGGGTTCTTGCCGGGAGAGCCTCGCCTCGACCAAGGGCCCGAGGAGCGCAATGGTTGCACCGATCCATACCAGCAGGGTCAACCAGCTTCCGGTGAATACAAAACGCCGCTGGAGGGCTGCCCGGAACAGGGCTCCCAGGCTCGCCACCCCATCCACAGACAAGTAATCACTGACGGTCTTGGGATCGACGACCTGGATCAGAAGGCCCAGGATCCAGGAGAAAAGCCAAAGCAGGAGCATCAGTCCGGCCGCCAGGCCAAATCCCCACTTCCAATTGAAGGGGCGGTGTTCGCGACGCCACAGGTAGAGGAGATATGCCATGACCGGCAGGAGCAAGGGCCCCCAATAGATCCACAGCTCCGTGCCGCGTGTCGGGAGGTCCAGGTTGGGCAGGATGCCGCTCGCCTGAGATGCGAATCCGACATAGAACGGCAGGTAGAGCAGGATGGCAAGCAGGCCCAAGGGGAGAATAAAGACTAGGAGCTCCTTCAGACGGTTCCACTTCCAGCCATCCTGGCGCACCCGCTCGAACAGGGACACGCCGGTCACCAGGGCAAACCCAAAGAGGATATCCCAGGTGTTCAGGAATGCCAGGCCGCCCAGCATCACCCCTAAAAACAGGAAGCCGACCGGTTCAATGGGCAGGCGCAATCCAAAGAGCCGGGTTTCCCCCTTCCAGCCGCCCATGAAGAGGTTGAGCGCCGCTCCCACCATCAGCAGGTCAAAGGGCATCGCCAGGACATGCGGGTGCAAGTCGCCGAGCAGGTAGGAAAAGAGGGGAAACTCGTCAATGATCTCGCTGAACGGGGTTGCTTTCCCGGCCAGATTCAGATCCTGGATGACGCGCGAAGCGCGCCACCACCACCAGTTCCGCTGCGGGATCCAGACAAACGGCTTGGGCGGGGCCTGATTAATGTCCTGAATACCCAGCCAGGACCAGAAAGCCGAAGTTGCTGTGCCCTGCGCATTGAATTTCCAAAACAACCCGTGGCCGCTTAGAATTTCCAGGAATCCTTCGAAATTGGAGACGATCAGCAGGAACAAGGGGCCGATGAGAGGCAGGCGGGTCAGGGATTTTTGATTTATGCCCTGGGACTGGGAGGCCTCGGTTTGCGCCTTCGCCGTACCTTTGTGGGAGGACCGGCGATTAGTGGTTTGTGTTTGCCAGTTGTGCCAGGCAGCGATCAGGTTGTACAGCACGCCGTAGGCTCCGACCGCACTCAAGGCGAATACCAGGGCGAGCATCAAATTGAAGGCCACGCTGCCCAGGACACCGGTCACCTCCGCCAGCATGGCCGTCATGACATAGCCAAAGTAGTAGTATGAGATGGCGTACCCAGACAGCCAGGGGTCGCGCGGCGGGAACGTCGGCGAACGGATGATGCCGTTGATGAAGGCCAGCTCCATTGGTTTCTCGGTCCCGATAATTTCCGGGACGCAGGCGCGAACGAAGGCCAGGAAGGCAAAGGCCAGGAAGAACAACACTTCAACTGTGACAACCAGGCGCACCCTGGATTTCACCCAACGAACGATCGAAAATTCCCCGCTTTCCGCTGAAGGCCGCGCAGCGGAATCCCGATCAGCAGGCATCCCAGCCTCCAGAGGCGCTGAGGCGTTGTCTCTCGACTTCCAGAACACCCAGGCACTTCCTGAGGCCACGCTGAGCAGAGCCAGCAGGATGCCGAAAATGTCGTTGTGGATAAGACCCAGGGAAGCCAGTATCCAGAACAGGTAGCCCCAGATCAGCAGGCCAAATATCTTCGACAGACTGTAGCCCCGGTCGGATAAACCCGGGAATAGCCGGTACGCCAGCGGGAAAACCAACCAGCCCAGGAGGGTAATGACGAAATACCAGGCGAAGAAAGAGAGCATAGGATCCAGCGATTCAGAGGGTCAGCAATTTAATGGCTCAATCATTCAACTTCTTCCAACGAAGCTGGAAGGGAGAAGCAGTTGTTTTGATCGGGTTCGAAGGGAACCACGTCCACCACGGAAGCCAGGTTAATCGGACCATAGACATGAGGAAACAATTCGTCGGGTTTATCCGAGCCTGCCTCCCAGCGGATTTCCGGCTCGAGCTTCGTAGCGTCGATGACCAGCAGTACCAATCCACGCTGGAGGGGGTAATACGCCTCCGCCACGCGAACGACCTGGTCGGCTTTTGAACAATGGATGAAACCGTCCTTGGCCAGGCTCTCGGGAGCATAAACCCCGGACCGATCCCCGGCCAACCAGGCAGTCCGGGAGGTGATATGCAGGATCGCCCCGGTCATGGGAGTACCTGGTAGATGACGGTGTTCCCTTGATGGTAGACTTCCTTCCAGAAAACTCCATTGTATTGATCAAATTTGGCCAGGCCATCCGGGTCCCCTGCCGGGACCGCCCCGCCGGGTGCCCCGGGCGCATATTTGGCGCGCTCCAGCTGGCCGACGATAATATAACGGACATTATACTTTTGCAGGAAGGCCCGCGCAGCATTAATATCAGTGGTTGAGTAGAAGGCATCTTCAGTAACCCCGCGGTCGATGATCTCCTGGTTTTGCGAGACGCGCTGCTGCTGCTGATGCCACTGCCAGCCGACCACATCCGGCAGTCCGGTGTAAATCGAAAAACGATTCAGCCAGGTGTACTGGACCCCGGCAGAAGGCGCTTCAACGATCACCGGCGAACCCTGCACGTTTTCCTGCATCCAGCGGATGGCGTTGTAATCCTCGCTCAGGTTAAAAGTTTGTCCGTATTCTGCATACTGGGAATATTTCATGTAGGTCATGCTGTCGAGGGTATGCGGCGCATTGGCAGCCATACGATCACGGATCTTGTCCGGTCCTGCAACCAGCAGGAAAAGGGCCGCCCCGGCAACCATAACGCCAGCGGCAATCTTCCAGCCGACCTGCCAGCCAGGCAGCCACTTGCGAACATCCTGCATCAGCCAGACAAATCCCGCCCCGGAACTCAAGCCCAGCATGATCCAGGCCTGTAAATAAAACTTGAACACCGTGTTCATGCGCCCCACATCACCCGACACAACGAACATTTCAACGAACATGGTCAGGAAGAGGCTGGTGCCGATCATGAACAGGACCATGCGTTTGGCATCGGACTGGCCCGGGCGCAGGATCAGCACGCCAGCCCAGGCAGCCAGGGGCATGACCAGCCAGAGAATGGTGATGCCCTTAAAGCCTCCATTCCCTGGGCTCATCACCCAGATCTGCTGCAAGACCAGGATTCCGAAGAACAAGACCACCGCCCCCCAGATGATCTCCCGGTACGGCTTCAGCTTGGCCAAGGACGACACCGGGGTGGAGGCCAGCCATTCATGTGTCTCCCAGATCAACCAGGAGACAACGAAAAACAGGAAAACACCCCAATGGACCAGGTAGGACAAAAGATCCGAGCGGCCATCCTTCCAGGCTTGAATTGAGTTGTACGCCTGGTAGAAAGAATGGTTGAACGGCTGGTACAGTCCGATCGAAAGAATGACGAGCACCGCGACCGCGCCCACCGTCAGCAGCGCCCGCTTTGCCCAATCCGCCAGCGACACATGGATGCGGTCCACGTCAAGATAGCGCCAGAAAGTGTACACTACCGCGAGCGCGGCCAGGATCAGGTAGGTATATATATCCCAGGTATTGGTCGGCTTGAGCGAACCGATGACTAATCCACCCAGGAAGAAAGTGAGGCCAACCTCCAGCAGGCTCTTCCATTTCGCCCTGCCCAGCAAAATCGAAAGCGACCAGGCGATGGCCAGGACGGTCAGTGGATAGGCGATCATATGGGCGTGCAGGTCAGAGTACAGGAAAGTGAATAGAGGAAACTCGGTGATCGGACCGCCGGAAGAATCCGGAAGTGCCCGGCTGGGAAACCAGTACCAATCGCCCGGACCGTATGGTAGGGGTGTACCGGTGATGGCTCGGTAAAAGCCCTCCACCGCCCAGCCGATATGCTGGAAAAAGCCGGCGTTAGTGATGATGCCGCCCGGGGCAGCAAGACGCTGGAATCCATCAAAGTACAAACGGATAATGCCCAGGTTCCCCAACAACAGCACAGCGATGGTGGCAGCCAGGCCCGCCCACAGCGCCTTCTGGCGGAAGAACGTCCGCCAGGGGGATTTGTCCTCTTTATCTGTGGACATCTCCAAGAGAGATTCGTCCTCTTCAGCGGTGGATATTTCGCTGCCCGGTTGCCCCCGGTCCAACAGGTTCCACCCCACCGAGAAGGCGCCCACGCCCAGCATGGCAAACAACGTCGGCAGGATAAAGTTGAAGGCGATGGATGGCACGATGCCAAGCAGCTTGACCGGTGTACCGACGATGACATAGCCATAATAATAATAGTTGATGTACCCACCGGCAAACCAGGGATCGTAAGGCGGGAAGGTGGTGCTTTTCAGGATGGCGTTGAAATAGGCAAAATCCATCGGGCGCTCGCCGCCCTTGGCGGGGTGCCACAAATCCGGGTTGCCAAGGCGGATGCCCAGGTCGAGCAGGAATAAGACCAGGAAAAGCCCCTCGACAATCAGGAAATATTTCCTCTTTTCCCGCCATTCCTGGATGAGCTCGGTGCGTTGACGATACGCCAGCAGCCCGCCGATCAATACGACCAGTCCCAGGGCGAGGGCGATGATCAGCCGGCTGTAGGTGAGGCCGAGCGAGCCGGCCATCCAGGCAAACCAGGCCCACAGCAGCAGCCCGGCAATACGCGCCAGCGGGTAGCCGTGGTCCGGCAGCCCGGGAAGCGCCGCCCGCACCAGCGGATACGCAAGCAGGCCCAGCAAGAAGATCACCACATACCAGACGACCAACCCCAGCACCGGGTACTTGTTCTGCAGGTCATTCCAGTTGAACAATTGGCTCCACGTCCCGCCGGCCTGCTGGATGGCGAGCTGGTTCGAGGTCAGCATCAGGGTCTTGTAATTATTGACCTGGCCAGGGGTCAAATGGACGGCAGTAGAGATATCCACAGCCCCGAGAATGGCCTGAAGCTTGGCCGGATCGTAATCCGCATTCTTTTTAAAGATCATCACCTTGGGATGGTCATAGAAGGTGAAGGCTTCCTCCGCCCCCTGGTCATTGATCTGCAGCGGTCCGAGGTTTGGGTAAGAGGTGAACACCGCCACCAGATCGAAGCCCAGACTGCCGTGGAATTTGCCGGGGGTCGCGTTACGGTAGCACCAGATGATGTCCTTGTCCGCGGGGCAGCCGAGCAGGTCGCGGTAATAGACTGTACTGAGCGGGTAACGCTCGGGGACGCGTGTGATCTGGGCATACTGGTGGTTGGTAGGAATAAGTATGTAATCTGATTGATCCAGGATATTCTGAAAGCGGGCCAATTTGTCCGCATTGTCATCCCAATAGACCTGCAGGGTCAAGTCGCCGCGGTAGATGCCTCCAAAGGGGTCATAAGACCCCAGCCGGAAAGGCAGCCCATAATCGTAATCCGTCTCATTTGCAAAAGTGTCGCCAGAGGGAACCAGATCGCCACCGGTGGTGGTGATCTGCAAGGAATAGGTGATCCCATCCTTCACGGAGACGGGTCGGTCGAAGGTAAGCATTAGGGGAGCGCCGCGCGTCGCTGCCTGGAGCGAAATCTGCCGTCGCCGTCGCAATCCCGAGCGCCTGCTCCGGTGGGGAAGCCGGCAGGGGAAGCAGGACCACGCTCAGGGTTTGAGCCGCACTCGGAACGTCGGTATCAGCGATATGCCCGATCAGCACCTGGGTCAGTGTCCCGCTGGCCTGGGCGACGAAACTGGTCGTGAAGGGGGCCTCAGGCGTGATCTTATTCCCCGCAGGGTACGGCAGCGGCTCCTGGTAGGTGGAACCGTCAGACGTCCGGATGCGCATGTTGATCGACCCGGCGATGTTTTGATATATCCAGGCGGAGGCGGCCACACGCGGTTCCGGGCGTGTGTAGATGCGGGTAAAGGCAAAAGCCCAGGCGGCAGTGAGCACCAGGACGATTCCTCCCAGTGACCAGCCGAGCACAAATCCCAATTTAATGCGGCGAAACAGCACTGTTTTCAGCTTTACCAACTCAAAGACACCCCAGGCAGCCATCATTGCCAGGAACGGATAGATGGGCAGCTCGTAACGCATGGTCGGGTTCCATACCAGGGACTGCCAGATGAAATAGCCTGCTGTCCAACCCCACAGGAGCAGATGCTGCTTCCATTCGCCCCTCACGATGCGCCAGGCCATCCACAGGAACCCGGCCCAGGCCAGTATCCCGAGCGGAAGGCCGAGACCCCAGACGGTCAGGTTTTGGAAGGAATACAGATGCGTGCGCCGCGCCCACTGCAATGCCCAGGGCATGTCCGCATTCGGACTGGCCTGGTTGATCACTTCCCGGATATTTTCTAACCACTGAGGGCTGAGACGGAATCCGACGAAGGCATAGGGTTGGAAAATGCGGAAGGATAGTAGTGAAAAAATCCCGCCGATGACGAGAAAGACAAAGATCTTGGACAAATAATCTTTGATCGTCGGGGGATCGGCAGCCCGCTTGGCCCTGGAACCCCGGGCCGGCTTGGAAGGCCGAAGTCGGAAATACAGGATTGTCAGGGCGAGGGGAAGCAGTGCCGCCATCACGGCCGCGTTGATCTTGGAACCCGCAGCCATCCCCAGGGCAACGCCAAATCCAATCGAGAGGTAGGTCAGCGGGTCCTGCCCGAGGCGCTTCAAATAGCGGATAACCCGGACGCCAGGGGAAGGCGGTTCCTCATCCGCCTTTTCCTCGACGGGGACCTTTGCCCGATTTCCTGTGGCGATCAGGACGGCGAAGTACACCGTCAGGGTCATGAAAAAGATAAGGAAATTATCCGTAGTAAAGTAGTGCGACTGCTGGATTTGCATCACGGCCAGCGCCGAGAAGGCTGCGGCGAGCAGGGCCACCCAGTGGTTGTAGACGCGCTTGACAATGAAATACAACAAGGCGATCGTGCCCAGGTCCATCGTCGCCGATAGATATCGCCCGAACAACGTCAGGTTGCCCGTCTGCTTGAACCAATCCGCCAGATAGCGCAGAATGTAAAGCGGCAGGTCGCCATACACATAAAAGGAATAGCCGCGGTTCGGAGGATTCATGGGGGAACAGGCAGTATCGAAATACCCCCCCCAAGCTTTGCAGTTCGGGTAAGCCTGGGGGTAAGCTGCCCGCCACGCCTGCGTAGAAGTCGTCGGAGGCGGCCCAAGCAGGTCAGAGGATGCTCCAATGGGTTGGATCCCCGCGGTCACCTGGATCATGAACCCTTCGTCTGGATGTTGGTAGAGCAGGTTGCCCCAATTCTCACCGGTGAACCGGAAATAGGCGGCGATCAGCAGGACGCCGATCAGCAGCAGATCAAAAAGCCATGACCGGTCCTTTTTTGGCGTTGAGGTCGAATTTATCGTCATGTAGGTCTCTCTGCGCCGGTCATTCCGCCGGCGGTATAAAGAAGATCAGGAAATCCTTATCCGCGTTTTCCAAGGCCGAATGAAAAGTACTTACCACGCCCCGGGGATAGAGCTGCTGAAGAGCAGCCAGGTCCTGGGTGTCCTTCGGGTTGATGATAATCTCCTTGGCACCTTTGATCTGCTGCGTGGAGGCGAAATCCTTGGGCCACAGGACCATGTCGCGGGATGGTTCGCCGATGTATATGGCCGGGAGCCGCGTATCTACCCAATATGGGTAGGGCACGATCCAGGCATTGTCTGTCGACCCATAGACATATCCGAATTGTTCGATCACCTTCGCCATCTCGTTCGAGTTCCAGGTCAGCTGGTTGTATTTCGTGACGTAATCGGTGAAGACCAGCTTGTAGTTCTGCACCGAGGACCAACCCACCAGGACAATGACCACGACCCACATGACCGCCACTCCCCGGCGGGCGCGCAAGCTGGAGGCGAGGCTTGTCAGAAGGCCGTCCAGCGCGATGGCCACGATCAGGAAAATCGGCACGAGTGCCCCCGATGGGCGGTTGAGCGAAGGGTTTTCACCCGGAAAAGCCAGCGAGAGGCTTGAGGGGAGCTGCAGCAAGGGAATAGACAGCAGCAGGAACAGATCCAGCCAGTGCCGCTCTCTTACGTACCGGGCAAAAACCAGGACCACCCCTATCAGGAAGAGGGCTGCCGAGACGATGTCCAAAGCCGGGCGCCCGGGCACCGAATGGACCCAGATTGATCCGTTATCCCAGTTGACCATGCGCAGGGAGTTCCAAATATTCGAGAGCAGGATCTGCCACCAGGATCCGGGCAGCGTTCCCCCTATCCCCAGTCGGCTGAACGCGCGGAAACTGAACATGGTTGGGTTCTCCAGCCAGTAACGCGCCAGAGGCAGAAATATGAAGAGAGACACCAGTGTCACGATTACCAGCCAGAAGAAGACTTTGCGGCTCTGGGCTCTCGCCTGCGCATGCAGCAGGAACAGGCCGATAGCGATCACGACCACGAACGGAACAATGCGGTACGAAGTATACCCGTGCAGTCCGAGGCCGAGGAAAATGCCAGAGAGGATGAAGTCATTACGCCTGCGCTTGCGCAGGCCGCGCAGCAGGTAATAGAGCATCGGAGCAAGAAAGAGCGGGTAAAGGTCGAAGCGCAGCCCGACCCGGCCAATGACATTTGGCCAGTAGGCAATCCCGGCTAAGAGCACGGTGAGCAGGCCGATGCGCTTCCCGCCCAGTTCCTTACCGAGCAGGTAGAGGAAGGGCAGGACGAGGAGCCCGGCGATCACGGTGTCTATTTTCAGGCTGAGGAAGGTCAGCCCGGTGTGGAACAGCCAGGCGACCACCACAGTCTCATACATTTGAATCGCTTCACGGCCGGTGTTGCGCGGGAAGAAAATGTGCGGCTGACCGTGGGTGACATCGTACACATCCAGAAGTTTCTCGGCATGATCGCTGAACGGCACGGACGGGACACTGGTCAGACGGTAGGTGCGGTAGAAAACCACCAGCCCGGTCACCAGCAGCACGAGCACACCCCAGCGGGTGATGACAATTGGCCAGGACTCGCGGCTGAAGAAAGCCTGGATCCGCTTCCCTAGGGGCACCCCTCCGCCCGGGTTTGAACGCCAGAAGGCCCAGACAAGGCAGGACGTGGCCAGGACCCACAGGATGACATTCAAGGGGGTGAACAGATTGGCGTGCAGAGTCACGCCCAGGATGGTGAGATCATCCAT
Source organism: uncultured Chloroflexia bacterium (assembly GCA_963753465.1). GTDB lineage: Bacteria > Chloroflexota > Anaerolineae > Anaerolineales > Villigracilaceae > UBA877. The sequence continues at coordinate 160,972 of CAVWCJ010000006.1, forward strand.
GCTGAACAGATTCCCGCCGAGGGTAAGGAAGGCGGCAAATCCCAGGATGATCGCAAGGACCAGCGGCATGAGGCGGACTGTGAAGGATTCGTCTCCTTCCTCAACCGCAGGCAGGGGTGCCGGGGTCCACTCTTTGCGCAGGATTGCTAAAATTAAAAATACAGCGCTGACCAGGTAAAGAATAATGCCGGGCCGACCAGCTCGTTGTTCGAAGGCAAACTGCCCGGCAAGGGCAAAGGCCAGGGCGAGCAGGGAGCGCCAGGGCAGAGGTTTGGCTGGCGGCGCTTCTTCCGCCACGGCCACCGCCCCTCTTTTCCGTCCGGCTGTCCGGACCTTGGTCTCCGTGGTGGCGGCAGGCGTCTTCCCCGCCGGGGACGCGAGCTTCTTCCTGGGCTCCGGCGACTCAAACGGGAGGATGCCCTCCTCCGGGCGCTTCCAGAATTTCAACCTTGACTTGAGATAATCGAGGACGCTTGGTTCTGGATTAGGCATGGGTTCTCTCAGGTGTTTATGGAGTGGTTTCTTTCAACCTGCGGTTAAGAAATAAGTCCATCTTAACCTGAAGCGAGTAACTATCCTCTTTACAATTTACTTGCATTGGGAATAACAATTCTGGCAGGATAGTTCATCTTGATTCAGGCTAAAACGCCTTACTCCCGGGCCCGCCGGGTAATATAGAAAGTGTATACGCCATCCGCACAGGCAGAAGCGTTGGCATACGGTTGAAGCATACGCTGGATCAGCGCGAGATTCCAATGCTGCGGAACGAGAATCCAGCGCCCGAAGAACTTGCGGGTGATGAGCGCGGGCAGTCCGAAGTAATGCCCCCATTCGAGCACGGCCAGGGCGCGTGGGGGAAAATAATCCCAGGCCCTTTCTACAGTAAAACCGGCCTGTTCCAGGCGTTTTTTCCACACCTCCATTCCGTCCAGGTGACGGTGGCGGGAGATGCGCGTGAAAAAGGCGCGGTAAAGATTCGCAAGCGGCCTCAGGCGAAGTGCCTCCAGCACCCTGACAACAGAGAGGCTGTCATTGAAACGGTCATTGGGGACGCACAAGATAAAGGGGGCGCCGGGCTGCAACACCCGGGCGGCTTCAGCCAGGACCTTTTCCACCTCCGGGATGTGTTCAAGCACCGAATTGCTGATCGCGCTGGCGAAATAGGCCTGCGGGAAGGGCATGCTGCCGCCATCGGCCTCGGTCAGGAGGCGATATACCTGGCGGGTGCCCGCCTCCTGGATTGGGGCATGCCAGGGGTCAAGACCCACATCGATGGGCTGGTCGAAGCACATTTGGGCAAAGTGTCCATCCCCGCAGCCCACATCAAGTACGGGAGAGGGTAAATCCAGCCCCTGGTAGAACTGTGCCTCCACCGCACGGAGCAACGAACGGAAATATGGGAGCTCGCGCAGGTTGAGCCAGAGGTAATCTTTCGAATCGGTTGTTTTTTGTTTGGGCATTGATCCAGCAGCCTATTATTGAGGATTATCTCTTAATAACAATGAGAAGCAAGCATTCTATACCCGCTTCCCTGCGCACACGCCGTTCGTCGCGCCAATTGTACCACCAGGCTCACTGACCATTGCACAACGCGCATGCCGGGTTGGGCAAGCAAGCCACAGGCCGGTTAACTCCGTTTCATTAAATTCTTGAACAGCTCTTCGTATTCCGCCGCCACGCTGTCCGGGTCATATTGACGTGTCAGGGCGTTGGTGTCGCAAGTGTATTTCTTCCGGTCGGCAAGCACCTCCACCACCGCCTGCGCCAGGGCAGCAGCATCTCCAATTGGCACGATCTGCCCCATTTTATGCATCTGCACCGGGCAGCGCACTCCAGGCAAAGCCGAGGCCACGCACGGGACATTGTTCATCATCGCCTCGATCTGCACCAGGCCAAAGGCTTCGGTTGAGTTGAGCGAAGGAACGACCAGCACATCCAGGTTGGGATAGAATGCAGCGAGCTGGGGCTGGCTGAGATTGCCCAGGAACTGCCAGCACCCCTGCTCTTCATATTTTTTGATGCGCGGCATCAGGCGATCAGCATAGGCCTGTTCACCCATCACGTTCTGGTATTGGCCTGCAAAAAGCACCTGCGCCTGCGGATATTTTTCCAGGATGGACGGCAGTGCATCGAGCAGGATCTCCACCCCTTTTTCAGCAGCAAAACGGGTGACCATCCCGATCACCGGGCGCCTCTCAGCAATTTGGTGCGCAGCAGCGAAGGCCGACACGGCCCCTGGCTCGGCCTGCGGGAGCACGACCGGGGGCAAAAAGGGGGTCAGCTTGGATTTGTATCGCGAGAGGTAGGCGGAGTTGTCGGCATAATCCTGAGTGTACGTGACAATATGATTGGCGAGGATCGCGGCCGAGTTATTCTGGACCTGAACCACGAGGTTGACAAAACGGTTGAAACGACCCGGCGGCAGGCGCAGGTCACAGTGATAAGTCAGGACGGCCGGCTTCCTGAACAGCCGGGCGCGGAAGGCCACACCTGGCGCGTCGAACTGCGGCAGGTGCAGCTGGACGACATCGTTCTGCGCCACCAGCCGGGTCGAGACAATGCCGAAGCTTGGAGCCAGGGTGCCTTTGCTGATGCGCACGGCCACCGGCAGGCGGATGACCTGTACTCCATCCAACTGCTCTTCCCGCGGCAGGGCTTTATCGTATTGGGTGGTCAGAACAGTGACCTCGTGGCCGCGCTTCACAAATGCGCGAGCCAGCCGTTCGGCGTAGATGGTCAGGCCAGAGGTGTGGGGCCGGTAGTAAGTCAGGACAGTCAGGATGCGCATGGTCAGCCCTTATGGGCGTGGGATTCTATCGTAATATCGCAGTACAGATCGGCCGGGATACAGTCCTCGCATTCCAACTGCAGGGTGGCATGGCCGATCCCATAGGTCTGGCGCAGCAGTTCGCTGACCGCGGCCTGGATGGCCGTCCCCTGGCTGATGGGTACATCATCGGTCACCAGATGAGCAGAAAGCGTCCGCAGGCCGCGGGTGATGCTCCAAACATGGAGATCGTGGACGCCGCGCACTCCTTCCACGGCACGGATATCGGAAAGCATGGCATCCATGTCGATATCCTGGGGTGTGGATTCCATCAGAATATTAAGGGCCTCGCGTACGATGCCCCAGACGTTCCACAGGATGATCAAGCTGATGAAAACGCCGACCAGTGGATCGAACCAGGTCAAGCCGGTGAAGTGGATGACGATCCCGGCCGCAACTGCTCCAAGCGCGGATACAACATCGCCCATCAGGTGCAGGAACGTGCTGCGCAGGTTCAGGTCCTTCTCGGAGCCCCTGCGCAGGAGCAGGGCAGTGACGAGGTTGATCGCGATGCCCGAACTGCCGACGCCGATCAGGATATTCGCATTGATCGCAGGCGGGTGGGTGAAGCGCCGGTAAGCTTCGTAGAAAATTCCAAGGGCAATCGCCCCCAGCACGGTAGCATTGACCAGCGCAGCCAGGATACCGGCGCGGTGGTAGCCGTATGTTTTTCCCGGATTGGCCGGCTGGGAGGTCAGGCGCAACGCGCCCCAGGTGAGCGCCAGGGCCAGCAAGTCTGTAAAGTTATGGACCGCATCAGTCAGCAGGGCCAGGGAATTGGCAAAAGCGCCTGCGGCCACCTCAACCACCACAAAAACAGCCGTCAGGCCGAGGGCAAGCGCCAGGCGGCGGGTGGTCTGGAAGGTCAGGTCACGGATGTGTGTGTGGGACATAAACAAGGTTTGACCGATTATAATCCAGCCTTTTAATTATAGGCTCAGACTGGAAAACCGGTCTTTTAATTGAGCCAGGATGCTGCTTAAAAAATACAGCCTGTCCTTTCCCAAGGGCAGGCTGAAGAGGTCTTTCGACCCCTTTCTGTTTAAAGACCCTTTCGCAGCATTCAAAGTGATAGAATTTGTCCCCCAAATTGAATTACTTCACTTCTCGGCCTGAGCGGACCCGGTTGAAAGGACCGCAGCGGGTCGTGGAAAGTGGTCGTGATGCTAAAACAGCTCTTTGTTCTCTTTCACCCACTCAAACAATCTCTTCACGCCTGTTTCCACGCCGACCTTGGGTGCCCAGTCGAGCTCCCTGCCGGCTTTGCGGATATCGGCCACGAACACTTTCTGGTCGCCGGGGCGCCAGTCGCCGCGCGCGACGGGGATCTTCCTGCCCAGCAGCTTTTCCAGCATCGGCCCAAATTCAGTCCAGATCGACAGGACATTTTCCGGGCCTCCGCCTAAGTTGTAGATCCGGCCCTTTACAATGTCGATCTTCGCGATGGCAGCATCATAGGCATCCAGCAAATCTTCAATATAGAGCAGATCGCGAATCTGTTTCCCGTCGCCGTAGATGGTGATCTGCCGGCCGGTCACGGCGGCGATGATCATCCAGGCAACCCAGCCCTGATCCTCCACGCCCCACTGTCTCGGTCCATAGATGCACGATTGTCTCAGGACCACCGTCGGCAGATCATAAATGCGGTAGAAGTCACGCACATACTGGTCGCCGGTGCCCTTTGAACACCCATAGGGTGAATGAAAGTCGAGCGGCTGGGTTTCCGGGCAGCCCAGCGGCAGATCGGCGTAGTGCCAGCGGGTGGCATCTTCCACTACCTGGACATCCTCCATGCCGCCGTAGACCTTGTTCGTGGAGGTGTAAATGATGACCGGCTTGCGCTCGTTGAGGCGGGCCGCCTCAACCACATTGAAAGTGCCCAGGGCGTTGATCTCAAAATCTTCCCTGGGGCGGACGACCGAGGTTGTCACCGCTACCTGGGCCGCCAGGTGCACGATCACATCCGCCTCGCGCGTAGAGATTGCAAGCTGGGCGGCATCGCGCACATCCCCGACTACCAGACGGAAGGCCTTCTCCCCAAAGGTCTCCTGCAGCCAGGCCAGGTTGCGCGGCGCACCGGCTCGGCTGAGGTTATCATAGACGATCACCTTTTCGCCGCGCGTGAGCAGGCGATGGACATAGTTCGAGCCGATAAACCCGGCTCCTCCGGTGATAAAGTAATTGCGGGACATGCTGCCTCCTTGGAATAATAGACAAAACCGTATGATTTCCTCATCCTGCAGGGCAGCTGCAGGACATACAGGTCAGGCAGGCGGGGGGACCTCTTCCTGCCTGTGGCGCAGCTGGCGGTAGATGCCCGCCAGTGTTTCCCCTTCCATCGACAGGGCGTAAGACCCGAACAGCCCGGTTAGGAGATAGTTAAAGAGATGGGCGACGATTGCCACTGCCAGGGAGGTGGATTTATCGTGGCTCAGGATGGTAAGGGCGCCGCCCAGCGCGGCTTCGTAGAGCCCGACTGCACCGGGTGCAGATGGGATCGCCCCGCCGAAGGCTGCCGCGGAAATCCCAAAAAACGCCCACAGCAGGGAAGCGTGGGGGAAGAACGCCAGGATCGTGAGATAAAACTGGAGGACACCGACGGCCCAGTTGAAGGTCATCCAGAGCAGGACGCGCACGAAGAGCCAGCCGTTGGTGAGCACCGCCAGCCCGGAAAACAGCGGGGAGAGGAAAATTTCACCCTGCTGCTGCAATTTAGGCCAGCGGACGGTGAGCCGATCGAACCAGCCCAGGGCCCACTCCCGGTTGCGCGCCAGGAGATACAGGATGACCAACCCAAGGACGACCAGCCCACCCATGACCAGGGCGAGCCGCCCTGCCTGGCCCGCCCCCGCCACGAAAGGCAAGGAGCCGAGCAGAATCCCTGCGGAAAAGGCCACGTCGAACACGCGCAAGATCACTACGGTCGGCAGGACTTCCATAAAGCTCAGCCGGGCTTTGCGTCCCAACAGGAAGGCACACCCGATTTCTCCCAGGCGGAAGGGCAGGAAATTGTTCAGCATGTACCCCTCGCACAGGGTCAGGAAGACATGCTTGTAGGATGCCTTCTTCTGCAGTATTGTGCGCCAGACGATGCCGCGCACTGCCAGCCAAGTCCAGGAGGTCGCCAGGGCAATTCCCAGATACCAGTAGTTTGCCGTGCGGATCGCATCCACCAGGCGTCCCAGGTCGACGAATTTTAAGATAAGCACGATGGCGATCAGGCTGATGAGCACACCCGGCAGCCAGCGGCCGGCGGATTTCCAGAAGTTTTTCATTGGATGGCTTTCCAAGAACGGATCAAGATCCGCCCTATTCCTCCTCCAGACGCAGGACAGCCATGAAGGCTTCCTGAGGGATTTCCACGTTCCCGATCATCTTCAGACGTTTCTTGCCTTTCTTTTGTTTTTCGAGCAGCTTCTTCTTGCGGGTGATGTCGCCGCCATAGCACTTCGCCAGAACATCCTTGCGCGTTGCGCGGACGTTGGCACGGCTGATGATGCGCCCGCCCGCCGAGGCCTGGATGGCGACGTCGAAGAGCTGGCGCGGAATGAGCTCCTTGAGCTTGGTGATGAAGCGCTGGCCCTTATGGAAGGCATCCTTTTTATGGACGATCGCCGCCAGTGCATCGACCGGATCGCCGTTGACCAGGATCTCGAGCTTCTCCAGCTCGTCAGCGCGATACTCGGCGAACTGGTAGTCCAGCGAGGCGTAGCCGCGCGTGCGGCTTTTGAGTTCATCAAAAAAGTCGATGATGATTTCGGAAAGCGGGATTTCGAAGTTGAGCTGGACGCGGTGCGGGGCCGGGTACTCCTGGCTTTTGTAGATGCCGCGCCGCTTGGTGACCAGGTCCATGATCGGTCCGTAGAAATCGGTGGGGGTGATAATCTCAATGGTCATCCACGGCTCGCGGATTTCGTCGATCAGCTCTTCGTCGGGCAGTTCGGCAGGCGAATCGACGATCCTGGTCGTGCCATCGTGCAGCAGCACCTCGTAGGCGACCGTCGGGGCGGTGAAGACCATATCCAGGTCGTATTCCCGCTCCAGGCGCTCCTGGATGATCTCCATGTGGAACAGGCCCAGGAAGCCGGCGCGGAAACCGAAGCCCAGCGCCTGGGATGTCTCCGGCCCGAAGGTCAGCGAGGCATCGTTCAACTGCAGCTTGTCCAGCGCCTCGCGCAGGTTCTGGTAGTCCTCCGCCTCCGCCGGGTAAATCCCGGCAAAAACCATCGCCTTGGGATGGCGGTAGCCCGGCAGCGGCTGCGCCGCGGGGCGGGCGGCAGAAGTCACCGTGTCGCCGACACGGGCGTCGTGGACGGTCTTCAACCCGGTGGCAATGTACCCCACCTCCCCGGCTGAAAGCCCCGGGATGGGTTTGAGCGTGGGGGCGAAGATGCCGACCTCGATCGGCTTGACCTCCACCCCGGTGGACATCATGCGGATGGTTTCCTCGGCCGTAACCTTCCCTTCGATCACCCTTACATAAGTGATGACACCTTTGTACGAGTCATAATGGGAGTCGAAGATCAGCGCCCTCAGGGGCAGGCTGTCGTCGCCTTTTGGCGGAGGGATCATTCGAACGACGGACTCCAGCACCCGGTCGACGTTGGTGCCGTCCTTGGCCGAGACGCGAATCACTTCGCTCGGCGGGACCCCGAGCAGGCTGCCAATGTCCTCGGCCACTTCATTCGGCTGGGCCGAAGGGAGAATCGATCTTGTTGATCACCGGAATGATCACCAGGTCCGCTTCCAGCGCGGCGTAGAGGTTTGCCAATGTCTGGGCTTCGATACCCTGGGTGCAGTCCACCACGAGGATCGCCCCCTCACAGGCATTCAGCGCCCGGCTGACCTCGTAACCGAAGTCGACATGCCCCGGAGTGTCAATGAGATTCAGTTCGTAAGGCTGCCCGTCCTGCGCCGTATAGTTCATGCGCACAGCCGAGGCTTTGATCGTCACTCCCTTCTCGCGCTCCAGATCCATCGTATCGAGAATCTGCTCGGTGGTATCGCGCTCCGGGACCGTGCCGGTCAGGTGCAGCAGCCGGTCGGCCAGGGTGGACTTGCCATGATCCACATGAGCGATAATGCAGAAATTACGGATGCGGGAGGTCATAAGCGGGAAAAGTATAATCGATTTTACTGAACGAAGAAGCGCAAAGGGACAGGAATGCACTTCCCCGTTATTTGTTTTCTACGGCACGGGATAAAATACTCCCGACCAGATCGCCAAGATCAGGAACATGTTTTTCAGCCAGAGCCAACCAGGCTAAAAACTCTGCATTTCCCTTCGGCCCGGTCAGAGGGGAGCGGATCAGCCCGCGAACCACGAAGCCCTCATTTTGGACAAAGGTCAGCACATCCAGCAGCACCTGGCGGTGGACAGCCGGGTCGCGGATGACGCCCTCGCCTCGCGCCGATTCCCTGCGCCCGGCCTCGAATTGGGGTTTGATCAACGCCACACCCTGCCCGGTGGGATCCAGCCATTTTTTCACAACCGGCAGGAGGATTCTCAACGAAATAAACGAGGCGTCGACAGTCACCAGATTTACCTTCTCCGGCAGCGACTCGACAAAACGGGCGTTCCTCTCTTCCATAACCACTACCCGCGGGTCGGTGCGCAGCTTCCAATGCAGAATCCCCTTGCCTACATCAATGGAGTAGACCTTCGCTGCGCCGTGTTGAAGCAGGCAGTCAGTGAAACCACCCGTCGAAGCACCGACATCGGCAGCGATAAGTCCTGTCACGCTGATCGGGAATGCCTCCAGCGCCGCCTCCAGCTTCTCGCCGCCGCGCGAGACGAAACGCGGACCTGATACAAGGATCAGTCGTGCCCCCTCGGGGACGGGTGCCGAGGGTTTAAGCACCACCTGGTCGTCCACGCGCACCTGCCCGGCCATGACCAGTGCCTGGGCCTTGGCGCGGCTTTCGACCAGTCCGCGTTCCACGAGCAGCAGATCCAGGCGCGTCTTCGACATGAGCCCATTATACGCTTCATCATCTGCAGACGGCACCCGAGGCTGCCTTTACGAGCATGCTGCAGAAAATCATCGTTGTATCCAGCTAATGGTCGATACTGGGTCCTGATGCCGATCTTCAGACCCTGGGTCGGACAATCCCTGCCATCGCGGCAGTCATCCACACAGGAAATCGCCAGATGGAAAACACCTCCCGCAGGGGTATGAAAATCCTGTCACGATTTCTTCGATAAAGGAGGGCTCCGCAGGATTATCCCCTGGCGGAGAAACTTGACATATTGATCCAATAGTATTATACTAAAAGTATAATACTATTGGAAGGAAAGCTATGGAACCGCCCAACCTGGATGCCCTGTTGAACCAATGGGAAGAAACCTACAAGAAGGGTCTGCTCAGCTTCTGGCTGCTGCTGCTGCTCGCCCAGCGCAAAGCTTATCCTTACGAGGTCAAGGCCGCGATCACTGAAATGAGCCGCAACACGATCAATGCCGACGAGAACAGCATTTACCGGGCGCTCAACCGCCTGGCGGATTCAGGGATCCTCGACAGCGAGCTGCTCCCCTCCGAGACGGGTCCCAGCCGTCGTTATTTTTTCCTGACCAGCCTTGGCCGCGAACTGCTCACGCGCTTCATCACCCGCAATATTATGGTCTTTGAGCAGCCTGACGTGGCCGAGCTGATCCAAAAAACGCTCTCATCCAATGGAAATCAGAAAGGATAAAGCCATGACCATGCATCCCATCTCTTCGAAAGAAAAGAAACTTCGCAACCTGCGTAATATCCTTTGGATCGTCTTCTCGGCCATTGCGATCACCATCCTCCTTGTCGGAGGTCTGTCCTTGCCGGCCGCGCTGCTGATCAATAAAACTACCAGCCTGTCAACCCTCATCGGCGGTCAGACCGGAATGCTATTATTGACACTGGTCGCAATCATGTTCGTCAAGATCGCGGTTACCGGGGTCATCTGTGTGGTGATCTATTCCATCTTCAAATATCGGCTGGAAAAAGATGATGACCTGTTTCTCTAGATCATCCAGGCCGAGTTAATCTGTTCAAGGATATTTTCATGAAATGGATAATCGAAACTGAAAACCTGGGGAAGCGCTATGGCAAAGTGACCGCTGTGGAAGGCCTATCCCTGCGGGTTGGTGAAGGTGAGATCTATGCCTTCCTGGGCCTGAACGGGGCTGGAAAAACAACGACCATTCGCATGCTGCTGGGGATGATCAGGCCCACCACAGGGACAGCCACCGTTCTACAGGAGCCCGTCCGACTGGGCAGCCGGAAGCCCTGGGCACAGGTGGGTTTCCTGGTTGAAACTCCACACGCCTATCCTGAGCTGACCGTCCGGGAGAACCTGGAGGCAGCCCGCCGCCTCCATCCGGGTACCGAGCCAAAGGCCATCAGCCAGGTGATCGAACGCCTGGCCCTGGCTCCCTACGCAGACCGGCGGACCGGCAACCTTTCTCTGGGGAACGCCCAGCGGCTGGGACTGGCGAAGGCCCTGCTGCATCACCCCCGGCTGCTGCTCCTCGACGAGCCGGCCAACGGCCTGGACCCGGCAGGGATTGTCGAGATCCGTGAGCTGCTGCTCGAGCTGACCCGCCAGGAAGGTGTGACGGTTTTCATGTCCAGTCACATCCTGGCCGAAGTCTCCCGCCTGGCAAAACGCATCGGCATCATTCACGAGGGGCGCCTGCTCCAGGAACTCGACGTCGACGAGCTGGAGCAAAACCGGCGCAAACGCCTGCTGGTCCGCTCGCGCGACCTGAATGCTGCCCGCACAGCGCTGATCGCGGCGGGCTACCAAGCTGATCTCTCCCAGGACGGGGCCCTTGAGCTAAGGGACCCAGCTGCGCTGGACAAGCCTGATGAAATCGCCAGCCTGCTGGTCCTGGCCAAGACCCCGCCCACCCAGCTTTTTGTCGACCAGGAAGACCTCGAACAGTATTTCCTCCGCCTGGTTGGAATGGATGGAGATTCAAAATGAAAACCCTTGGCGACGCCATTTGGATTGAATTACGGAAAGTGCTTCGCTCCCGTATCCCCCTCTTTACCGCTCTGGGGTTCCTGATGATGCCTTTTATCGGTGCACTCCTGATATTTATTTACAAGGACCCTCAGCTCGCCCGCCAGCTCGGTCTGCTTGGGGCCAAGGCCAACCTGGTGGTCCGCACCGCTGACTGGCCCGGTTACCTGTCCTTGATGGTCGAGTTCACCTCGCTGGGAGGATTCTTCTTTTTCTGTATTGCCGTCAGCTGGGTCTTTGGGCGGGAATTCTCGGATGGAACCTTGAAAGACCTGCTGGCCGTGCCAGTCCCGCGCTTCGACATCATCCTGGCAAAATTCCTGGTCGCGGCTCTCTGGTGTGCAGCATTGATCATGGAAACCTCCATCGTCGGCCTGATCCTGGGCGCGGTTATCCGGCTTCCGGGAGGCTCACTCCCGGTCGTTTTACACGGCACCGGACTCCTGGTCGTCACGGCTATCATGTCGATCACACTGGTGATGCCGTTTGGCTTCTTTGCCAGCCTGGGACGCGGTTACCTATTGCCGATCGGGATCGTCATCCTCACGGAAATTCTAGGTAACCTGGCCATTACCCTCGGGTGGGGGGAATACTTCCCCTGGTCGGTCCCGGCCGTGTATATGCAGGGCGGGGCGCTCACCCCCATCAGCTATGGCCTCATCATCCTGACCGGCCTGGCTGGCCTGATCGGGACCTATTTATGGTGGAAGTACGCTGACCAGAGCCGGTAGAGAGATCTATCGACAACCTGAAAGCAGCGGTTAAAAAATCTCCTTCTACATTAAAATTATCAACTTCATCTACCCATAACAAATAAGATTTAAAAAGGGTTGACGGTCCCACAAATCCTGTGATAAACTGCCTATGATGGTAAAAGGAATGGCATATTCTATGAACAAGGCGTACTTCTTCACGAGCCCGATCGAGGGCAGCTTCAACCTAACCTTGTCGGAGTGCGCCTCCTGATAGCTAAGCTACACGCATAGATTCAGGCCACGGTGCTCTCCGCCCGTGGCCTTTTATATCCAATTTGGATTGGAATTTTTCCTCCAGCCGCGGGCACCTCCCGCGGCCTTTTTATTTAATACGCCATTCCATCAAAACACTGAAGCACGGAGTTTCTTATGTCTATTCTTACTTCTGAAAACCTTGGTCTTTCCTTCGGAGCCTTCGACCTGTTCCGCGGCATCACCATATCCATCCCCAACGACGGCAAGATCGGCCTGATCGGCCCCAATGGGGTTGGCAAGACCTCTCTTCTCCTGCTGCTGGCAGGAATAAACCCGCCGACATCTGGCCGGGTTCATCTCGCTCGCGGCCGCCGGCTGGGCTACCTGCGCCAGGAGGCCGTCGAGGCTTTTGCTGATCGCTCAAACACCGTCTATGCTGAAATGCTCACGGTTTTCGACAAATTGCAGAAACAGCAGGCGCGCCTGCATGAGCTGGAGGAGGCCATGTCTAGTGGGAATCGCTCCGACACGCTCTTTGAAGAATACGGCAGTGCGCAGGAATCATTCGCTCAGCAGGGCGGCTACGATTATGAGCTGCGCATCCAGCAGACCCTGGACGGGCTGGGTCTGGGCAAAGCAGCCTGGAACATGCCACTCAACCACCTTTCCGGCGGGCAGAAGACGCGCGCCCAGCTGGCGCGCCTGTTGTTAGAAAAACCAGACTTGCTGATGCTCGACGAGCCGACCAACCATCTGGATATCGAAGCCGTGGAGTGGCTCGAGCACACCCTGAGTGACTGGGAAGGCGCGGTACTGATCGTCAGCCATGACCGCTATTTCCTGGACAACACCGTCGAGGCGATCTGGGAAATGAGCCCGGACGGGATCGACGTCTACTCCGGCAACTACAGCGCTTACCTTCTGCAGCGCCAGGAACGTTGGGAATACGCCTCACGCGTCTTTGCAGAAGAGAAGGCTCGCATGACAAAAGAGGTGGACTTCATCCAGCGCAACTGGGTCAGGGCCAGCACTCATGCCCGGGCCCTCGGGCGCCTGCGTTTACTGACACGCGACCTGGCCATCGTCGAGAAATTCGGCATCCTGGCCCTGCGCAATGGCCGGAACTGGTCCGAAATGGATCTCGGGGCACAGCGCCCACTGGACGTAATCGAGGCCATCCGCAAGGTCAACGCCATCACCATGACCGCCGGCCGGCCGGCGCGCATCCGCCCCCGCCTGCCTGCAGCCCCGCCAGGTGGAAACAACGTCCTGCGCATGGATGACCTGTCCGTCGGCTACCCAGGCAAACGGCTGTTCAACATTGCCCATGTGGAACTGCGCCGCGGCGAGCGCGCCGCCATGATCGGTCCGAACGGCAGCGGGAAGACGACATTCCTGAAAGTACTGCTCGAACAACTCAAGCCGCTCTCCGGCGAAGTCCGCCTGGGCGCCGGCCTGAAGATCGGCTATTTCGCCCAGGCCCACGACGGCCTGGACGCACCCCACAGCGTGCTCGAAGAACTGCTTCTCCATAAAGAGCTGCCCGAAGGCGTCGCGCGCAGCACCCTGGCCGCCTACCTGTTCCAGGGCGACGATGTCTTCAAGCCTGTGCGTGCCTTGAGCGGCGGCGAGCGCGCCCGCCTGGCTCTTGCGATCCTGGCCCTGGATGGAGCCAACCTTCTGCTGCTGGACGAGCCGACCAACCATCTCGACATCCCGGGGCGCGAGGCCCTGCAGGAAGTACTGGAAAATTTCCCCGGCACCATCCTGATGGTCACCCACGATCGTTTCCTCATCGACCAGCTGGCAACCCAAATCTGGGAGCTCGGGGCTGGGAAGCTGACTGTCTATCCAGGCACCTATCGAGAATATGTGCTGCATAAGGCCGCCTTGAAGCCGGGCTCCCCCTCGCGCCAGCTCCTGCTTTTGCCGAAGCCGCTCATCCGCGACAACAGCAAAAGCACCCGCCGCCGGACCCAAAGCCTGGCCTTGATCGAGGAACGCATTCGGGAGCAGGAGGCAACACTGCAGCGATTGTCAGCAGAAATGCAAAAAGCGGGAAAGCCCCAATCGTTCGAGCGAATCCAGGAACTCGGCTGGCAGGTTGCTAAAGCCCAGGCCCGCCTAGACGAACTGATGCAGGAATGGGAATCCCAGGTGACATGAACAGGACAGTGAGTTGGCTGGGCCGAATGACGAAGTGGCGGTTTTGTCATGAAGACTATCCAACTTCAGCACAACTAGGAGGAGGATCGTGATCATTCCAATTAAATGGTATGGGAAGCTGCTGATCACTTATCTCAGGCTCTAGTGGCCCAGGATGCTGATCCTGGCAGTGCTGCTGTTGTGCAGCTTTGGACTGCAGCTGATCAATCCACAGATCATACGCACCTTTATTGAATAAGAACACTGGCGGCGGCGATTCGCAAGCGTTCGGCCACACGCTCGGGTGTCTCATCTTTACTGATAAACGCATCCGCGCCTGCGGAGAGGGCGGCCTGCTGACGGGTGTCCAGATGGCTGAGGAGGACAATGACCAGCGTCGCCGGGCAGGCTTTTCGGAGTTCTTCAAAAGCAGCACTGGACGCATTGGGAAGTAGATCCCAATCCACCAATAACATATCCGTGCGGCTGGCTGGTGCCAGAGCTAACGCGGTGGGCCAATCGGCTGCTTCGCCAACTACTTCCATCTTCAGATCAAGTAGCATTAGACGAAAGGCGGAGCGCTCATCGAGCTGGGCATCAGCTAGAAATACGCGGGTCATGCTTTCAGAATACATCAAACACTCCCCGGCTACATCTAGCAGCTGGGGAGTGTTGTCCTCCGCCACTTGGGGAGGTTGGGATGAGGTCAGGAAACAGCTTGTTGCGCAGCGCCATGGTGACGGCCTCCGTGCGGCTGGCAACGCCCAGCTTGGACAGGATGTTACTGACGTGAGATTTGACGGTGGGGGGGACTGATGGTCAGTCTGGGGGCGATCTGCGGGTTGTTCAAGCCCTCGACCATCAAGGCCAGCAAGACACGCTCGCGTTCGGTCAGGTCGATGCTGGGCGATGGGAGTTGGGAGACGGCGTGCACCAGCACCGGACGACCTCGGGAGAGAGTGTGGCTCGGCCAGCATGCGCGGCGCGGATAGCCTGGGCTTATTCGCTGGCTGATCCATCTTTGAGCAAATAGCCTATGTCTCCGGCCTGCAGCGCGCAATGGAACAGGATTTCATCTTTGAAGCTCGTCAACGCAATTACAAGGAAAATGACTACGTGGTGCCTTGGATCAAATTTAATATGTTTATGATATTTTATTTAATAATCTCTGTGCTATCCTGTCTGTGTAAAGGAAAGCTACATCGAGCGCACCTTTAACACTAGCAAGATCAGCGCTCCTATCGTTTGAGTTCATCAGATCAAGGTACTTTTGTGCTACATCCTCCCAGAAGTGGATGATAGCATATTTTGTTTTTCAACCCGAAAGGAGAGCCGACCATGCCCCAAGAAAGTATCACGGATACGAGCAAGCCGAATGCCGGGCGCATTTACGACTTTTTGCTGGGGGGTAGCCATAATTTCGAGGTCGATCGCCAGGCCGCAGAACAATTGTTGAAGTTCTTTCCTTTTTTACCAAAATCAATGCGGCTGCAGCGCTGGTGCCTGCAGGATCTTGCAGTGGAGCTGTCCAAGAAGCGCGGTTTCGATGTGATCATCGACTTTGCTTCCGGGCTGCCGACCAATGATCACATTCACCTCGCCGCGCCTGCCGGAACAACCGTGATTTATTCAGACTGGGATCCGGTTGTCGTGGAATATGCCCAAGAAATCCTCAAAGGCATCCCGGATGTGTACTACTTCCACGCAGATGCCCGCCATCCCGAAGAACTGCTCAATCGCCCTGAAGTGCGCAATATTCTGAAAAACCGGCGCGATGTTGCCTTCATCACCTGGGGGGTGAGCGCCTTCCTGGAGGACGAGGATATTGTTCACATGGCACGCACCCTCTATGACTGGGCAGGCAAGAAAAGTGTCTGGGCTTTCAATGCCATGGGGGGCATTAAAAGCGAGGACAATGCCACCCCGGGGATCGTGAAACTCATGGAATATTACAAGCAGATGGGTTCGCCTGTACATTACCGTCCAGAGGATAAATATATTGAGATGCTCAAGCCCTGGCACCTGCAGGGCGATTTTGTAGCTTTTATCGACTGGCATGGCCTCGACCGGACGTTTATGACGGACGAGGATGTCAAGTCGGCCGGTCCGGGCGGCGGCGGTTATGGAGCCTACCTTACTAAATGAGGCCAGGCTGTAATGGAATGCAGGCTGATTTCCACCTCGATCTGCACGTACCAGCCTCCACGCCACCCAAGCTACTAAAGAAAGAGGATTGTCTTAGAACCGCTTTCGATAATCTACTCGTTTATACAGAGTGATTTCTGCATATGGCAGACACAGTCCAAGAGACAGGTACACCCATTGTCGAAAGCTTGATGCAACGGCTGGGCTCCGATCGTGCAGCCCTGATCGACTTGTATCAGCGTACCCTGCGCGAACGGATTTTCACCAACCGGGCCGCGCTACGGCCGGTCATGCTGAACCAAATTGCTGCCGAGGAGGAGGAGGCTCTCCTCAACTACCTGGCCCATCCCGCCAACGACAAAGCGCTCAGGCGCGGTACGGAGTTATGCGAGGCTGGCTTGAGCGAACGAAGTTTGCTTGGGCTGGGGCAAGCCACCCGGCAATTCTTCCTCGCACAGCTGCAGAATAAATCCATTGCCCCGGCGTTGCAGATAATCGATGCCTACCACCATGCGGTAATCCAGGGTTTTATGGGAAGCCGCGAAAAAATCATCCTGAACGAGCAGGAACGCATCCGCAGTGCGCTTCAAAGAACACTCAGCCGCTACTCCCTGCAAATGGAAGTGGCCGCCAGTCTGGCCGGGGCCACCACTTCCATCCTCGATCTGGACACCCTGGTGACGACTGCCGTGGAACTCATCCGCGAACGATTTGATTTCTATTATGTTGGCTTGTACCTCACAGATGAAAGCAACCAGTGGGCTATTTTGCGTGCGGGCACGGGAGGAGCCGGCCAGGAGATGCTTCGCCGCGGTCATCTATTCGAAGTGAGCTCGAATTCAGGCATCGGCAAGTGCGTGGAAAACGGTGAACCCTGGATCGTCATCGATGTAAGCAAAGACGAAACCTATCCAAGAAACCCACTCCTACCCGAAGCCCTCTCGGAGGCTTCCATCCCTCTACGCACGCGAGGGAAGATCATCGGTGCGATCACTGCCCAGAGCAAACAGGTGGCTGCTTTCTCCGATCTGGATGTGACGACCCTGCGCCTTCTGGCCGACCAGCTCGCCAACGCCATCGAAAACGCCCGCCTGTTCACCGAGCTGCGCCGCTCCGAGGAGAAATACCGGACCCTCCTGGACAACATCGAAGAGGGCTATTATGAGATGGACATGGACGGGAGATACACGTTTGTCAACGACGCGTTGGTCTATCTGATCGGTGCTCCGAAAAATAAAATCCTGGGTTCGTATTTCTCACATTTTATCGACCCGGAGTATGCAGACAAGGTCAAACTAGCCTTCAAGGCTGCCTACCAGTTGGGCGGGGCGGTCCATGGCATCGAGTACAAAGTGCGTTCCAAGGATGGGCCTGGACGCTACGTGGAGACCTCTGCCTTGCTCAGCCGAAATGTCATCGGAGATATGTCCGGTTTGCGCGGCATTGTCCGTGACATCACCGCCCGCAAGCAGGCCGAGCAGTACCAAATTGAGAGGAAGGTGCTCGAACGCAGCAATAAAGAACTGGAACAATTTGCCTCGGTTGCGTCGCATGACCTGCAGGAACCTCTGCGGAAGATTCAGACCCTTGGGGATCGTTTGAAAACAAAAAGTGGGTCCCTGCTCGATGAAGACGGGCGCAATTATCTTGCGAGGATGCTCACTGCGGCCAACCGATCACAAACCTTGATTAACGATTTACTGACCCTCTCGCGGGTTGCCACCCAGGGACAGCCTTTTGTGGACGTCGATTTGCATCTGGTGGCAAATGAGGTAGTCACCGACCTGGAAGAATACATCGATCAAACCGGCGGGCGAGTGGAGATCGGAGAACTCCCAACCCTCGAAGCCGATCCCGCGCAGATGAGGCAGCTGTTGCAGAACCTGATCGTAAATGGGCTGAAATTTCACCGGGAGGATCAAAAGCCTCGCCTCAAGGTCTACAGCCGCATCTTTACAAACAAAGCCCGTTCGCTCGCCCCAGGTCCGTCCAGTGACCTTTGCCAGATTTTGGTGAAAGACAATGGCATCGGGTTCGACGAAAAGTATCGTGATCGCATCTTCCAGCCATTCCAGCGTCTGCATACCGATCGTGAGTATGAAGGCACCGGCATCGGCTTGAGCGTCTGCCGGCGAATCGCAGAACGCCATGGAGGGGAAATCACGGCAAAAAGTCAGCCGGGGCGCGGATCCACCTTTATCGTGACTTTGCCGTTGAAACAATTGAAAAGCGAGAAGCTGCCATGAAATTAGAGAGCCGCCATAAAACCATCTTGGTTGCCGAGGATGATCTGGATGATCGCCAATGGATCAAAGAAGCCCTCCTCGAAACGAGGGCGGCGAGCGATGTCCACTTCGTGGAGGATGGCGAGGACCTGCTTGACCTCCTCCATCATCGCGGCAAGTACGGATCGATTCCGTCTCTGGCCTATCCGGGTCTAATCCTGCTCGATTTGAACATGCCCAGGAAAGACGGGCGGGAAGCCCTGAAAGAGATAAAAGCAGATCCGCGGCTGCGTCACATCCCGATCATCATCCTGACTACGTCAGAGGCAGAGGAGGATATTTTCCGCAGCTATAACCTGGGGGCCAACAGCGTCATCCTCAAGCCGGTAACATTTGGCGCCCTGGTTCAAATCATGCAGAGTCTGGTTCAATTTTGGTTCGGCACCGCCAGGCTGCCCATCTGACCAAACGTTCAAAACCAATCCTCAATCCATGAAGCAGACATTCGAAATCTCATTGGCTTCGGATGTCTGATTTATCTCTGGCACCACACAGACAGGCAATCTTCTGGACAACCGTCCCACAGACTGGCCGGGGCCTGCCGACCGCCCGGCTGTCCACCAGTGGAATTCATCTGTCCGGCAATGATTGTGGCTTCAGGCATTTCAATCTTATTCATCCCCGGCAAAAAAGAATAAATATTCCATAAGTTATACCCGGCGTTTCTGCACACAGTTAATGTACAATAGAAGCATGATCAGAGCCCTGCTTAAAACCATGCGCCCACGCCAGTGGTCGAAGAACGTCTTCATCTTCGCCGCCCTGATTTTTGATGGAAAGCTCTTCCACCTGAACGATTTCCTGCGCACCTTTTTCGGTTTTCTCCTTTTCTGCCTGATCTCCAGCACCGTTTACATCTTCAACGACCTGCTCGACCTGGAAGCCGACCGGCAGCACCCGCTGAAACGCAACCGCCCGATCGCCTCGGGAAAACTATCCGTCCCGATTGCCATCGCTGCCGGGATCTTTCTGGCGCTCGCAACTCTTGTCCTCGGGTATCTGCTCGCCTGGCAGTTCAGCCTGGTCCTCCTGGTGTACCTTGCCATGATGCTGGCCTACTCCAAATGGCTCAAACACATCCCCATCCTGGACGTGCTGATCCTCGCCGCCGGGTTCGTGCTGCGGGTCCATGCCGGGACAACCCTCATCCAGGTGGAGCGTTTCTCCCCCTGGCTGTATGTGGTCATGTCACTGCTGTCGCTTTATCTGGGTTTCGGAAAGCGCCGGGCGGAACTTGCCCTGCTGGCAGAAAATGCCCAGTCTCACCGCAAGGTCCTGGAGGGGTACACCATTCCCCTGCTCGACCAGTTCATCACCATCGTCTCCGGGACAACCATCGTCGCCTACAGCCTGTACACGTTCTTCCGGCCGGAAGCACCTACCGACTTGATGCTAACCATCCCGTTCGTTGTCTATGCCATTTTCCGCTACCTCTATCTCATTCAGGTAAAGTTTGCCGGAGGCGAGCCCGAAGAGATCCTGCTCACCGACCGGCCGTTCCAAATCTGCATCCTGCTGTGGGGATTGACGGTACTGGTCGTGTTCTATATCGCCAAATGATTAATGAGGGGAGGCCGCAGGCTATCCTGCTTTGGTCGACGAACACGCCACGCCCCAACCCTGCGCCGGCTCCCGTGGAATGATCCCCGCCTATGACGACCGCCTCTGCTCCAGGAAAAATCATCCTCTTCGGCGAACACGCCGTGGTCTACGGGCGTCCAGCGCTGGCGGTGCCCGTAACCCAGGTGAAGGCAACGGCCACGGTGACGGGCAACTCGCGGGGTGGCATCTGGATCGAAGCACCGAATATCGACCTTTCCACTGAACTTTCCCGCCTCGCGCCAGACCATCCTCTGGCAGCCGTCGTGAAATTAGTTTTTTCTGCCCTGAAGATTTCCCGGCCGCCTGCCTGCACCGTGTATATCCAGTCCACCATTCCAGTCGCCTCCGGCCTGGGATCGGGAGCAGCTGTTTCAGCTGCCGTCATCCGGGCCCTTTCCTCCCACCTCGGTGCCTCTTTTTCCGATGACCAGGTCAACCGGCTGACCTACGAAATCGAAAAGCTGCACCACGGGACGCCCTCGGGGATCGATAACACCGTGGTTACTTATGCCAGGCCGGTGTACTTCGTAAAAGGCCAGCCGATCGAGACGCTGCACGTCGGCGCGGCGTTTATGATCATCATCGGGGACACCGCCATCTCCAGCCCAACCAAAATCGCCGTGGGCGACGTGCGCAAACTGTGGGAGGCAGATCCGCCCCGCTGGGAGAAGACATTCGATGAAGTAGGAAAGATCGCCAAAAAAGCCAGAAAAGCCATCGAAGGCGGCGACAGCTCCTTGTTGGGTCCCTTGATGGATAAAAATCACAAGCTGCTCCAGGAAATGACCGTTTCCTGCCCCGAATTGGACAAGCTGGTCAAGGCTGCCCGTTTGGCCGGAGCGGAGGGCGCGAAGCTCTCCGGCGGCGGTCGCGGCGGGAACATGATCGCGCTGGTTAGGGAAGACACGGCGGAAAAAGTTGCCCGCGCCCTTTATCAGGCCGGTGCGAAAAGAACCCTCCTGACCACAATTTCCCCATAAACTTGTAACAACTCAATAGATAGAGGTTAGGGCGCGGATAGGTTGATTCGGACCCCCCGCGGTATCATTGCTTCAAAAGGAATTTCTCATTATGGAACCAAAGAAACATCCAATGCTGCGCATCCTGTCACTGCGGGATTTTCGCCTGCTCTTTTCAGGCACCACCACCTCCTTGCTGGGCGATCAATTCGCCTTTATTGCCACCCCCTGGCTGGTCTTGAAAATGACCGGCGACCCGCTGGCCCTCGGCATCGTCCTGGCCCTGGAGGGCATCCCGCGCGCCGTATTCATGCTCCTCGGGGGAGCCATCACCGATCGGCTGTCCCCGCGCCTGATCATGCTCACCTCGGATGTCATCCGCGGCGTGCTGACCGTCTTGATGGCCGTGGTCGTTTTCACGGGAACCGTCCAGATGTGGATGGTGTATGCCTTCGGCCTGGGTTTCGGTCTGGTGGCCGGGTTTGCCATTCCGGCGTCCAACAGCATCGTGCCCAGGCTGGTCACACAGCAGGATCTGCCGGCGGGCAACTCGATCATGATGGGCGCCAGCCAACTGATCGGGTTCATCGGCCCGACCGTCGCCGGGATCCTGATCGGGGGGTTTTCCCAATCGCCCCTGGGTATCGGGCTGGCTTTTGCCATCGACGCGGCCAGTTTCGCCGTCTCGGTGATTACCCTGTGGCTGATGCACGGCGGCGGCAGGCAGCCCTCCTCCGCAGGCAGTACGGCAGAAGAAGGTGTGTGGGCCTCCATTCTGGCCGGGCTGAATACCCTGTGGGACGACAAAGTCCTGCGTTTGATGTTCGTGGTCATCACAGCAATGAATTTCTTGTTTGTCGGACCGCTCCTGGTCGGCATCCCCGTGCTGGCAAAGCAGCGCCTGCCTGAAGGCGCGTTAGCATTCGGCCTGCTGATATCCGCATACTCGGGCGGCAACCTGGCCGGCTATCTGCTCGCCGGCTCCCTGCCCCGGCCCGGCGGGAAAGTCATGCGGATCTTCATTGTAGTCCTGCTGGCCGTCTTTGGGCTCGTCCTCGGATCATTCGGGTTCATCCGCTCCACCTGGGTGGACTTCGCCCTGATGCTGCTGCTCGGCCTGGGCAATGGATATCTATCGATCACCCTTTTCACCTGGATGCAAACACGTACGCCCAAGGAGATGCTCGGGCGGATGATGAGCATCCTGATGCTCTCCAATACAGGCCTTGTCCCAATCTCGCAGGCCATTTCAGGTGCGGTCAGCCGGTGGAGTCTCACCGGTCTGTTCGCCTCGGCAGGCCTATTGATTCTGCTTGTTACCCTCTGGGCAGCACCCCAGCCTGAACTTAAAGCATTCAGCGAAAGCTTGGCAGCCGCACAGCCCGGGAGTAAGTTGGAGCTCCAGGTGGAAAGCAAGCCATCCACGGATTGAGATTAAACGGAAAAGTATCCGGACAGGGCCCGGGACGCTTTTCTTTTCAATAAAGCCCACATATTTTTGAGCAGGTCACACAGGAAAAGAGCGAGTGAGAAGAGGGGTCTAAAAGCCCTGGTGTTCGGTCCGTGCGATGATCTCGTTTTGCAAGACTTCCCCCAGATCACAGAAATAATCGCTGTAGCCCGCAACGCGGACGATGAGATCGCGGTGCTGCTCGGGGTGAGTTTGGGCATCGCGCAATGTGGCCCCGTCCACCACGTTGAACTGGATGTGATGCCCGCCCAGCTTGAAGTAGGTACGGATCAAATGCACCAGTGCGTTCAAACCGGCCTCACCCTCCAGGAGCTGGGGTGTAAACTTCTGGTTGAGCAGGGTCCCGCCGGTGCGGGACTGATCCATCCTGGAGGCGGATTTGAGCACTGCTGTTGGGCCGTGCCGGTCTGCGCCCTGGACGGGGGAGATGCCCTCCGAGAGCGGTGACCAGGCATGGCGGCCGTCGGGGGTGGCACCGGTCACCGAACCGAAGTAAATGTGGCAGGTGGTGGGCAGCAGGTTGATATGGTACTCACCACCGCGTGTATTTTTTCGCCCGTCGATGGCCTTGAAGTAAGCCTCAAAAACGCGCACCAGCAGTCCATCGGCAGCCTCCTCATCGTTGCCGTAGCGCGGCGTTTTGGTGAGCAGCAACCGGCGCTCGCGCTCATGTCCAGCGAAGTCCGCATCCAGTACGGCCAGCAGCTCCGCCATGGTCATCGTTTTCCGCTCGAAAACATGCTGCTTGAGAGCCGAGAGACTGTCAGTGATGGTGCCCATGCCCACGCCCTGGATGTAGGAGGAGTCGTAACGTGGTCCGCCGTCGTGATAATCCCTGCCCTTCCGGATGCAGTCCGAGATGAGCAGGGACAGGAACGGGGAGGGCATCGAGGCGGCGTACAGCCGCTCGATGAGGTCGTTGCCGCGCACCTTGACATCGATGAAATGCAGCATTTGCCTTTCAAAGGCAGCAAACAGGTCATCGAAGGTCCGGAAGGAAGCGGGGTCGCCGGTGTGGGGTCCAAGCTGGGTTTTCGTACGGGGATCGAAGCCGTCGTGCAGGGCCAGCTCCAGGATTTTGGGAAGGTTGAAATAGCCGGTCAGGATGTAGGCTTCCTTGCCAAAGGCACCCACCTCGACGCAGCCCGAGGAGCCCCCATCCCGGGCATCCGAGAGCGATTTGCCCATGCGCACCAGCTCCTGGACGATCAGGTCGGCATTGAAGACCGAAGGCTGGCCATAACCGGTGCGGATGATCCTGGCTGCCCGCTGGATGAACTCGTCGGTATTCTTCAGGCTGACTTGAATGGACGAGGACGGCTGGAGCAGGCGCATTTCCTCGATCACATCCAGGAGCAGAGCCGTGACATCGCTCACGCCGTCCGAACCGTCAGCAAGGATCCCTCCCAGATTGATCTGGGCGAAATCGGTGTAGGTGCCGCTCTCCTCTGCTGTGACGCCCACCTTGGGCGGGGCAGGCTGGTTGTTGAACTTGACCCACAGACACTGCAGCAGCTCTTCTGCCGACTCACGCGTCAGGGTACCATCGGCCAAACCCCTGCGGTAGAAGGGATCGAGGTGTCGGTCAAGGTGACCGGGGGAGAACGAGTCCCAGGTGTTGAGCTCGGTCGTCACGCCCAGGTGGACAAACCAGTAATACTGCAGCGCCTCCCAGAAATCACGCGGGGCATGGGAGGGGACCCAGGAACAGATCTCGGCGATGCGCTCCAGCTCCGCCTTGCGCTTCCCCTCTGCCTCAGCGGCCTGGCGGCGTGCCTCTTCGACGTACCGTTCTCCAAAGCAGATCAAGGACTCGGCGCAGATACGCATGGCCTTGAGCTCTTCCTTCCTGGCAGAAACCGGGCTGTCGTTCAAGAGTTCGAGACCCGCCAGGCACTCGTCGATCTCCGCGAGGAAATCGAGCATGCCTTTATGATAGATCTTGTCGTCCAGGACGGTATGGCCGGGGGCGCGCTGCTCCATGAACTCGGTGAAGATGCCAGCGGCGTAGGCAGCTTTCCATTCTTCAGTCATCTCGCGAAACAGGAGGTCACGCAGCGACCTGCCGCCCCAGAACGGGATGATCGTCTGCTCATAGGTGCGGCGTGTCGCCGCATCCACCCGGAAGCTGGTTTTGGAGCGGGAGTCCAGGATGTCCAGATCGTCCAGGCTGTGGCAGCACAGCTCCGGGTAGGTCGGGGCGGCCTTCGGGGCCGGCCCCTTTTCGCCGACGATGAGCTCCCCCTCTCCTATCCAGATTGTCTTATGCTCCAGGAGATATTGAAAAGCCAGGGCGCGCTGCACCGGCACGGAGAGCAGTCCGAGGTCCTGCTGGTAAAACCGGGTCAGCAGTTCAGCCCGTTCACTGGAGAGCGTCTCACGAGCCTCCAGGCTCTGCTGGCGCAGATTTTTGACACGCGTGGACATCGACATTGGCCACCTTCATTCCACCAGACGGATGCGGGCAGATTGGATCTGTGCGAATTGTAGCGCACTGCTTGCGAGCACTATCCCATCCAAGCCCGGAACCAGACGGTCAGGAATAGCTCTTTCCTTCAATAAGGTGCTGGAACGGCAGGAACAGCATGGGCAGGCAGCGCATCCCATGCAAACCAACCGACCTCGGACATTTCGCATTCAGCGCCGACGACCGCCTCACCCGCCAGGTACCTGGCTTCCATCCAAATCGTGATGTAGTGCAAGCCTTCCGCCTGAAAAATATCATCGGTGACAGCCCGAAAGCGGACCTGGGTGATCTCCAGGCCGGTCTCTTCCATGGTTTCACGAACTGCGGTCTCCTCCGGCGTCTCACCAAACTCCAGGTGGCCGCCGGGTGTGGACCAGGTGCCATCCCCATGGACATTCTTGCGCCGGAGCAGGAGCACTTTATCATCTTTCGTGATGAGGATGCCCACTCCCACGCGCGGCACTTCCGGCATGCTGCCTTCCTTCACACAATCGAGGGTGCGCTCAACCTCGCGGACCGGCTGTATCCAGCACCGCTTTGGAAAGAGGTGGAATTCATTTCTTCAGGTTGGTATTCAAAAAGTCCAGGATCATCTGGGCAATCTGATCCTTGGAGGGAACGGTGGGATTTCCATTGGTTCCGTTCAAGCCGTGATCGCCGCCCTGGACGATCACCAGCGTGGAAGGGACTCCAGCTGCTTTCAGGTGTGCATCCAGGGTCTGCGCCTGGTCCACCGGGGAGTAGCCATCCTGGTCACCGTGGAGGATCAGGAAAGGCGGGTCGCCGGCTGCGACATAGGTAACCGGACTTGCCGCCACCAGGCCGGGGGTACTGGTCCCCGGAAGATCACCCAAGGCGAAATAAATTGCAAAGCTAATGCTGTTGGGCATCGGGCGGGTGAAATCCGAAAACACGGCCTCTACAATCACGCCCTGAACCTTGCTGGACTGGTCCAGATATTCCCCCACATCCCAACCGGCCGAGGGACCCGCCGTGCCGAGCAAGGCGACCAGGTGCGCGCCAGCGCTGGCACCCATTGCACCGATGCGGTCCGGGTTCAAATTGTAGTCACTCGCATGAGCCCTGAGATAGCGCACGGCGCATTTCACATCCTGGATCATGGCGGGAAATTTGATGTTGTAAGCGGCAAGCCGGTAGTTCACCGACACGACCAGATAGCCATCCGCGTTCAAATATTTCCATCCGGCACCCTCGGCTTTGTCGCCCGCGTTCCATCCACCGCCGTGGACATACAGAAACACTGGCCAGGGGCCGCCCGAGCCGGGGATATAGATATCCATCTTCTGCGGGAGGCCGTCCATGGTGCAGTAGGTGACATCGGTCAGGGTTTGTCCGTACAGCCCGAAAGGTGTTGGCGAAGGCGGCGCCAGAGTGGGCCGCGGTGTCGCGGCCGACGAACAGGATGCAAGAAAGATGCCGCAAAGGGCTGCAAGAAACGGCGGAAGCGCTCTTGTTCTCATGGTTTTAATTCTACCTCCAGTTCGCACTCGGCGCTCGTGAACCGGCCGCACCCCGCCCCGCAGGCATTTTGCAAAATGGCGATCAAAGCCTGATCCAGGTTCGCCGGCGGAGGATAGCCGGAAGCTGGGGCCGTAATCGTGTGAGACGACCATTTCTATCTTGCGGAGCTGAGAGTGGGAGGCAATGCGGCGCAGCCAGAAATTACCATTCAGGGAGTGCTTGCCGGCAAAGTGCTGCTCGAGATCAAACTGCGCGCAGGTATGGGCTTGATTGCGGGTGGCGAACTGGTGTCCGCACTTCGGGCAAGTTTAATACAATCCAAACCGGCAGGCAGGAGCGAGTTCAGGCTGCAGCAGCCGGGTTGGTCAGCTTCCCAAGGCCTTCGATTTCCACGACCACCTCATCCCCATTCGTGAGCGGTCCGACCCCGGCGGGCGTGCCGGTGAAGATCAGGTCGCCCGGTTCCAGGGTCATGACGGAGGAAATAAAGGCGATGAGTGTATTTACATTGAAGACCATGTCGCGGGTCGAGGCCATCTGGCGCGGCTGCCCATTGACCTTGCAGGTGATCAGCGCGTCCGAGGCGTCAAAGTCGGTATCGATCCATGGGCCAAAAGGGCAAAAAGTATCGAAGCCTTTGGCACGCGTCCACTGGCCGTCACTGCGCTGAAGATCCCGGGCGGTGACATCATTCCCTACCGTGTAACCGAAAACATACTCCTGCGCTTCTTCAGCGGTGACCTTCCGGGCACGCTTGCCGATTACGACCACCAGCTCGGCTTCATGCTCGACCTGCTGGGACTGCGGCGGAAGGAGGATCGTATCCCCGGGATTGATGATGGACGAGGGCGGTTTCATGAAAAGCAGGGGCACTTTGGGCACCTCAACCTCATGCTCCTTGGCATGTTCGGCATAATTCCGCCCGATGCAGACAATCTTGCTTGGCTGCGCCGGGGCGAGCAGGTGCACCGAAGGAAGAGGCGTATCCGCCTCCAGGCGGCGGTAATCGCCGAAAATATCCCCCTGGATCACGCCAACCTTGTCTTCCAGGATCCAGCCGTAGCAAGGAGCTTCGTTTTTTATCTCGTACCGGATAATACGCATATCAACCTCCAAAAGTCGCCGCCAAGTTTAACACAATTTTTCTTTTTGGTATAATACTTCCGCGCGGGCGGATAGCTCAGTCGGTCAGAGCGCATCTCTTACACAGATGAGGTCGCAGGTTCGAGCCCTGTTCCGCCCACCATTAAAACAGGATGGTCCTCCATCCTGTTTTGGTTCGTGGATGTCTATGCCGGGGCTGGAGGGGATGCCACAGCCCGGTGCAGGCAAAGACCCCGGCTTGAGAGCAGGGGCCTTAACTCCCAAAAATCCCTTGGGCTTCTTTCCCAGAAAAGTGCTTCAAAAAACGTTGAAAGAAACTGCAATCTTCGTGAAACCATTCTCAAAGCCATAAATGCATATAATTAAATAAAGATCTGTACGCTCTTACCGGGACTTTCCACCTGGTCGCCGGCTTGTAATCGATCGGACCAGTTCAGCTTAAATCGACTGCATAGGGCCTGCCGTGAGTATTCGTTTTAAGGTCATTCTCCCATATCTGCTCCTGACGCTTATCGTAGCAATTACAGGTGTCTACGTAGTCACCCGCCTGGTGGCCAACTCGTTGAGCGAGCGCTTGACGAACCAGCTCCTGGAAGCCGGGCGTGTGGTTTCAGATGATATCTCACGCCAGGAAATAAAAAACGTCGACAATGCCCGTTACATCGCCCTGACAAACGGGGTGAGTGAGGCACTGGCCAATAACAATGCACTGACCCTGGAAAACCTGGTCAAACCGGCCTCGGCAGGTCTGGGAGTGGAAAACCTGATCATCGAAGACGCAGGTGGAAACCAGATGATCCAACTGCTCAGACAGGCAGACGGATCTTATATGAAAGTGGACCAGCCGTTCAACGCTGGAGCTTCGTCCGCCGCTCGAGATTTGTTCGCCAGCCGCGACCCAAGCAGCCCGCCCCGCCGGGCCATCCTGCTCAATCAGGCCGACGGTCGTTATTACTACTATACCTCCATGGGGATCAGTCTGAACAACCAGGAGATCGGTGTGATCGCCGTGGGTGCATCCCTGGAGACCCTGCTGCCCTATCTCAAAAGCACCTCGCTGGCAGATGTCATTTTATATGACGAAACCGGCAGCGCAATTGGGACGACTTTTGGCACCCAAAGCACGGATCCGCAGTTTCTGAAGAACATATCCATCACGGCTGACCTTTACCAGCAGGTGCTCCAATCGCAAGGCAATGTGAGCGGGGAAAATTTCCAGGTGACCGGACGCTGGTACAGCCTGGCGCGCAGTCCCATCCGCGTCAGTAATGACCGCATCGGCGCGTTTGCAGTTGTCCTGCCGCTGGATTTCGTCATCCAGCCGGGGACGATGAGCCGCAACAACTATTTGATCCTGTATACGGCAGCAATGATCGGCGTCGTCGCCGTAGGGATCATCGTTGCCCGGTTCATTACCAACCCGTTGTTTGCACTGGTGCGCACCTCCCAGGCCATCGCCGGCGGCGACCTGACCCGCCGGACAGGGATTCACAGCCGTGATGAAATCGGCACACTGGCAAATACGTTCGAACTCGATGACCGAACATTTGCAGCAGCGGACAGTTGAGCTGGAACGCGCCAACAGCATCCTAGAACAGATGGATGCGACCAAGACCAGCTTTATCACCGTTGCCGCTCATGAACTGCGCACGCCGATGACGGTCATCAGCGCTTACGCACAGATCCTGGAGAAAAAGGTGAGCGATAATCCCGAGCTGGTCTCCGCCAGCCAGGGCATCCTGCAGGGGATCAACCGGATGAACGACGTGACCAACAACATGCTCGACATTTCGCGCATCGACAGCAAAACGCTCAAGGTGATCCCGGAGGATGTGCGCATCTTTTCCCTAGTGCAAAAAGTGAAGAAGACATTCAAGTCTGCCTGGGAAGAACGCAATCTCAAATTGAACACCGACGGTCTGGAAGCACTCCCCCAGGTCTGTGGGGACCCGGATCTTCTGCAGAAAGTTTTTTATCACCTGATCATGAACGCAATCAAGTACACGCCTGACGGGGGCGAGATCTCCGTCCATGGGCGGATAGTGGAAGACGAGCCTGACAAGCCGGAGGTTGAAATCGTCGTCTGCGATACCGGCATCGGCATCGATCCCCAGTATCATGAATTGATCTTTGAAAAGTTTTACCAGACCGGTGAAATCCAGCTCCACTCCTCCGGCAAGACCAGCTTTAAAGGCGGCGGTCCCGGTCTGGGCCTGGCCATCGCCCGCGGCATCGTGGAGGCTCACAGCGGGCGCATCTGGGTGGAAAGCCCCGGCCATAACGAGGAGACAAACCCGGGCAGCCAATTCTTCGTACGCCTGCCGCTCAAGGGGAAGGAGGCGGATGAGCGGCCAGCCGTCTGAACCCAAACAGGAAAAGGGCAGCCGGGACCGCCGGGATTGGCTGCGGCTCCTGGCGATGATGCTGCTAGGCATGTTGTTTATGTGTGGCGCCGGTCAATACGCCTTGCGGATCATGCCACGCTGGAGTGTGCAGGCCGATATGGGTTCCATGCTCAATCCGAACGGCACCATCGCGGCCTTTACGGGCGGCGGCATCATTGAACCCGTCAGCCAGGACATCCTGACCCCCTACCCATTCGACTATCTTACCCCCGGTTTCGAAACGCCAACCCCACCAAGGCACACGAGAACCCCACACCCATCAGCTACGACATTCCCATCCCTGACAGCCGAGCCCAGCGCCACCTCCAGCCGGACTCCGACCAGGACATTGCGGCCATACATTCCTACGCCGACCTCGACGGTGAGCTATACACCAGTCCATTCATTAACATTTACGCCCTCGCGCACCGTCACACCCTCATTGACCGTCACGTCATCGCGTACTGCCACGCCTACGCCAACCTTAACCCCTTCCCGTACCGCCACGCCCACCTGGACAAACACGCCGACATCGACCAGCACTCCTTCGGATACGCCCACTCTGTCAGATACGCCCACACCCTCGGACACGCCAAGCGATACTCCTTCCTTTACGCCCACCTCCACCGGCACGCCTACTCAGACAGATACGCCGACCTTTACCAACTCTCCTTCGGATACACCCACTTCGTCAGATACACCCACACCCTCGGACACGCCCAGCGATACCCCGACGTCTAGCGAGACGTTCACCTCGACCTCCATTCCGACAGATACGCAGACTAATGTACCTCCGTTGTCAATTTGCTCTGATCTACCTCTAATAGACATAAACCCGCCACAAGATATTACAATTCCAGCCGGCGGAGCATGTTATCGAATACCTGGAGCTGGGTACCCAGGTCATGGGTCGTTTCATATAACAAACTTAAGCCCCACTTCCACCAGTATCTGGTGGATAGATTGTGGTGGAAATTTAATACAAAGAACACTTCGTCCATTGCCCCAAGTAGACTTTGAAGATTTGACCATCCCGGTCAACTCGGGATATATGGAATTTTACATGGATGGCGCGACTTCAGCTCACTCAGTACATATGGATGTCTTAGCTCCCATGACTTGTCCATAACAATCCATGTTGGTGTTATACGAGCGAGCGGCTGGCCCGCTCTGGCTCCAACCCTATTAACCAGAAAAAAAGTATACCCTGGCGGGTTAGGCAACCCCGCCAGGGTTTGTTTTGCACGCGGCAATCATCAGCCCGATTTTTGTCCGCCTCAATTCCCAAAACCCTTTTGAAATGGCCTTCAACTACGAAACGACTTTTCAATTTGTGCGGAAATTTGTCGCAAAGCATCCCCAAAGGCGGGTAATCCCTGACGAAAAGAATTAACCACCAGGGACTTCCTTTTCCTCCTTGACCCGTCTCTTTGTGCAGACTACAATCGAGGCACACCCCGTCTTCATCGATTTCCCTCTTAGGAGCGTCCCATGTCCGATTTTCTCTTCCGCGGCACTTTGGCCGATCTCGACCCGGAAGTCTACGAGCTGACCCAGCTCGAGGCCGAGCGCCAGGCGCGTAAATTGATCCTGATCCCCTCCGAAAGCCAGGCACCCCTGGCGGTGCGGGACGCCATGGGCTCCGCCTTCCAGAACATCTACGCCGAGGGCTATCCCGACGAGGAGACGCGCTCGATGACCGAGGCCGAGATTCTCGACTACGGGGCGCGCCTGGCGCACTTCCGCCGCTACTCGGACCCGCGCTACTACAAGGGGGTAGAATACGCCGACCTGATCGAGGCCCTGGCCCGCCGGCGCTGCGCCGAAGCCTTCGCCGCCAACGGCGTCAAGGCCGACCAGATCTACGTCAATGTTCAGGCGCTTTCGGGCGGCCCGGCGAACAATGCCGTCTACCATGCCCTGGTAGAGCCCGGCGCGGTCGTGATGGGGCTGAACCTGCTTCACGGCGGTCACCTCAGCCACGGCTCTTCGGTCAACCGCTCGGGCAAATACTATAAGATCGTCCACTACAGCGTCGATCCTGAAACCGAGCAGCTCGACTATGAGTCCATCCTGGAATTGGCCGATCAGCACAAACCCAAGATGATCATTGCCGGCTACTCTTCCTACTCCTGGATCCCGGACTGGAAGAAATTCCGCCAGATCGCCGACGCGGTAGGCGCCTACCTGCTGACCGATATCTCTCACATCGGCGGGCTGGTGGCTGCCGGTGTCGTCCCCTCCCCGATCGGGTACGCCCACGTCATCACGTCCACTACCCATAAAACCCTGGACGGGCCGCGCGGCGCAATCATCATGACCACCGACCCGGCGCTTGCCAAAAAGCTCGACAAGGCGGTCTTCCCCGGAGAGCAGGGCGGTCCGCATGTGCACATTTTCGCCTCCCTGGCGCTGACCTTCAAGCTGGCCCGCACCCGCCAGTTCGAAAAACTCCAGCGCCAGACGGTCAAGAACGCCGTGGCCATGTCCGAACAGTTCAAATCCCGCGGCCTGCGCATTCCCTTCGGCGGGACCAACTGCCACATGCTCAATGTCGACTGCACCACCGTGCGCAGCCAGGACGGCACAGCCCTCTCCGGTGATCAGGCTGCGCGCATCCTCGACATTGCTGGGATCGTGGTCAACCGCAACACCATCCCCGGCGACCGGAACTCGCTCGACCCGTCCGGCATCCGCCTCGGCACGCCCTGGATCACCCAGCGCGGCTTTGACAAGGAGAAATCCAGGCAGCTCGCCGATATCATGGCCGACATTCTCCTGGGGGCCGTGCCGCATGCCGTGGACACCCCCCGCCATGGCCGTGTCCGGCGCGCAAAGCTGGATTTCGGCTTGCTGGAGGAATCCAAGCTCAAGGTGCGCAGCCTGGCCGAGGCGGCCGGCATCGACTTCGAGCTGCCGAAACACGGCTATCCTCATTTTTATTACCTGGACAACGCTCCGCAGTCTGTCAAGGCGGGTCTCATCGAGCTGGAGCTGACCGGCGAGCGCGTCCGGCAGATGCTGGATTTCAGCGTCTCGTCCGACCTGTCGGCGCTGGAGCCGGGAAAATCCCAGCCTACCAGGCTCGCCACGCCGCAAGGCGAAATCAGCCTTACCCTTGCCTGCCTCGACCGCAACACCTACCGGCTGTCCGTTCCTGCTCAAAAAGCCGGCCTCGTCGCCGCCTGGCTGCGCGACCTCTCGGACGGCTACATCTCCTTTAACCTGGACGGCAAGCCCGACCCGTCACCGCGGCGCACCCCAGGCCCGGTCACTGTGAGCGAGGTTGTTGAGGAAGATAGATCACGAAGCACCATTAAAGCTCAAGCTCACCAGGACAATCCTCCCGGCGCTGACAAGCCCTGGTTCATCGGGGTGAGGGGCAAAGGCAGCGGAACCCCCCTGCCGGAATTCAAATGGAAAGAAACCAAATCGCCCCTGCGTAAAACGCCGCTCAATGAAATCCATAAATCCCTGGGCGCCAAGATGGTGCCTTTTGCGGGCTGGGAGATGCCGGTCTGGTACAGCTCGGTGGTGGAGGAGCATCTGGCCGTGCGCCAGACAGCCGGGTTGTTCGACGTCTCCCATATGGGCGTCTACGAGATCGCTGGAGCGGACGCAGCCTCCTTCCTGGACTGCGTGTGTGCCAACGACTGCGGCGGACTGCGCCCGGGAGAGTCACTCTATACCCACTTCCTTGATCCGGAGGGGAATGTCATCGACGACACGCTGGTCTACCGGCGCGAAGCTGACAAATATCTGGTGGTGGTCAACGCCGCCAACGACGACAAGGACCGCACCTGGCTGACGGCAGTGCGCGACGGAAAAGTGCGCATCGACACGGCGCGTCCGGGTGCCAGGGCGTACGGCGCCCAGGCTGAAATCCGCAACCTGCGCGATCCCAAATACGGCGCGGAGCAGCGCGTCGACATCGCCCTGCAGGGCCCCAGGAGCCGGGACATATTATTGGCAGCGGGCGTCAGCGCGGCCGACCGGCGGACGATCTCAGCCCTCAACCGCACCGAGCTCTGCGACGCAAAGGTGGGAGGCTTCGATTTGATCGTCAGCCGTACTGGCTATACCGGAGAGAAGATGGCTTTCGAGCTGTTTGTCCATCCGGACAAGGCGGCTGATTTATGGAAGGCAGTCATGGAGACCGGCACCAAGTTCGGCCTACAGCCGGTCGGCCTGGGGGCGCGTGATTCCCTGCGCACCGAAGCCGGGCTGCCGCTTTATGGACATGAGATGGGCTTGGGCTCGGGTGTGCGCGGCGCTCCGGACCTGGGTGTAGCCGAAGCCGGCTTCGGATCCTATGTCAAGCTTTACAAACCCTGGTTTATCGGGCGCGAAGCATACATTAAACGCGAGGCGAAGCGCTCCGGCATGGTCGCCCGCTTCCGATTCACGGAGAAGGGTGTACGCATGGCCCACCCCGGTGACCCCGTGCTGGACAAGCGCGGCAGGGTCATCGGCTGGGTGACCTCGTGCGCCGTGGACATGGATGGCATGCTCACCGGCCAGGCTTACGTCGAGCTGAAGTCCGCCGAGGAGGGTACGCCCATCTTCGTATACCAGGGCGCGCCGGAGGAGGGCGGCAAACCCCCAGCGGAAATGCGTCCCGGCGACCGGGCCTTGCTCCCAACCGCGGCTGTCATCCTGGCCAGGTTCCCGAATTTGTAGAAAATCAGCCCAATCCCACCAAGGCCAAGGGAGAAAAATCGCATGAAAGCCGTTGGCTACCGCAAGCCGCTTCCGATCACCGAGCCGGACTCCCTGCTCGACATCGAGCTGCCGGACCCCATCCCTTCGGGCCGGGATCTGCTGGTGCAGGTCAAAGCCGTTTCGGTCAACCCGGTCGACACCAAGATGCGCAAACGCGCGGCGCCGAACACCGGTGAGGTCAGCGTGCTGGGCTGGGACGCCGCCGGCGTGGTGCTCGCCACGGGCAAGGAAGCGAATCTCTTCAAGCCGGGCGACGAAGTGTACTACGCCGGCTCCATCGACCGGCCGGGCAGCAACGCCGAGCTGCAGCTGGTCGATGAGCGCATCGTGGGCCGAAAACCGGCTTCGCTCGGCTTCGCCGAGGCGGCTGCGTTACCGCTGACTTCCATTACCGCCTGGGAGTTGCTCTTCGAGCGCTTCGGCGTGGCGCGTGCAAAAGAGCCCAGCGCCGAAATGCTGCTGATTATCGGTGCAGCCGGCGGGGTGGGTTCGATCCTGACCCAATTGGCCCGCCAGCTGACCGGCGTGACCCTCATCGGGACCGCCTCACGCAAGGAGACAACGGAATGGGTGCGGTCGCTGGGGGCGCACCACGTGGTCGACCACAGCCGGCCGCTGCCGGAGGAACTGCGCCGCATCGGCATTCCTCAGGTCAGCCACGTCGCCAGCCTGACACAGACCCCGCTGCATTTCGCCGAAATCGTGGAGCTGCTCGCCCCGCAGGGCAAGTTCGGATTGATCGACGACCTGGGCGACAACAACGTCGGCCAGCTGCGGCGCAAGAGCATCTCCCTGCACTGGGAGTATATGTTCACGCGGCCGGTCTTCGCCACGCCGGACATGATCGCTCAGCACCGCCTGCTTGACGAGCTGGCGGGCCTGGTCGACAGCGGCGTGATCCGCACCACCCTTGGCGAAAATTATGGCAGCCTCAACGCCGAGAATCTAAAACGCGCCCACGCCCTGATCGAAAGCGGCAGGGCAAAAGGCAAAATCGTGCTCGAAGGTTTTTAACTAGGCCCCATGCCAGCTGGCACATTGACGCGGCGGATCTAAATCATCCGAAACAAATGCCCAGACCGTCATCCCCGCCTATCAGGTCGATCGCGATCAACCCACCTTTCCTGAAGGCAAACGCGGAAACCCCAAGCAGGGGGAATCAGGCCGTTTTTCAGGGAATTAGTAAGCGATGGTTAGCAGTCGGATAGGTTGGAAATTAATAAGGGGAGTAATATTGAGACTAACCAATGCCAAGATTTGCAGGACAACTTTCAATGCCATTCTTTCGTATATAAAGCAAATCGAATCGCTGTGCGGTCATCCGCCCGATCCGCGTTCAATTTTGTGAATTAACTCGGAATCAAGGAGAGTGCTGTATGAGAAATGTTTCAAGCATTATTTGGGGCGTCCTGTTCATTCTGCTGGGTGGGGCCCTGCTGGCCGACCGGCTTGGTTGGATAAACTTCAGCCTCTTTTCGACCAATGCCTGGGTTTACCTCTTCGCCGGCGGCAGCCTGCTCTTTTTCCTTGCTTACTTCCTGAATGGTATCCGCAGGTGGGGCTGGCTTTTCCCGGCCTTCATCCTGGCTGCCATTAGTCTGACCATCTGGATGGGTGACCACGGCCTGAACGGCTCGTACACGGGAATGCCGATCCTGCTCAGCGTGGCCCTCCCGTTCTACGTCGGGTTCGCCCTGAACCGCAAGGCGCTGGGCCTGCTCATCCCGGCCTGGGTGCTGACCGTGCTGGCCTGCGTAACCCTGATGGCGGACGTGGAAAGCGGAACGCTGGTCGGGGCGCTGATCCTGTATGCGATCGCCGTGCCGTTCCTGGTCGTTTTCCTGCTGAACCGCTCCAGTTGGTGGGCGCTCATCCCATCCTGGGCCCTGTTCATGCTGGGAACAATCACCCTGCTCTCGGATCATGTCAGTGGGAACCTGATTGGCGCCCTGTTCATGTACGGTGTGGCCCTGCCCTTCCTGGTGGTGTACCTGACCAACCGGACCCAGCGTTGGGCGCTCATCCCGGCTGCTGCCACCGCCGTGGTCGGGACAATCCCTCTGCTGGCTGAGCTTACCGGTGGGGATTTAATGGGGGCAGCAGTGATGTTCCTCTTCTCAGCTGCCTTTTTCTTCGTTTATTTTCGCTGGAAGGCACACTGGTGGGCACTTATCCCGGCCGGTGTCTTTGTCTCCATCGGCGTGGTAGTCCTCCTGGGGATGCTCGTCCCTCAAAATCGGCCGTTCTTCGAAGGCATCC
Source organism: uncultured Chloroflexia bacterium (assembly GCA_963753465.1). Lineage (GTDB taxonomy): Bacteria > Chloroflexota > Anaerolineae > Anaerolineales > Villigracilaceae > UBA877. The sequence continues at coordinate 197,775 of CAVWCJ010000006.1, forward strand.
TTACCGGCACCCTGCTGCTCGGATTCAGCCTGACCTTCGCGGGGCTGTGGCTGCGCCGCGCAAGTCTTCCAACCACCTGGGCCAGCTACCCGGCCCTCGGGTTGCTCGCCGCTGCCGTGCTGGCCTTTTTCCTCGGCGGAAATCCCAACCTGTTCTGGTCGGCAGCCCTCCTGGCGGCCGGGATAACGCTCGTGGCGTACAATTTCCTCAAGAGGAAGCCTGAGGACCAGGCCTGACGGATTGAAAAATTGGATAAAATCATGAGGAAAGTCGAATCCGGTACGTAAAATCTCCTCATCAAGGCGGGTTAGAAAACACGAATGGGATCAGGCTTCCGGCGGATTGTTAAAGGTTCCCCTCCGCCTCGCCTTGGGAGGCTGCCCGGAAAGCAGTCTCCAGGTTCTAGGAGCAGTGTATCGCTTAATAGTTGGGACGGCATCCGGGCTGCCGTTCCAATTCTTTAAGGAAAAGAATTTCGAATGAGGTGGACCGTGAACATTGCTCAAAAAATCAAAGGGCGGTTCCTCGACGAATTTTACATGGCTGAGGGGATGCTGCGCTCCACCTGGGGGGATCCGGACGCCTGGGAGGCGAGCATCCGCAGGTTCGAGGCGCAGGACCGCACCCTTCCTCCCCAAAGGGGGGCCATCGTCTTCACCGGAAGCTCCAGCGTCACCTTCTGGACCACCCTGGAAGAGGACATGGCACCCCTGAATGTCCTCAACCGCGGCTTCGGCGGCTCACGCATCCGCGATGTGGTCCATTATGCCCACCGGGTCGTGCTCCCCTGTCGTCCCCGGGCCGTCGTGCTGTTTGCCGGCACCAACGACATCGCCTGGCCTTGGCCGGCGAGCGCCCAGCAGGTCTTCGATGGCTATCGGGCATTTGTCGAGCGTGTCCATGCAGCATTGAGGGAGACACCCATTTATTATGTTTCAATCACGCCCACGCCATCCCGATGGCGGTACTGGCCGATAGCCCGTGAAGCCAACCGCCTGATCCAGGTCCATACGGAAACCGACACCCGCCTGCATTTCATCGACCTGACGCATGCCTTCCTGAATCCGGATGGCAGACCCAACTCCAGCCTGTTCCGCTCCGACCGGCTGCATCCCAATCAAAAAGGATACATGAAATGGACGGTGGTCATCAAGCCAGTCCTCGTCGCTGATCTGGGGGGAGAATAGGCCTCGAAAATGGGGATAAAATTGCTGGCAGAAGGACCTTCTCGTGTACCCTGAGGCACCTTTTCCGATGACCGTCGGGAACAACAAAAAATGCATGCTGTGCCGCGGCGATGGGTTGATCAGCAGGAAAATGGATCCTATCCGGAACCCTTGATGTCTGGGCTGGAGAAGCAATGGCTGGGATGACCCCCTTGATCGGCACCGCAGGCTGGACAATTCCCAGGGAATCCGCCCCCCGCTTCCCGGGCGAAGGAACCCAGCTGGAGCGCTATGCATTGCAGCTGAATGCGGTCGAGATTGACTCCTCCTTTTATCACTCCCATCTTCCCCAGACCTACGCCCGCTGGGCAGCCTGTACCCCGCAGGGCTTTCGCTTTGCCATCAAGGTGCCGAAGGAAGTCACCCACCTGCGCCGCCTGATGGACGTGGCACCGCTGGAGCGCTTTACAGACGAAACAAGCACATTGGGGGAAAAGCTCGGCACCTGGCTGCTTCAACTCCCACCGGGCCTGGCTTACAACCCTGTGACGGTCGAAAGGTTCTTCGAAAGGATGCGTACCCTCTTCGATGGAAATGTCGCCTGTGAGCCGCGCCATTCTACCTGGTTTACACCCGAGGTGGACCGGATGCTCTCCCTGTTCCGGGTAGCCCGCGTCGCCGCCGACCCGGCGATCAGCCCGCTCGGGACCCGGCCTGGTGGATGGAGTGGCCTGGTTTACTACCGCCTGCACGGCTCGCCGCGCATGTACACTTCAGCTTATCCTGCCGAGTTTATTGGTGCTTTTACACAAATAGTATCAAGGGCAGCAGCTTCAGCTCCAGTCTGGTGCATATTTAACAACACGGCCGAAGGGGCAGCCATCGAAAACGCCTTCACCCTCAAGGTACTTCTCAATTTCCTCACCCGAGGCTAACGCCGGGCAGCGAAATATCGGTTTTCCACACTGGAAACGGCGATACAATTATCAGAAAGGAGATGGTTTCATGTCCGCCGATCCGCTTTTTTGCATGACCGTCAAGGATGTTTTCTCAATCCGGGGCCGCGGCACGGTGGCCATCGGGAAGGTCGAGCGGGGCACACTCTCCACCGGAGACGAGATTTTCATCCAGGGGCCGGGCCCTGCCATTAAGGTTACGGTCTCTGGCCTGGAGATGCTCCGCAAAACCCTAAACCAGGTCAAAGCCGGAGATGAGGTCGGCGTACTCCTGGTCAATATCACGAAAGATGAAATCCACCAGGGTGATCTGCTGACTGGCGGTGAATCTATTTCCACCGGAATGACATAAGCAGGGGAACCGCCGGCAGGCAGCGGGATGAAAATTAGAATATTCTTCTCCATCGGAGTATTATTGGTTATGGTTTCCTGCGCACCGGGGTCAAATACAAATGGCCGCGCGGAGCCCTATCCCCTGGCCACCCCGGCTTCCCAGCTTCCCGCAGCAGCAATCTGCGCCAGCTTCGAGGGGAGCTTGGTCACAATCACCATCTTCTCAGGATACCCCGACCCGCGCTGCGCAACGGTGCGGCCCGACCAGACGCTGCAGATTGTCAATCGCACGCCGGTACCGATCCAGGTCCATCTTGGCACCTTTGATGCCAGCTTGGAACCCGGAGCGGACCATACCTTTCGTGTCCCATTCGGAAAATACCTGGCTCCCGGTGTGCACCAGGTCCAGGTGCTGCCCTGCTGCGGGCCGGAGCTTTGGTTGCAAACCGGTTCGCCGTAGGATTACGCATGCGCCCCCGGTAAGCTTGAACCCGGACAAGCGGTTCCCTTACAGGCATTGCAGGATCCCGCGTTTAACCCTCCTTGACATCCCGGTTACAGAATGATATCTTATAAACATTCGTTGCATAAGCAACGAATGTTGTTCAAACAAGTAGTAATTCGGGAACAGCTACAACTTTTTGATAAAATCCGGCGTCCCGGAAAGATTGGAGCGAATGGATTGTCCGACACAAATCATGAACCGGTCCATCTCGATCCACGGGTAAAGCGCACCCGTCAGCTGCTCGCCCAGGCATTCATCGAACTGGTCAAGGAAAAAGGCTTTCAGGCAATCAGCGTCCAGGATATCGCCGAGCGGGCCGGCGTCAACCGGGCCACCTTCTACGCCCACTTTCAGGACAAATACGCCCTGCTCGACCATTTCGTCCGCACCAGTTTTCGCGAGGAAATTGAAAAGCGCCTGCTGAACTCCTGCCAGTTCAGCCTGGAAAACCTGCGCCAGTTGATCGTCGCGGTGTGCGAATTCGTCGGGAGGACCCACTCGGACTGTGCACCTCCCCAGGGCCAGTTTGAATCGCTGATTGAGACGCAGATAAAGGATCAGGTCTACGATCTGCTGTTGAAATGGACTGGAGAAGCCAGGGGTATGGGGACCTCCCCTGAAATGGTCGCCACAGCCACCAGCTGGGCCATTTACGGTCTTGCCTCACAGTGGAGCCATCAAAAAAATGCGCAGCCGGTTGAGGAATATGCGGGACAGGTCCTCCCGCTCATCTCCGCCAATTTGCAACTTTCCAGACCGGATTAACGGCTTTAGACCCAAACACACACTCGTTGCGCAGGTTTCAAAATAAAGGTAAGATAGGGGGCAATCCAATCCATCACCCAAGATCACCTGATCCCAAGATGTACGACCTGTCCAACTGCCACTTTGCCTTCCTCGACCTGGAGACCACTGGCCTTTCACCATGGTTCGGTGACCGCATCTGTGAAGTTGGCATTGTCCAGACGGAGGGCAAACGCATCAAGAGTACCTTGCAGCAGCTGGTTAACCCGGAACGCCCGCTCTCTCTCGCTGCAGCCAGCGTCAACGGGCTGAATGACGAGGAGCTGAGCAGGGCGCCAGTCTTCCCAGAGATCGCCGGGGAGGTCAAAGCCCGGCTGCAGGACGCGGTCGTCGTGTGTCACAACGCCGGTTTCGACCTGCAGTTTCTGGACAGCGAGTTCCGCCGCCTGGGTCATGAGATCCAGCTTCCCAGTGTGATCGACACGCTGACGATCGCCCGGGAGCATTTCGACCTGCCTTCCTACATCCTGACGGTCCTGGCTGCAGAGTTCAACATTCAGAACCCGGATGCCCACCGCGCCCTGGGCGACGCCCTGACCGATAGAGGCGTGTTCTTCGCCATGCTGGAGGCGCTCAAACCGCTTGGGAAAAAAGTGGACGATTTCATCGGCATCTACAACTCCCCGGCCTGGCCCAAAGATGGTATCCAGCTACCCACTGACCTGGGCGAGGCAGTGAACTGTGGAAGGCGGATGCGCATCACCTACGTCGACGGCGACGGCCAGCGCACCACGCGCTCCATCACTCCTCTCCAGGTGATCGGACTGTCGGATTACATCTACCTGCATGCCTACTGTCACCTGCGCGGGGCCGAACGCAGCTTCCGTCTGGACCGCATCGTCGAGTTCTGCGTTGAGGCGGCATGAACGCTTCGATCGGGCGGGGTGCCGCGAGACGCGATCCTTCATCAAAAAATAACCGGGACGGCAGCTGTCGTCCTGGTGTCAGTTAAGCGGAAAGCCAGCCTTAAAGTCCCAGATTCTGTTTGACAATGATCATCGTGGTGCGGCCCGGACGAACTTCGCGCCGGACAATCAAAACCTTGCTGATGGCGCTGCTTATCCCGCGCAGAGCCCGCAGTCGGGCATCTTCCAGCGGCAGGCTGTATTCTTCCATGCGGCGCATGCCTTCGGCGAGGTCCTTGACGATCTTTTGTGCCCCGACCAGCCAAATCACCTTTTCTGCCCCGGCGGAGTAAGGCCCGAGCTGGCTGCCAGAGTTCGAAGCCACCAGAACCTGCCCGGCCTCGGTCACAGCGTGAACACTGCCAAGAATGTATTCCGGCGTGGCTCCCAGCTTGACCATCTCCCGATTTTGGGTCTTCGCGTCCATCATGGCCAGTTTAGCCCGGACCAAGTTGTAGCGATCCAGCTTTTCAATCTCGGCCGGTATTCCAAGCTGTTCCAACGTCTTCGAGGAGGCGGTAAACACTTCCGCTCCCGCGGGGATCAGATCAAAAAGAATCTTCCTGGCCGCTTCCGCATTTTCGGCCTGGAGTGTATGAATGTTGTTTGCTTCGAGGGCCTGGATGGTGCGCTCAATCTGCTCATCCGAGGCCAGCCTGGCGAACGCCTGATTTGGTTTGAGTGCTTCGCTTTTGGCCTCTCCCTCAAGGGTGGTTATGTTCATCTTGAATTACCTCCAGTAGTTAGGTGTCTTTTAAACATTCGTTGTTTTAACAACATGTGTTGCGTAATTAGACCTTAGAAGTGGCATAAAGTCAATAAACAAAAAAGCATTTCTGACGTTTTTCCAACATTGGGTAGGAAATGTTGCCCAGGAAAAAACACGAGGCTCTCTTCCACCGCACCCGGCAGCTTCTAAAAAATAATGTGGCCAATAAGGCGCACACTCCCATCCGCATTGCTGTACAGCTCATTCTGGTGATCCTGTTCTTCCTTGCAATATTTGTCATGATATAAATTAAGGTGATAACCCATTCATAATCACGTCTTTAACCATCTAGAGGATCGGGAAAGCTAACCTCCCAGGAGATAGAACAAGGAGTCCATATAATCCTGGATGATATACTTTTGAAGGAGGGCCAATAAAAAACGAACCGGGTCGGTTTGGACCGACCCGGTTCACTTATTTAACCCTCTTCCCTTTTTCCTTAGAATCCCAGCTTTTCCTTGACCAGGATGAGCGTGGTACGCTCCGGGCGTATCTCACGGTTGACGATGAGGATTTTGTTCGCACCGGTGCTCATGTGATAAAGCTCCTGCATATGGGCCTCTTCCAGCCGAACACAATACTCTTTGATCCGCCGCAGGCCTTCGATATCATCCTTGACGATTTTCTGCGCTCCCACTATCCAAATTATCTTTCCTGCGCCAGAGGCGTATGGTCCAAGCTGGCTGCCCGTATTCGAAGTGATCAGGATGTGACCATCCTCGGTCACCGCGTGAACGCTTCCCCCGGCAAAATCGGGACTGGCACCCAGCTTGCGGATCTCCCGACCCTGGGTCTGGCGATCCATTGCAAACATTTTCGGCCTCAAGGCAACGTACCTACCGGATTTATCAACCTCTTCCGTGATGCCCAACGCTTCGAGGGTAATCGAGGCGCCAAGAAATACTTCCGCCCCCTCCGGGATGAGCTCAAAAAACTTGTGCTTCGCCTCTTCACCATCTTTTGCGACGAACACACGGATCCCGTTTGCCTCGAGAGCTTTCGCGGTGCGCTCAATTTGCTCATCCGAGGCCAACTTGCCAAATTCCAGGTTGGGTTTCGGTTCTTTTGTGTTTGCAATACTTAAAAACTTTTCAAAAGCCATTTTGTATTACCTCCATAATGTAGCCCAGCATATAAACACTTGTCGTATAAACGACATTTGTTGCTTATTAAACCAGCAACCTCGCGGCAAGTCAAGAGGAAAATCGAATTGATCAGGGTATTGGAATCCTCCAACCCAATAGATCTCCATGCGCTAAAACGAGAAATTCGAATGCCAGCCGTTGCCTTTCTGCCTAACCTGGGTTAATATAGCTACATAGTCCTGTTACCGGAAGGAAGCCAACCAAAAAGAGGAGATGAGGTATGCCCGTCGTCCGTGATTTGATTCGTACAAAAGGTGGCCAGGTGTGGTCCATTGCTCCTGATGCGGCTGTATTCCAAGCCCTTCAGCTCATGGCCGAGAAGCAGGTCGGAGCGCTGCTGGTCATGCGCGGCGATGATATTCGCGGAATCATTTCAGAACGCGACTGCATCCGCAAACTTGACCTGCAGGGAAGGACTGCACGGCAGACCAGGGTGAGCGAGATCATGACCAGCAACGTGCTTTACGTCGAAGCGAACGAATCTCTTGAAGAGTGCATGGCCATTATGACCGAAAAAAGGATCCGGCACCTGCCGGTTTTCGAAGATGGTCATTTAATTGGGATGATTTCAATTGGTGATGTATTGAAGCAAATCAATTCCGAGCAAAAAATCATCATCTCCCACCTCGAGCACTACATCACGGGTGGAGGCAGTTCGGCATAAATGCATCCACTCGATGGGTGCCGTGATACCTGCAGTCCAGCAAGCTCCTTCCCTCATCCCTGGGCTGTATGTCCCTTTTCGCAGGGAGGCTAGCATGGCCATTCACAAACGATTGGATCTCCTCGTAATTGCATTAGTGGTTTCTGCATGCAGTACATCCCCTGTCCCGCCGACCTCAACGCCAAGCCCGGTGGTAGGGGTACTTCCATCTGCGACCCCAAACCCCACCGAAACACCCTCTCCGACAAACACACCGGAACCATCCCTCACACCGGCACCGTCCCTCACCCCTGCCCCCACCCTGGGCATCGGCTCCACACTAACTTCTCCTGTCGACGGCATGATCCTGGTCTACGTGCCAGCCGGGGCTTTCAGCATGGGTTCATCCGATTCAGATGGGAATGCGTACGCGGATGAAAAGCCCCAGCACAGCGTCACCCTGGATGCCTTCTGGATCGACCAGACGGATGTCACTAACGGCAAATACGCCTTATGCGTTAAAGCGAAAGCCTGCAGCCCGCCCACCCAGACCAGTTCCAATGTCCATAATCAGTATTATGGGAATGTTCAATTCGCAGATTTTCCGGTCATCTGGGTGACATGGTTTGAGGCCCAGACCTACTGTCAGTGGGCTGGAGAGCGTTTGCCTACCGAAGCTGAGTGGGAAAAGGCCGCCCGAGGCACGGACAGCCGCATCTACCCCTGGGGGAACGATCCCCCGGATGGCACGCGGCTGAATTTCAACAACCTGATTCATGACGTTACCAAGACCGGCAGCTACCCTAGCGGTGCCAGTCCATACGGCGCCCTGGACATGGCTGGCAACGTCTGGGATTGGGTGGCGGATTGGTACAGCCCCAGCTACTACGCCCAAAGCCCGGACAGCAACCCACCCGGACCCGCCAGCGGAACCCAGCGTGTAACCCGCGGCGGTTCCTGGCTCTACAATTCTGCCGGGGTGCGTTCCGCCTACCGTTTCCCAAATGAGCCCACAGGTCCCAGCTATCAAATCGGTATTCGCTGCGTCAGCAGCACATCTCCTTAACCGGAGAAAACCACCCGGACTTCTGTGCTTTCGATTTACAGGTTCTTAAAGAATACCCATGAGTTCCAATAACATTTTCTTCCTGGTTTTTCGTGCGCTGTCGCGGGCGCGCCTTGGCATCCTGACCATCGCCCTGACCTATGGGGTTTCCGTGATCGTCGGTGTGGGGATGGTCGCGTTCGGCAACAAGTTTGCCCTGAACTACAGGGACTCTCTTGTCTCACGCGCCGACGCCTCCGACCTGGCAGCCATATCCCTTGAAAATGGCCACAGACTGCAGGCCGCCCTGCTGGATTTCGGTGGGAATCTGTTCCTGGGCGCGCTCCCAAATACTGTAGCCGGGCTGGGAGTGATCCTGCCCTACCCCTTCGTTTTCTACCGCGGCTGGGTGGGCGGCATCGTATCCGCAAACAGCGACCGCACCAGCCGCCTGGCGGATCCAGCCGAAGCGTTCTATTATCTGCTCACACTTGTACTCCAGCTCATTCCCTACTCCCTTGCCGGAGGCGCAGGAGTAACCCTGGGGATGGCTTACCTCCGTCCACGGCCCATCGACCAGGGCAAAAAGTGGCTGGGCCTGCCCAGGGAGGCAGTCCTCGACGTGCTCAGAATTTATCTGCTGGTCGTCCCCCTTTTCCTGGCTGCTTCGCTCTGGGAATTCCTGGCACGCTGAAGATTCTGCCAGGATGGATTGACTAGCCCCTTGCAAGTTATCCATTCCTGGCACGTTGCGAGAAATCTTCCCTCCCTGAATTTGGGCCGACCGTTATAGCCCTCTTCCGGCTCTTGATGGCAAAATAATTCCTGAATCAATACTCAATGGAGGAAATCATGAAGAAGAGAATTCTTGGAAATAGTAATGCGGCTATCGGAGAGATTGGACTCGGCTGCTGGCAGTTCGGCGGCGACTTTGGACCGATGGAGGACAAGACTGCCCAGGACATCATGGCCTCCGCAGTAGAGGCAGGGACCGATTTCTTCGACACTGCCGATGTTTACGGGTCCGGCAGAAGCGAGGCGCTGATTGGTCAATTCCTGCGCCAGGCCAGGAAGCCGATTTTCGTGGCCACCAAGTTCGGGCGCGGTGGAGAGGTCTATCCCGATGGCTATACGGAAGCCGCGCTGCGCTCCGGGGTCGAAGCGTCGTTGAAGCGGCTGAGGGTCGAAGCGCTCGATCTTGTCCAGCTGCACTGCATCCCGATGAAGGTCATGCAGGAGGGTACCGTATTCGAATGGCTCAGGAAGTTGAAAACCGCGGGAAAAATCAGGTCCTTCGGCGCCAGCGTCGAAACAATCGAAGAGGCCCAGGTGTGCCTCCGGGCGGATGGCATCACCTCCCTTCAAATCATCTTCAATATTTTCAGGCAAAAACCGATCGACGAACTGTTCCCCGCCGCGAAAGAAAAAGGGGTGGGCTTGATCATCCGCCTGCCGGTTGCCAGCGGACTGCTGGCTGGTAAATTCAACAAGGGCACCCGCTTCGCGGATACGGACCACCGCAACTATAACCGGGACGGACAGCATTTCAATGTTGGCGAGACGTTCTCCGGTCTGCCGTTTGAAAAAGGTATCCAACTTGCCGATGGGCTCAAAGGGCTCGTCCCGGACGGGATGACCATGGCCCAAATGGCCCTGCGCTGGATTCTGGATTTCGCGGCAGTCTCCGTGGTCATCCCTGGGGCAAGCTCCCCTGCCCAAGCCGAGGCGAATGCCCAGGCCTCAGACTTTGCTCCTCTGACGAAAGACCTGCATAAGCGCCTGGAGGAGTATTATCGCACCCGGGTTCACGAGCACATTCGCGGCGCGTATTAAAGACCAATCAATCATTAAAACTCTTGACCGGATGAAGGAGGATCATCCGGTCAAGAGTTTTCCCATGGAAGTCTCACCCTAAGATCATTGCTGGCTTCGAGGAACCACACGACCTGCTCACCGTCGACCTGAGCCACAACAAACATAATATGAAGCCAGAATGAGGATATCAGAAATCCGGTTTGCGGTTGCCTTACAGTGAGCCCGAATGGCTTAACAAAACCAATAGCGGCTCGATCTTATTTGCCCCTAGACCCGGCGGGGATAAATTATCCGATGAAAAGGGGAAGCCTTCGTTGTAATTCAGCAATTGCGGCCAGTTGAGATATAATCTGAATTAATATATCATTGGTCATAATTGTCCGCGTCAAGATCAGGATAGTGAGCAGACCGGCCGAAACGGCAGCGGGTCGATCATATCCAGGGGATCCATCCAGCAAGCACCCTTTTCCGGATCGACCTCCCAGCCCAGGCCTGTTTCCCCTGATCGAAAAAGAATCAAGGAGGATTAAAAATGACAAAAGAAGAACCGCTCCCGCCGGACCAGGTCCGCGAATTTGTCATCGCCGCCCACGGCAACCTGCCCAGAGTCAAGGAACTGCTGGCGGAGAACCCAAGGTTATTGAACGCGAGCTATCCGTGGAGCGAGACCGACCGCGAGGCGGGCATCCAGGCAGCCGCCCAGGTCGGGAGCGCCCAGGTTGCCGAATACCTGCTCTCGCAGGGCGTCCCGCTCAATATTTGTACGGCTGCCATGCTCGGCCGGAAACAGGATGTGGAAAGATTTTTGGATGAAAACCCGGCGCTGGTCCAAGCCCGCGGCGCGCACGGTATCCCCCTGATGCCGCACGCAGCCATGAGCGGGGATGTGGAATTGGCGAAGTTGCTGTGGGACCGCGGTGCTCGCGAAGGAGTTCCTTTTGCCCTGGTCAATGCGATCGACAAGAAACGCTGGAATATGGCCCGCTGGCTTCTCGAGAACTGCAAGCCCGACCTGAGCTGGAAAAACTACCAGGGAAAAACAGCCCTGGCAATTGCACTGGAAGCAGGCGACCAGGGTACCATCCAGCTGCTCAGGGAACACGGCGCAGTGTGAACAATGGGCCGCAAGTTATGGGGTTCACCCGGTGCAGTCTGGGGCTGTGCCGGGTGGTTTTTGCCTAGGGTTGAGTTACCGGAAATACCTGGTCCAGGTTCATATCCGTCCAATCCCCAAAGTGTGTCCGATCAGCCATCTCGGCCACGCCTGCCAGGGGAACCAGGTCGTCCACATTCCCCTGGTCGGGGTAGGCATAATCACTGATCTTCAGCCAGTCAACCGGCTGCGTCTTCGCCGGGTTGTCCGGATAATCCAGCCCGGCGTCCGGGATCAACGCCTGTACGTAGGAACGGTCCGGATTGAGCCGGACCCACAAGCCAAGGGCGTTGCCATAATGCCAGGCCTCATAACTCAAACCCTGATACATCTGGTGGATCTGGGGTTTATCCGGGGTTACCTGGGCATGGTCATCCTTGGCAAACACCAGCATCACTTTAAGATCGGGCATCTGGTTGCCCAAAGCCTGGTAGCGTCCTGAAACCTGGCGGAACTGCCAGAATTGGGCAGCCTCCTGGGGTGTGGCCAGATCAGCCGGCCAAGCCGCCTGGCCGAGTGCATTATTGGCAAGCAAGGCCTGAGTCAGGGCAGCAGAATAATACCGCTTGCCTGCCATGGTTGGAACCTGGCTGCTGAAGGCAAAATCACCCGGGTCGAATCTACCATTATTGTTCAGATCCAGGTAGGGCCGCCCGGCAGCTCCTGTGAGGCTGTCTTTGTAGGCCGGGTCCCAGCGCAGGTTGGTGTAACTCAGGGTAATACTATCCGTAGCGTAACTCTGCGGGTATTTGTAGGTGGGATTAATCACTTGTGTGCCATCTTGTCCCAGGTAGCCGAGTTCCAGTGTTGCGAGGCTGTCCCCGGTAGGATTTTCGCGACCGACAAAATACTGCACATTTTGCAGCTGATCACCATAGAGAGCCAGGACGGAGATCGCAGCGATACCCGCATCCGAAAAAGCATACACTCCGACCTCTTCGGTAAGAGCGGTCACTCCCGCTGCTTTTGCCAGGTCTGTGATCAAGCGCCCATCCTTATCCGGGAGCAGGCCGGCCGCGAAGCGGAGTACATCTCGCAGCGCAGCGATCGATGTTTCCCCGCCGTAATCGAAGGTGCCGTCGCTCTTTGCCCTGGTGTGGGCGTCGGTTTCACCGGGCCATAGGTAACTGACGGCGACCAGGCCGAGGCGGGTCACGTCCGGAGCATCCTGGAAGCCGGCCGATTGGGTGAAGATGGGTGAGAGCACGACCACCACTCCCGCGCTGGTTGTGTAGCGCGGCGCCAAGGGAAATTCGACCCTGACGGCAATATTCCCGATATTCTGTGAAGGCACATCGGTGATCACGGTCTTCCCCACCGACGGCGTAGCCTCGACAGGTTCTGGACTCGTCCCCTCAGCTGGAGAAGGTGTGCTCGTGACCTTAGCCGGAGCGGATCCGCAGGCAGTGAGCAGCAGGGCGAATATAATAAAGAATCTGGTCGGGTGTGTCATGTGCACCTCAGGGCGGATTGTAGCACGAACTTAAAACCTGACAGGTATCATCCCGATCGTAAGCCTTTTGTAGGTTGTCATACAAGCGGGAATGCGATATGATTATTAAGCAATGCTAAGGATCTTGTTGATATTTGCTATATTTGGCCTCATGCAGGTCAGCTTAACCTGACAGGTGAATCATACCTGCCAGGTTTTTTTGTCACTAAAAAATGCCTGTGCCGAGCATGCGTTTTTATTGGACGATCCATATGACCCTGAAAGGAGATGGGCCGCCTTCGAGAAGCGGTAGCCTCAACCCTGCAAGTAAGGATTGGATATATTAAAAAAGCATCAGACTGCCCTCCTGGAGGGCATATCGATCTTGCAATGACCCTAGTATATTATAAGGAGTATAAATGCAGACACCTTGGGAATATCGTTACGCCAACCGGACTCAGCGGATGGGAAGTTCCATCATCCGCGAACTGCTCAAGTTGACCGAGCAGCCGGATATCATATCTTTCGGTGGAGGATTGCCGGCACCGGAAGTGTTCCCAGTTAAAAAGTTCCAGGAGGCCTGTAATACCGTCCTCGATACGGAGGCGGCCCAGGCTCTCCAGTACAGCACCACGGAAGGTTTTCGCCCATTGCGCGAGATGATCGCCCGCCACACTTCGCGGTACGCCGTTTCCGTTACTGCGGAAAATATCCTCATCACCTCCGGCTCACAACAGGCACTGGACTTTATCGGGCGTGTCTTTATCAACCAGGGGGACCACATTGTCTGCGAATCGCCGACCTATCTTGGCGCCCTGCAGGCCTGGAATGCCTATGGAGCGCAGTACGTGTCCGTACCTTCCGACGAAAACGGAATGGTCACGAGCGAGTTGGAAAAAGCGTTGCGAACTGGCCCCAAATTTATCTATGTGCTCCCGAATTTCCAAAACCCGGGTGGAACGACACTCAGCCTGGAGCGCCGCAGGCAGCTGGTAGAACTGGCCGACCAGTATGGGGTTCCCATCGTCGAGGATGACCCTTACGGGCAGCTGCGCTTCGAAGGGGAGCACATCCCGCCGCTGGTTTCCCTGGACAGCGCTTACCGCGGCGACGATGGCTGCTACACCGGAAACGTCATCTACTTGAGCACCTTCTCCAAGCTGCTCGCCCCAGGCATCCGCCTGGCCTGGGTGATCGCCCCGGAGCAGGTCATTCACAAGCTGGTCCAGGCCAAACAGGCCGCAGACCTGAATACCGCCGCCTTCAACCAGATGGTGGCTTACGAGGTCGCCAAGGGCGGCTTCCTAGACGAGCACGTCAAGTTCATCCGCCAGGTTTACAAGGAACGCCGGGACGTGATGCTGGAGACAATGGACGAGCTCTTCCCGGGAGAAATGCGCTGGACCCACCCTCTGGGCGGCATGTTCTTGTGGGGCATCCTACCGGAGGGCATGGACGCGGCCGAAGTGCTCAAGCTGGCCATCGAACGCAAGGTAGCCTTCGTGCCCGGCGAATCCTTTCACCCCAACGGCGGCGGGAAGAATACCATGCGCATCAACTTTTCCTACTCGAACCCGGAGACAATTCGGGAGGGCATCACCCGGCTGGGCTCACTGTTCAAGGAACTGGTGGCAAAACAGAAATTAACCGTTCCCTGAAAAACTGGGAGCAGCCGCCCTCTTCATCGAGGAGACTGCGCGCCCTGGTCGACCGCAATGGTGATCAATCCACATAAGGGACGTATTCAGCCCGGGCAATTCCCTGTTCAATCGCTTTTTGTGCCACCGCGCGTGCGACCGCGCGGTGGACATTTTTATCCAGCGGGTTCGGGACCATTTCGCCCGAGGGGGTAAGGTCGGCAATGGTCTGTGCAGCCGCGGCGAGCATCTCCGGGGTGATGCGCGGGGCGTAGGTGTCCACTGCCCCGCGGAAAATGCCGGGAAAGCCCAGCACATTGTTGACCGATTTCCCATCCGCGGCAAACGCCGCGCCTGCCTCCAGCGCCTGACCGGGGTCGATCTCAGGGTTGGGGTTGGAGAGCGCCAGGATGATCTGGCCCTTGCGCACCATGTCCGGCTTGATGAGTCCCTGGGCTCCGGTGGTGGCAACCACTATATCGCACTCGCCCATGATCTCCTTTAATGTAGCCCGCTTCCCGCCGTTTTTCTCATGGCGGACGAGGGCCCCTTCGGCCAGGTCAGTTCCCAAAACAGGGCTGCCGGTGAGGTGCATGAGCATGTCCGCAATGGCAGTGCCGGCCGCGCCCAGTCCAATTTGTCCGATGACCGCTTTGCCGAGATCAAGCCCCGTCTGGCGGGTGGCGACAGTCAGCGCAGCCGTGGTGACGACCGCCGTGCCATGCTGGTCATCATGCATGACGGGGACATCCAGCATTGCCTGCAGGCGGGTTTCAATATCAAAACAGCGCGGGGCGGATATATCTTCGAGCTGGATAGCAGCAAAGGTCGGGGCGATGGCTGCCACAGTGGCAATAATCTCGTCGGTGTCCCTGGTATTCAACAGGATCGGAACACCCGAGAGGCCAACCAGGGTCTCCATCAACATGGCTTTGCCTTCCATGACCGGCATGGCTGCCAGGGGCCCGATGTCACCCAGGCCGAGGACGGCCGTCCCATCGGTCACAATGGCAACCAGGTGACAGGTCGAAGTGTACAGGCGCGCCAAGGAGGGCTCTTTGGCGATCTTCAGGCAGACCTCCGCAACACCGGGGGTATATACCTTTCGCAGGGTTGCCAGCGAGTCGATCACAAAGCGGCTGCGGATGGCGATTTTTCCTTTCTGGTGCAGCTCAAGCACCTCATCGCGCACCTCCAGAACGTGCGTGCCCGGGTTGGACGCCACGACAGCCAGGATTGTTCTCCATTTGCTGGTCGTTGTCGGCATAGATACCGATGTCGCGCACCACGTAGCGCGAACTTTCGGTCAGCATGCGCACCTCCCCGATGCTGCCGCCCTCCGCTGAGACAGCCGTGATCAAGTGAGCCAGAACGCCCTGGGACCGCTCATCATGCACACGCACGGTGCGCATGATCTTGCCTTCCATTGTCATATCCACCTCGCCCCAAAAAAGGAATAGGAGGATCAGCCTCCGATTTCACTCATCGTACGGTTGAGCGGAATCTCCCCCTCCGCCAGGCCATGACCCCAGGGCTTGTTCCACAGAGCCTCGATGACCAAATCGCGCAGTTCGTCCAACGAAGCACCCTCGCGCATGGGGGTAAGCAGATTGATCTCGTTCTCGCGCAGCAGGCAGGTGCGCAGGACACCGTCAGCAGTCAGGCGGGCACGGTTGCATGAGGCGCAGAAGGGAACCGTGACTGATGAAATGAAACCAATTTCGCCCTGCGCTCCCGGGATTTGGAAGATACGCGCCTCGCCATCCAGCTTACCGCCATTGGCAACCACAAGGGAACCGAAGACCTGTTCGATGCGCCGCTGGGTATCCGAAGCGGTGACCAGCTGACCCGTCTGGAGGGAGGTGGCGCCAGCGAAAGGCATCATCTCGATGAAACGCACCTGCCAGGGGTGTTCAAGGGTCAGGCGGGCCATGTCAACCACGTCTTCTTCATTATATCCGCGCACAACCACCGCGTTAATTTTGATCGGGCGCAGCCCGGCGGCCTCCGCAGCCAGGATGCCCTTCCAGACGACATCCACGTTCCCCCAACGCGTCAGGCGCTTAAACTTCTCCGGATCGAGGCTGTCCAGGCTGACGTTGACGCGCTGCAATCCAGCCTCCGCGAGAGGTCGGGCCAGCTTGGCCAGCAGCACCCCGTTGGTTGTCATCGAGATTTCCCGGATTCCGGGGGTATGAGTGATGCCGCGCACCAGCTCGACAATATTGGCCCGGACGGTCGGTTCTCCTCCGGTCAGGCGCATCTTATCGAAACCCAGGTCTGCAAAAAGACGGGTCAACAGCAGGAGTTCGTTGTCCTGCATCATTTCCGCGTTCGGCCGGAAGGTCATGTCCTCCGGCATGCAATACACACAGCGCAGGTTGCAATGGTCGGTCAGGCTGACGCGCAGGTAGCGAATTTTACGTCCAAAACGGTCGAGAGCCATATTTTCCTCAACTACCGATAAAAGTTATTAAAATAGATTATAATCACTTTTTTCTAGTAATTTAATGGATGTTCAGAATTGACGGGTTTTCCTAGGCGTGCTATTATCCTAGGGCTATCATTTGTTTTTTTTCAATGGGAGTTATCGATATGAGTGGCGATTTTATTTTCCGTATCCTTGGCATGATCGTGTTTGCAATCGTGGGCGCTTACGGGGGCAGCTGGCTCGGCCGCTTCAATCCACCTCAGGGGATTGTAGACATTCTGACCGTCTCCCTGGTCGGGGCGCTCTTCGGCCTGGTAGTGACCCCCTATTTTACCACCCGCCCGATCCGCGGCCTGCGCGCCATGCTGGCCCGGGTGGCTGCCGAGAGCCTCTTCTCCGGCCTGATCGGCCTGGTCTTCGGACTGCTGGTTGCGGCACTGCTGGCATTCCCGATTTCCCTTCTGCCGGCCCCATTTGGCAGGATCCTGCCCTTCATCGGAGTGCTGCTCTTTGGCTACTTCGGTGTTGCCGTCTTCGTCACCCGCCAGGCTGACGTCGGCAACATTCTGGGAACGATCAGCTCCCGTCGCGAGGATGGGTCAACCAGCCACTGGTCCCAGCAGAGCCGGACCATCCTGCTGGATACCAGCGTGATCATCGACGGCCGAGTGGCCGACATTGCCAAAACCGGCTTCTTACCGGGGACTCTGCTCATTCCTCGCTTTGTACTAAATGAACTGCAGTATATCGCCGATTCGTCCGACTCCCTGCGCCGCCAGCGCGGCCGGCGAGGCATGGAAGTGCTCGCCGAGTTACAGAAAGCCCCCTCGGTGATGGTGCGCATCTCCGACATCGATGTGGAAGGCGTGCGCGAAGTGGACGACAAGCTGGTCATCCTGGCCCGCCAGATGAAGTGCCCCATCCTGACCAACGACTACAACCTCAACCGCATCGCCGAGCTGCAGGGTGTGCTGATCCTGAATATCAATGAACTGGCCAACGCGGTCAAATCAGTCGTCCTGCCCGGTGAAATCATGCAGGTCAATGTCATCCAGGAGGGCAAGGAAGTCGGGCAAGGCGTCGGGTACATGGAAGACGGTACCATGGTGGTGGTCGAAAACGGCAACAAGTATCTCAACAAAGAGATCCAGGTCACTGTCACCAAGGTGCTGCAGACCGCAGCCGGCCGGATGATCTTCGCCCGGCCGGAAGGGAAAGAAGACAGGCGGGAAGAAAAAGAGAAAGAGAAATAGGCCATGCTGCGCGTCTACAACACCCTGACCCGCAAGAAGGAAGAATTCCAGACACTCGAACCCGGTGTGGTCAAAATGTACGTCTGCGGACCGACCGTATACGCCGACGCTCACATCGGCCACGCCATGTCGGCTATCGTCTTCGACGTGATTCGCCGCTACCTGGAGCACAGCGGCCTCCAGGTCCGGCACGTAATGAATTTCACCGATGTGGACGACAAGATCATCAACAGGGCCAATGCCCTCAGCGTGGATCCCCACCAGCTGGCCGAAAGCTACATCCAGGCTTTCCGCCAGCATATGGAAGACCTGAACATTCTGCCATCCACAGCCAACCCGCGCGCCACCCAAACCATGGACAAAATCCTGGGCATGATCCAGGGCCTGATCGATAAAGGCTTCGCCTATTCCGCTAAAAATGGAGATGTCTACTTCCGCGTTACGAAAGACAAGGACTACGGCAAATTGTCGGGACGGAAATTGGACGACATGCAGGCGGGAGCGCGCATCGAAGTAGAAGAAGAAAAAGAGCATCCAATGGACTTCGCCCTGTGGAAGGCAGCCAAGCCGGGCGAGCCTGCCTGGGACAGCCCGTGGGGCAAGGGGCGGCCGGGCTGGCATATCGAGTGCTCGGCGATGAACCTGGCCATTCTGGGTGAGCAGATCGACATCCATGGCGGCGGCAACGACCTCATTTTTCCACACCACGAAAACGAGATCGCGCAGACCGAGAGTTTCACCGGCAAACCTTTTGCCCGCTATTGGCTGCATAATGGCATGCTGCAGCTCTCGGGCGAGAAGATGTCCAAATCGATCGGCAATCTGGTCACTATCCAAGACTTCCTGTCCCGTCACGAGGCGGACGCGCTGCGCATGATGGTGCTGAACGCCAGCTACCGGGCGCCGCTCTCCTACTCGGACGACATCGTCGACGCCGCGGAGCGCGGCCTGGATCGATTGCGCTCCGCGCTGAAACCCGCTCCGTCAAGCGCCGCGGGCGCTCCCGCCGAAACGCGCACTTCTCTCGACAGGCAAGCCGAAACTACCCAGCAGGAGTTCGTCGATAGCATGGACGACGATTTCAACACCTCCGGCGGGCTCGCGGCACTCTTTGAGCTGGTGCGGGCGATCAACACCGCGCGGGACGTGGGTGCCAATGACACTCAACTCGGGGCAGCCCAAAAAACACTGTGCGACCTGGCTTCCGTGCTCGGGTTACGCCTCAATGAAAAGAAAGTCTCGCTGGGAAATTCAGACAAGTTTGTCAGCTTGCTGGTCGAGGTCCGCACCGAGATGCGCAAGCAGAAGAACTGGGCCATGTCTGACCTGATCCGAGACAAGCTCAAGGAGCTGGGGGTGACCGTCGAGGACGGCAAGGACGGCACCACCTGGCAGTGGGGGTAGGGCAGGCCTCGTTCCGATGCCCGGCATCGGAATGCTGCTCCAATTGTTAATGGCCATCATCAAGCAGTGAGATATTCCAGGGGGCCGCGCCGACCTTCCTTAAATTCACTCACTCCGACATAGAGCGTCGGAGTGCTGTTTCAACTATAATAAATGGGATGAGTTCAACCCGCCCGGCACAGCCCAAGAAAAATGCCCGCACGAAGCTGCAAAAAGCTGCCTCGGCGGCCTTTGTCACCATCCTGGTCTTCCTGATCCTGGTCGGGATCTTTTACCGCTTCAACTGGGTCAACTGGAACCAGGGCACGGACCTCCATCCCGACGAATATGGGCTGACAAGCACGCTGACACAGCTCCACATGCCCAAGACCCTGGCGGACTATTTCAACACCCGCCTTTCCCCGATCAGCCCGTACCAGAAGTATAACCTTAATGGCACCCCGACCAATTCCGGGCCCGACAACCGCATGCGCTGGGGCCAATGGCCGATCATCCTCATCCGGGCCGCAGGCGAAATGACCGGGAACACCGGCTATGGGGAAATCCGCCTGCTGGGCCGCAGGCTTTCCGCGCTGGCCGATACGCTGGCGCTGCTGATGATCTTCCTGATCGGTGACAGGCTGTATGGGCGTAAAGTCGGACTGCTGGCTGCTGCTCTTAGCAGCCTGGCAGTGATGCAGATCCAGCAGTCGCATTTCATGACCGTGGACAACTTTGGCGTATTCTTCACGACCCTGGCGATGTACGCCTGCGTGCGGATTGCGCAAGCTGCTCCCGTCGCCCGCTCCGCGCCAGGAGACGGAGGGGTGCCGGAGGCGTATCGTCCCAACTGGCTGGTTCTGGGATGGTACGCCCTGTTTGGGGCTGGCTTTGGGATGGCGCTGGCCTGCAAGGTCAACCTGCTGCCGCTGGGTGGAATGGTCCTGGTAGCCGCCTTCATCAGCGTGGCCGACCTCAAGCTAAAAAGCATACAGGATTTGCGGCGCATTTTCAGTTTCACCATCCTGTTTATCCTCCTGGGAGTGCTGGTCGGCGCAATTACCTTCCGCGTGACCCAGCCGATGAGCTTCCGCGCCGTCCGCGGGGATACGACTATCTTCACCCTGCATCCCAACCAGGATTGGGTCGACAGCATGAATGTCGCCTCCGCCGAATCGAACGGAACCGGCGGCGGGCCGCCCGGCGAGCAGTGGGCCCACCGCCCGGCAATCCTCTTTCCACTAACGAATATGGTCCTATGGGGCATGGGCCTGCCGTTGGGACTGGCCGCCTGGCTGGCCTTCGGATTTGCTCTCTGGCAGCTCGGCCGGCATGGAAAAAACTGGAAGGCTCACCTCCTGCCGCTGGTTTGGACGGGCGGATATTTCCTGTTCATGGGCACGCGCTGGGTCAAATCGGTACGTTACTTCCTTCCGATTTATCCATTCCTGTGTCTGCTGGCAGCCTGGGGTCTGCTGGAGCTGTGGAAATGGGCGCAGAAGATCGGCATGCGCCGTGTCCTGGCAGCCATCGCGATGGGAGTCACCCTGATTGGAACACTTGTCTGGGCGAGTGCTTTTATGCAGGCGGTTTACGCCACTCCGCACACCCGCATCCAGGCTGCGCAGTGGATCTATCAAAATATAGACGGGCCCTTCCACCTGACCATCCAGGATGCCCAGGGCAATACTGTCTACAAGCCGATCGCGGCAGACGACGGTCTGGCAATACCTCCTGGAGGAAGCCGCTTCGTTCAATCCTTCGTGGCACCCGTCACCGGGCAAGTGACAGCGGTGACCCTGCCGCATGTCCAGGCAGACAGCCCGGCCAGCCTGAACGTTGCCATTGCCAGCAATCCGGATGGAACGCAGATCCTGGGGGAGACCCAGATCGCCGTGCCGGCAAACCGCTCCACAGTCACGGGGGTTTTCCAGGCAGTCCAGCTTACCTCTGGCACCACCTACTACCTGGCCGCCTGGAATACGGATTCTGTCACCGTGACCGTCTATCGGAATGTGATCTCCAACGAGAGCTGGGACGAAGGCCTGCCCATGCCCTTTGACAATTACGATCCCTTTGGGGGACTCTACCGCGGCCTGACCATGGAGGTCCGCTGGCCAGACGACGAGCACAAAAAACAGATGTTCCTGGATGTCCTCTCCCAGGCCGATTACATTCTCATGACCAGCCAGCGCGCCATCTGGAGCACCTGCCGCATCCCGCTCACGTATCCGATGACCATGCAATATTACCGTGCCCTGTTCGACGGCCAGCTGGGCTTCGAGCAGGTGGCCTCATTCAGTGCGCCGATCAAGCTGGGCCCGCTGTGGGTCTCCGACGTGGGCGGGACCTTTGCCTGGGAGCGCCCCCCCTCCTTGCCGCTCTTCAACCACAGCTGGTTAGCAGCGGAGGAAGCCTTCAGCGTCTACGACCACCCGCCGGTGTGGATCTTCAAGAAACGCGCTGATTTCAGCCTGGACCAGGTGAAGGCGGTGCTTGATTCCGTCGATCTCAGCAAAGTGGTCGTGCAGGGACCGCTGAATGCCGGCGGGAACTGGTGCCCGGCGAAGTGATGTTTCAGTGAATCAAAACGATCCCAATCCCAGCCGTGAGTTTGACGGCTGGGCAGCTACATATGACAGCTCGGTCGCCATCGATTATTTCCCATTCTCCGGTTATGAATCCGTCCTGGAAAAAACCGCTGCGCTGGCCGAAGTACAGCCTGGCTTGCGTCTGCTCGACCTGGGCACCGGAACCGGAAACCTGGCGCTCAAGTTCGATCAAACCGGCTGTGAGCTGTGGGCCACGGATTTTTCCCCCGTCATGCTGGAAATGGCGCGCCGGAAACTCACGCAGGCTCATCTCGTCCTGTACCATCTTCGCAGGGATTGGCCAGCCGAGCTGCCTGTCTGCTTCGACCGCATCCTCTCGGCCTATGTCTTCCATCACTTCGAACTGGACGAGAAGGTCTGCATCCTGCAGGCCCTGAGTTCGCACCTCGCCCCGGAAGGCCGGATTGTGATTGCCGATATCAGTTTCCCGGACGAAGCCGCCCGGGAACAAGTGAAGGTCGAGACAGGCGAAACTTGGGAGGATGAGTCCTACTGGATCGCTGCCCAGTCGCTCCCGGCCCTGGAAAGGGCGGGATTCAAGGTAGAATATATCCAGGGTTCTGAGTGTGCGGGGGTTTTCACTTTGCCAACCAAATGAAGTCATTCTTTTTGGAGGGGATTCCATGCCAGTCCCAGTGATCGCAGTCGAAGAGCTCTCCAAGTATTACAAGGTCCCAGTGCGGGAAGCCGGGCTGAAGGCTGCCACGAAAAGCCTTTTCAAGCGCTCCACCCGCACTGTCAAGGCGGTAGATGAAATTTCCTTCTCCATCCAAGCCGGCGAGGTTGTCGGTTTTTTGGGGCCCAACGGGGCCGGAAAGACCACCACGCTGAAAATGCTCAGCGGCCTGCTCTACCCCACCGCCGGGACACCGCGTGTGCTTGGCTTCGAGCCCTCCCGGCGCCAATTCGAATTCCTAAGCCGGATCACCCTGGTGATGGGCAACCGCTCCCAGTTCTCCTGGGACCTGCCAGCCATGGACTCCTACGAGCTGCAGCGGGCAATCTACGGGATCCCACACGCCGACTTTGAGCACACTCGGGACGAGTTCATCGAGCTGCTTGAGCTGCAGGACCTGGTGCGGAAGCCGGTCCGCAACCTCTCCCTGGGTGAGCGGATGAAAGTGGAGATCGTCGGGGCACTGCTGCACCGCCCACAGGTGCTCTTCCTGGACGAACCAACCATCGGCCTGGACGTGACCATGCAGCGCCGCATTCGCAGCTTTGTCGCCGAATACAACCAGCGCTACGGGGCCACCGTGCTGCTCACCAGCCACTACATGGCCGATGTGGAGGCGCTGTGCAAACGGGTCATCGTCATCCACAACGGCAAACTGCTCTTCGATGGCGACCTGTCGGCCCTGCTCGACCAATTCTCGGCCTTTAAAACGATCAGTGTGACCGTTGACAACAACTTCAGCGCCTGGGGCCAGTACGGGGAGGTGCTCAACCGGGAAGGAGCCGAGGTCAGCCTGCGCGTACCCAGGGCAGAGACCCCGCAGGTGACCGCCCGCATCCTCGCCGAACAGAAGGTCGACGACCTGACCGTTGAGGACCCGCCCATTGAGGATGTTATCGAAAAAGTGTTCCAGCAGAAGAGTGCCGAGGGCGAAAAGCAATGAAGCGCCATTTCGATTATTACCTGGCTTCCATGAAATTCGCTGTCCTGGAACAGCTGCAGTACCGGGCGCAGAACTATTTTTACATGATCGGGATGATCGCCGAGCCCGTCATCTACCTGGTGGTCTGGTCCACGGTGGCAAGCCAGCAGGGAGGCTCGGTGGACGGGTACACTCCTGGGGCATTTGCCGCGTACTACATCGTCTGGACACTGGTCCGCAACATGAACATCGTCTTCACGCCCTATGGCTGGGAAGACCGCATCCGGCGTGGTCAGCTCTCGGCTGAACTCCTGCGGCCAATCCATCCCATCCACAGCGATGTGGCCTACTTCGCCGGATGGAAGTTCGTGGTGATCCTCCTTTGGCTGCCGCTTGCAGCAGTCCTGTCGCTCATCTTCAAACCGGTGCTGCATCCAACCTGGATGCAGGCTGTGGCCTTTTTCATTGCCATATGGGGCGCCTATCTCATCCGCACCATGTTTGTAGCCCCGCTTGGCATGATCACATTCTGGACAACCCGCGTGGGTGCCATCTTTCAACTTTACCTTGGGCTGGAACTGGTTCTGTCGGGGCGCCTCGTGCCGATGGGCCTGATGCCGACCTGGGTGCAGAATATATCAAACTTCCTTCCATTCCAATGGACATTCTTTTTCCCCATCAACGCCCTGGTCGGGAACCTGACCCCGGCCGAATTGCTGACAGGGTTGGGCATCCAACTTCTGTGGATCCTGGGCGGGGTTCTGCTGGTCAACCTGGTCTGGCATTTCGGCATCCGGCATTTTTCGTCCGTCGGGAATTAAACAATCGGCCGCGCCGGATACGAACTGCACTCCTGCGCGACGCTCATGGTGAGGAAGGAATTGCTCATGAAAATTATTCGATTGATCTGGAGTCACCTGCGCATTGCCATCGCCAACGAAATGCAGTACCGGGTCAACTTTTTCATCCAACTCCTGCAATCCTTCATCGGCCTGGCGACGGGGTTGATCGGTCTGGCGCTGGTCTTCGGCCACACCAGCCATCTGGGCGGCTGGAGCCAGCCCGAACTGCTGGCGGTATTGGGCGTATTCATACTCATGGGCGGGGTTATCCATTCTGCCATCCAGCCCAATATGCAACGCCTGATGGACGAGATTCGGGAGGGGACGCTCGACTTCGCCCTGACAAAGCCGGTGGACGGCCAGGTGCTGGTCAGCATCCGGGAATTCCATTTCTGGGATATGACCGATGTAGTTGTTGGTTTAATCGTGATGGGAATCGCAATTATTCAAACGCAGGGGCGGATCGGTCTCGGACAGGCGCTGGCCTTCATCGCCGCGCTGGTGCTGGGTGGGGTCATGATCTACTGCTTTTGGCTGATCCTGACCACCAGCACCTTCTGGCTCATCCGCATCTGGGAACTGGTCAACCTCTTCGAAGGATTATATGCCGCGGGACGCTGGCCAGTCACCATCTATCCGCAGTGGCTGCGTCTAGGCCTGACTTTCCTGGTTCCAGTGGCATTCGCGGTCACCGTCCCCGCTGAAGCGCTGACCGGCCGCCTCACCCCGCTCACCCTGCTGGGTGCCGCCGGTCTGACCGCCCTGCTGGCGGCACTGGCGCGCTTCGTCTGGCGGCTGGGCACGCGCAAGTATTCCGGTGCTTCGGCTTAACCAAAGCAGCTCATTTCCGCTCTGCTAAAAGCTTGGCCAGCTCTTCTTCGGTTTCCTGTCGGTCGCGGATGGCAATGGGGGCATTCAGCATCCGGCGCAGGATGGTTTCACTCTTCTTGCTTGCGTAGGCATGCTGGAATACCTCAGCGATGGTAATGGTCGCCTCGCGGGTGGGTTCGATGGAGACCTCATCCCCGGCGCGCACCAGGCCATCCTGGATCACGCGGCAGTACAGTCCCGGCTTCCCGGCCTGACGGAAGCGTTTGACAAATTCCGGGTCTTCCATTTTGGCTGCCAGGGTCACACAGGGGCCGCGCGGGGCGGTCACTTCCAGGATGACAGCGCCAACATGCAGGCGGTCCCCGATGGAAAAGCCGGCACTCTCCAGAGGGCTGATCGTCAGGTTTTCGCCGAAGGTGCCGGGAGGAAGCTCGCGGCCAAGTTCCTGCGACCACCACCCGTAATCGGCTGTGCCGTACACGTAAACGGCCTGGTCCGGTCCGCCGTGATGCTTGGTGTCACACACGGCGTCGCCGGCGAGACCCAGGGGAGTAATTTGAACAGGTCCCTGCACGGGAAGCTTATAAATCCCCGTCTTACCAACGGATTTTGCCTTATTTTCGAATTCTTTGCCGATATTGACGCTGATCAGCTGCATACCAATAATTCTCCTCTCAACTCGCACCAACGGCAAATGGATTTTGGCGTTATTCCACCGGCAGCGATATGCAAATTGTCGTTCCCAGCCCGGGGGTGCTTTTTGCGGTAATCGTGCCCCCGTGGGCCTCGACCAGGTGCCTGGCAATCGCCAGTCCCAGGCCCATGCCACCCAAGTCGGCCGACTTGTAGAACCGCTCGAAGACGTGGGGCAGGTCTTCGGCCGGGATGCCGGGACCGCTGTCCTGCACCTCCAGCATGACCCGCTCAGACTCCAGGCGGTATTGAAGGCTGATTTTACCACCCCGCGGTGTGTAGCGCAGCGCATTCGTCAGCAGGTTCGCCAGGACCTGGCGGATCCGTCCTGGATCGAGATCGAGCATGGGCAGGCTAGAGGTGGTCCCAGCCTCCAGGGAAACCCCGGCGGTTTCTGCCTGAGTCCGGAAGGCGGACAGCGTTTCACCCACCAGCAGGCCCAGGTCGGTGGGCTCCTTCTTCAGCTGGAGTGCGCCGCTCTCGGCGAGCGCCAGCGTGCGCAGGTCCTCCACCAGCCTTTCCAGGATGTTCGTCTCGTCCAGCAAGGCACGCAGCTGGGTTTCATCGGCGGGATAAACTCCATCGAGCATTCCCTCCAGGTTGCCCTGGATCACCGTCAGCGGGTTGCGCAGCTCGTGGGTCACGTCAGCCAGCAGCTGGCGGCGCTGTTCGTCCACGCTGTGCAGCCGGGCAGCCATGTGATTGAAGGCGCGCGCCAGGGTGCGTACCTCCCGCGTGCCTTTTTCTTCCACCCGCGCCGAGTAATCGCCTTCCGCCACGCGGTCCGCTGCAGCGAGCAGGTCATCCAGGGGCACGAACACACGGCGCACACCCAGGCCCACCAGAATGGCCCCGATGGCGATGAACAGTACGATACCGATGCCTAGAACGATCCCCCACTTCAGCAAGTTAATCGAGAACTGCACCAACCCCAGGCTGCCGGCAAAGTAGGCGATAACTGCAACGAAGATGGCAAGGCCCAGAAAATTAAAAACCGCGAACAGGCAGCCAAACCGGCGAAAGAAGGGGCTGGGGCGCATATGCCGTCTATGCCTGCGCGGCGGCCAGTTCTCGTTCTCTGGCCACCAGCGGGGCGGACGGTGGGAAAAATGATCCTGGGTTGACATGTCTACTGGTCGGTGAATTTGTAGCCCACCCCGTAGACCGTCAGGACGTAGCGCGGTTCGGGAGCCTTGGGCTCAATCTTACGGCGGATGTTTTTGATATGGGCATCGATGGCGCGTTCGTAGGATTCGAAGGCCACTCCGTGTACGGCGTCCAGCAGCTGGGCGCGGGTGAACACCCGACCCGGCTGGCGCGCCATTTCCGCGAGCAGGGAGAACTCGGTGGGGGTCAGCTCCTCAATGGAACGGCCGTCCGCCGTAACACGCATGCGCGGGAGGTCAAGGGTCAGGTCGGCCGCATGGATGATCTCCGGCCCGGCGGACGAGCTTTCCATACGGCGCAGGACTACCCGCACGCGCGCCACCAGCTCCTTGGGGCTGAACGGCTTGGTCACATAGTCATCCGCACCCAGCTCCAGCCCGATCAGCTTGTCCAATTCATCCGCACGGGCGGTCAGCATGATAATGGGCACATTTGAAAGCCTGCGCAGCTCACGGGTGACATCCAGACCGTCCAGCTGCGGCAGGCCGAGATCCAGGACGATCAGGTCCGGCTTATCGGTGCGCGCCAGGGAAAGCGCCGACTTCCCGTCGGAGGCAGATCGCACCGCAAAGCCGGCATGCTCAAGGTAATCGCACACCAGCTTGACGATCTTGGGTTCGTCGTCCACAACCAGGATGGTTTTCATATTAATATTTCCAGCCGGGATCTCCCACAATCGGAGACCCCGGTTGAATTATACGCTTCCTGGGAAGGTATGTCCGCCTTATTTCTTGGCAGCATCATCTTCTGACTGCCCGTGCATCCGGCGGTGCCACTCGGAAACCATCGGCGGGACGCCTCCCTCCCATTCCTTCTCGCTCCAGCGCATTTGATGGTGCATGTGGTGGCTGCCCCAGCGCGGGCCCCAAATCATGCGGCGCATGCTGCCGAATGCCAGGAAAACCAGGAACAGCACGGCCAGTGGGATGAGGCAGCCCAGGCCGGAGAAGGGGAACGGGTGGCCCCAGCCATAGTAATACGGGGCTGGCAGCCCGTTGGTCTGAGGCGCGCCTGGCTGGACGTTTATCACCGTGCTGTGGGCCACGCCGGCATTGTAGGCAAAAAAGGCGATCCCCGCGAGGGCGGCAAGCAGCACCAGTCCGGCCAAGATACGAAAGATGATATTTCTGGTCATTTCTTTTTCTCCTTTACAAGGTTTGGTTTCTCTCGAAATCTATGCCAGAGTATAAAAGCCGCTTGTGAACTGAGTGTGAAGAAGGCATGCAGAAGTGAACAGAGAAAAATTGTTGTACAATGGCTGGGATGAAAGAATTCATCTACTCCCGCAACGCCGTCTATGAAGCCCTGTGTGCCAACCGCCGGAACGTTTTCCGGCTGGAGCTTGCGCACGGCGTGCAGGAAAAAGGCCGTATCCGCCAGATCCTGGAAATGGCGGAAAAGCGCAAAATCCCCATCCTGCGCGCCCCACGCGCCGGGCTGGACAAGATCCATCCCGGCCACCAAGGGGTGATCCTGGAAGCCAGCGGTTATCCTTACCACAACCTGGCGGACATCCTCGACCTGGCCGGGGAGCGTCAGGAGCCACTTTTCGTACTGATCCTGGATACCCTGCAGGACCCGCAAAATCTGGGCACCCTCCTGCGCACTGCGGAAGCGGTCGGCGTGCACGGCGTGGTGCTGCCCCTGGCGCGTGCCGCGGGGATCACCCCCGCGGTGGTCAATGCTTCTTCGGGCGCGTGCGAGCACATGCTGATCGCCCAGGCGAACCTTTCGCAGACCATCGACGAACTGAGGGAAGCCGGAGCATGGGTCGTCGGGCTGGACGAAGATCCCGCCTCCCGGCTCCCCTCCGATATTCGTCTGGACGGCGCGCTGGCAGTAGTGGTGGGCAGCGAAGGCGAAGGCATCCGGCCGCTGGTCCGCTCCAAGTGTGACTTCTTGCTGCGCCTGCCGATGCGAGGAAGGATCGAATCGCTCAATGCCGCGGTTGCCGGGTCGGTGGCACTCTACCTGGCCTATCTGGCGCGGACGGGTAATCCTGCTGCGTAGCCTCGCAGGCGCGCAGAGAATTTTTCTGACTTAAAATGCATCTGGGAATCGTTGATTAAGGAGAGCTCATGCCAACTGCAGCGTTTCATTTCCCGAAAGGGTTCCTGTGGGGGACGGCCACCGCCGCCCACCAGGTCGAAGGCAACAATACCAACAACAACTGGTGGAAGTGGGAGCAGGAAGGCCATACACCCCAAAAATCGGAACTCGCCTGTGACTGGTGGGGCGGTCGCTGGAAGGAGGATTTCGATCGCGCCGCGGACGGCCTCCAGAACGCCCACCGCCTGTCCGTCGAGTGGAGCCGCATCCAGCCGGTCCCTGACCGCTGGGATGAGAATGCCCTGGAGCGCTACCGGAGCATGCTGCGCGGGGCGCGCGAGCGCAACCTGACCGTCATGGTCACCCTGCACCACTTTACCGACCCGCTGTGGCTCACCGAACTGGGTGGCTGGGAAACCGAAGCGGTCATACCGCTCTTCGAGAAGTTCGTACGCAAGACGGTTGAGGCGCTCAAGGAGTACACCTCCCTGTGGTGCACAATCAACGAGCCAAACATCTATGCCTTTGAGGGCTATGCGGAAAAGATCTTCCCGCCCGGCAAATCCGACCTCAGGCTCGCGATACGCGTGGAAGCGAACCTCCTGCGCGGCCACGCCGCGGCTTACCATGCCATTCACCAGATTCAGAACGAAGCACGCGTCGGCTATGCCCTGCATTATCGGCCGATGCTGCCGCGCTGGTCCTGGTTCCCGCTGGACGTGCTGGAGCGCAACCTCCACTACAGCACCATCAATATGGCCTTCCCCAGCGGCATCCGCACCGGCGTCATGCGCACCCCGCTCGGCAGTGCCCGCATCCCGGAAGCCAAGGGAACGCAGGATTATTTCGGTTTGAACTACTACTCCCAGGACACGGTCGCCTTCGACCTGCGCAACCCGGGCGAGCTGTTTGGCCGCCGCTCCTACCCGGCCGGGTGTGATCTCTCCGAAGGGGGGATGAATGCCAACATCCCCGAAGGGTTCTTCCGCTCCCTCAAATGGGCCGTGCAGACCTACCCCGGCCTGCCAATCATCGTCACCGAGAACGGCATCGAAGACGCCAAGGACACAATCCGCCCGCGCTACCTGGCCGGTCATGTCCGCGAGCTGTGGCGGGCGGTCAACTTCAACTGGCCGGTCAAGGGCTACTTCTTCTGGACCCTGGTGGACAACTTCGAGTGGGAGCGCGGCTGGACCCAGCGCTTCGGGCTGTGGGAACTGGATACTGCCACCCAGGTCCGGCGCAAGCGGCCTTCCGCGGACTTGTACGCGGCCATCTGCAAGGAGAACGGCCTGACCTC
Source organism: uncultured Chloroflexia bacterium (assembly GCA_963753465.1). Taxonomy (GTDB): domain Bacteria; phylum Chloroflexota; class Anaerolineae; order Anaerolineales; family Villigracilaceae; genus UBA877. The sequence goes on from CAVWCJ010000006.1 coordinate 228,242, forward strand.
GGAGATGGTTCAAACTTACTGCCCGGAGATCTTTGAGAAGATGTTTCCAGTTTAGAGTAGACGAAACTCCGTACATTTCTTCGAGAAGATGTTTCCAGTTTAGAGTAGACGAAACTCCGTACATTTCTTCGAGAAAATGTTTCCGTCTTGAGGTAGATCACAAAAAGTATATTCGGGAGAGAAAATAGGAGATCTTTGAGAAGATGCTTCCCGGATAGAGGCTGATGGATGGCAGACTGCGGACCGTCGCCCGCGGTCATCCCTCCTGCCTTTTCTTCCAGATCGCGCGAGTGCCGGATGGTTGCCAACCCGAACCCCACCCTTGCCACCCTTTTCCGCCGCCGGTCGATCCGAAAATTCACCGACCAGGCGCTGGATGAGCAGACTCTCACCCTGCTCCTGCAGGCCGGCATGGCCGCGCCCAGCGCGGTCAACAGCCAGCCGTGGGAGTTCATCGTGATCACCGACGCGCAGGTCCTGGCAAGGCTGCGCAGCCGGCTGCCGTTCGCGCACCATAACGCTCCCGCCGCCATCGTCGTCCTGGGCAGCCCAGAACGGGGCCGCAACACCGCCGGGAGGCTGTTCTGGGAGCAGGACTGCAGCGCGGCGATGGAGAACATGCTCATCGCCGCGGTCGGGCTGGGGCTGGGCGCAGTCTGGATCGGCATCCACCCGATCGGGCCGTTCGTCAAGGCCGTCCGGGATATTCTGGACATCCCCGGGGAAGTCACGCCGCTGGGGATGATGCACGTCGGCTATCCCGCCGAAGAAAAACCGTCACGCACCCAGTATGATGGGTACAAAGTCTACTGGCAGCATTACGAAAGGCGCAAGCGCCGGGCGAAGATCAAGAATGCCAGGCTGCTGCCATGACGTTAGACCTTTCCGCAACTTTCGTAGAGAACATCCAGGTTTCTTTTGGTGAAAAGGGCCAGGCCTGGCTGGCCGAACTCCCCGCCCTGCTCGACGAGGCAGCCTGCCGCTGGGAGCTGACTGTCGGCAGGCCCTTCCTGCTTTCCTATAACTATGTCTGTGCTGCCTCCCGCTCTGACGGCACGCCGGTGGTGCTGAAAATCGGCGTGCCGAACCGCGAGCTGGACAGCGAGATCAACAGTCTTCGCCTGTACGCAGGCCGTGGCGCCTGCCGCCTGCTGGAAGCGGATGCCGAAAAAGGCATGCTGGTGCTGGAACGCCTCGTTCCCGGGACGATGCTGGCCTCACTGGAGGACGACGACCGGTCGACAGAAATTGCGGCCGAAGTGATGCGCCAGATCCAGCGGCCCGCTCCCACCCGGGGCGGTTTCCTGAGCCTGCGCGGTTGGTTCGACGAACTCAAAAACCTGCGCCCAAATTTTGTCGGCGGAAGCGGACCGTTCCCGGAAAAGACCGTCCGGGCCGTGGAGGCTCTGATCCAGGAGCTGTTCGCCGAAGACCGGCCGCCGGTGCTCCTCCACGGGGATTTCCACCACTTCAACATCCTGCTCTCCAGCCGCGGCTGGTTGGTGATCGACCCGAAAGGCGTCATCGGGCCCTCGGAGTACGATGTCGGGCCGTTTCTGATGAATCCAATAGGAAAGATGCCGGTCGAAGCGGAAGCCATCCGCCGCACCCGGCGTCGTATCGCCATCCTCTCCGAACGGCTGGGGGTCGAGCGGGAACGATTAAAAAGTGGGCCATCTGCCACAGCCTGCTCTCGGCTTACTGGGATTTAAACAAAGAGGGGACCGGGGAAGAATATTCCCGGACCTGGACCGAGATCTTCCTGAAGACCCGGGTTTAATCGCCTGACTGAAACTCCCTAGGGCTGAAGCCCTAAGGGTTACCCACAAGTCAAAATATCGCCGATATACCAAGCTTTTTTTCGTTTTAACCTGATTTTCTGCCCACATTTATGCCTCTTGCACATTCGCCTGCTTGAATATAAGGGCAAATATTGAGGCGTGAAAGATGTGGGTAATATTAAGCCATAAATGGCGGGGCATTCACGCCGCATATCCGGTAAGGACCTGGCCCTCACCCTGACCCTAATATTTTAATTCAACGATTTCCTTGTCCGCCAGCAGCTTTTCGGCCATGGCATGGTGGTCCCCGGCACGCCCGTCCAGTTCCCAGACATCGAAGCGCAGCTTGCCCTTTCTCATCGGCCGGTGGGTGCGGATCGCCATGCGATATTCCCGAAATACAGCTTCAAGGCTCACATCCTTGTCAGGCTTGTCCGTATAGGTAATTTCGTATATGCGCGTATCGCGGCCCTTCAGGTCCAGCCAGCGGTCGAGGCGGGCAAACAGGTCGAGCACCACAAGGACCAGGACCGTGGCCGTCACACTCAGAACATACTGGCCCAAACCGATTGCCATCCCCAGTGCGGCTGCCGTCCAGATGGAGGAAGCCGTTGTCAGGCCCCGGACCTTGCCTTCTGCGAAAAGGATGGAGCCCGCGCCGAGGAAGCCGACCCCGGTGACAATGTTGGAAGCAACGCGCGAGGTCGCTGTATCCGTAAACCTGGAGGATACGATCGTGAATATCGTTGAGCCGACTGTGATGAGGGTGATCGTGCGCAGGCCGGCCGCCTTGGAGTGCAGCTCACGCTCGAAGCCGATCATACCGCCCACGAGGAGAGCAATGAGGAGCTTGATCAGATCTTGTGGAGTAAAGATGAGCATACGGGCCTCCCAAAAAATTTTGCGGGGTGATCAGATCATTCCCAAATGGGAACTTGGCCACCCCTATTATTCTACATCAATTTATTCGCCCGTCTGCTCCTCTCGCGAGGGGCGCTGCGCGCCGCCGTCTTTCCTCCTCGCGCCTGAAGGCGGCAGCCTTAGGGCGGATGCGGTAAATGCCCTGTCAGTAAATGCCCTTGACAGCCCGGAGATAGTTCGTTATCATAAATTAATTCGATAAGGTCGAACTATTTATGTGGAGAATTCATCTATGGGAAAACCAGAGATATTGTCGTCTGACGATCCCCTTGTGCGGGATGTCGTTGAACTCCTTCGAGAGTTGCTCCACGCTTTTCTTATGGCGTCAGTCCCAGCCTGGTTAGATCTTCAGCTAACGCTGCCTCAATTAAGAACCCTATTCATTGTCGCTCATAACAAAACGTCTTCAGTGATGCAAATCGCGAAGCACCTTGGGATTGGGAAACCTACCGCCAGCCATCTGATTGACAAACTGGTGCAGGCGGGCTTAGTCGATCGCAGCGAAGATCCAATAGATCGCCGCCGTGCAATTGTCCGACTTTCACCGGTGGGAGAGGAACTTATTGAAAAGCTCCTTGGTTGGGAAGAATTCCTGGGCGGATGGCTTCATAATGTTCCCGAGGAAGACCTTTCCCTTTTTCGACACGGATTGAACGCAATCATTAATGAGATACACGGACAGATAACAAGTGGTGAACAAGCATCTGAGGACGAAGATCAGGAGTTTTCTACACAATGATGATGTCTTTATTTTTACACTTAAGGTTGACTCCTCTGCAAAAACTCGCACTTTAACAATCCAAGGATAGCTCCGAAGGCTGGAAGAGCCTGATCAGTCTCATCAACAAGGTTTTACCAATGACCAAAAAAGATTTATCCTGCACTGCGGGCTGGTTCTTTGCCGCCAGATGACGCTGGATACGGCGTACGTTGGTCATACCAGCCGAGCCAATCAACAAGCAGGCCATTCGGAAAGAGCCTCGCACTGGCAGCTTGCCAGCCGGGAATGGATGCTTGATGCAGCGTATTGTGGCTTCAATGGCTGCCCGCAAATTATGGGCTTCTTTATTCTGGGCCAAACTTTGGCGTCGGCGTTGGGAAGAATGGACTCTGCGCCAGTTGATATACAACTGATGGCGTCCGTCTCGTTTCCCTGGAAGAGATAGGCATTTTTTAGCCTGCCAGAATGGACAAGCCTGGCAAATGGTCGGATCGAAGTAAGCCACCCGCCCCTTATTCAGGCGGCCTGGGTAGATGGGCACTTGCTGTTTTTGGGGACAGGTGATCTGCACAGGCTGACCGTCCTCGTCCAATTGGATGGCAAAATCGGATAGGGTGAGCTTCTTATGGTTTGGACGACCGCCGCGAATGGCAGTTTGGATATGAGCGACCTGTTGCTCCTGCATCACCGCATCCGCTTCTCGCCCTCCAGGACCACCATCCGTATAAAGCCTGTCCAGATCCATGCGTTGTTTCAGGTTGGGGAGGGCTTCCGCCAACAAGTGGCCATCATCGGTGTGATTGGATGCGACCTGCACTTTGGTGACCAACTGCAACGCATTTTTGGGGTCGCAAGTCTCTGTTACATTGGCGACATAACCTCGATATCCTTTGCCACCTTTTTTCCGAAAGGTTGCTTCCAGATCATCTGGGGATTGCAGGCTGGTGGCACTCAGCTCACGACCAGTTTTGGCTTTTGCTTTTTCTCCTTCCAGCTTAAAGTGATCATTGAACACTCGCTCCAATACATGAAAAACAGGATCTTCGCCATAGCCTTCCTTCAAATCAATCAGCAATTGCTGCATAAACTCGCCGATCCGTTGGATATGTCCCGCATTCTCTTCCCGCTTGAGACGGTACACATACTGTCCGGCATGCCCTTGGAGGTAAGGCGCAAAGGCTTCACGATATTGGGCCTGGTCGCCTGCATTCAACATGCGGTGCACGCGCTGCAGCACTTCCACCAGCAACTGCAACCGCCCCATCTGGCGAATGTTGCTCCCCACCTGGCTGCTATCCATGCGCTGCAAACCAGTCTTCAATTGGAAAGCCGCAATTTGCTCGTCTGTCACCTGTTCGAAAGCTTGATCCAATAAATTTACCCCCTTCTCTTGCATGTACCGGCTCAGGCGTTCTCGAAAGTAGTACAACGTGCGCAGATCAAAGTATCCAGTGCCAAACTCATCATACCCTAACGCATAACGTACTTGCAGGTTGTAGAGAAAGGACTCGTACATCTCTTCATCCGACCAGCCAAAACCCGCTTTCAGGTATTCCAGTCCCACTAAAACATTGACTGGAACATTGGGCCGTGAAGGCATGTCGGCGTAAAGCACTGCAAATGGACCTTCGTCCAATCGGGAGAAGAACTCCCGATAGAATACACCCGACCAGGAGGTGTCCAGGCGTTCACGCAACTCCTCAGGCAATTCGTTGACACTGGAGATCAATACAGGTTGAAGATGACGTTTGTTTCTCTTGAACATCTCTTTTAGGCCTTTGCATCTGAGTTGGCCTGATTATATTAAAAAATTTGCTCGTTGAGGAGAGTTCAATTTAGATGAAAATTGTCCTCTCGTTTTTGCAGAGATGTCATGTCTGCTGGACACCGCAAAGCATGAAAATGTGCTATACAGGGTGCCAGTCGGCTGACACAGAGATCGTTTTTTGACTGGTGCCACGAGCCTGTAGTGGAGATTGATCCGGATACCTTCAGGCACCGCTAATTGTCGCTCGCTTGTATAGGAAGCACGTAAGACAGTCTCTGTCTTTCTGGGTATCCAAGTCAGCCGCAATTCAAGAGAGGAGATTGCAATGGAAGTTGTCCATACGCATTGTGCTGGCTTGGATGTGCATAAGAAGACCGTGGTAGCGTCTGTCATAGTTACTGATGGGCAAGAAGGTCTGCGGAAAGAGACGCGGACGTTTGGGACCATGACGATTGATTTGTTGGGGCTCTCGGATTGGCTGACGGGCTATAGTGTAACTCATGTGGCCATGGAGAGTACCGGAGAATATTGGAAGCCTGTTTTCAACATTCTGGAGAACAACTTTGAAGTTTTGTTGGTGAATGCCCAGCATGTCAAAGCTGTTCCCGGTCACAAAACAGATGTCAAGGACTCCGAGTGGATTGCTGATCTTCTGCGACATGGGTTGCTGAATGCAAGTTTCGTTCCACCAGTTGGGCAACGGGAGCTGCGTGAATTAACTCGCTCTCGGAGCACTTTTGTGCGCGAGCGAGCGACACTGGTTAACCGAGTGCAAAAGGTGCTGGAAAGCGCCAACATCAAACTGGCGAGTGTGGCTTCGGATGTGATGGGTGTATCCGGGCGTGCGATGCTGGAAGCACTCATCCAAGGTCAGAGCAGCCCGGCCGAGATGGCCGAATTGGCACAGAAGCGGATGCGTGAGAAACGGGATCTGCTGGCGAAGGCTCTGGAAGGGCGGGTCAAGTCTCACCACCGTTTTATCTTGACGGAATTGCTCTGCCAAATCGATAACCTGGACGAAGCAATAGAACGTTTCAACCAGCAAGTTCAGGAATATTGCCGACCTTTTGAAGAAGCGGCAACCTTGTTGGACACTATTCCAGGAGTCGGGCGTGAGATCGCCGAAATTATCGTTTCCGAAATCGGAACTGATATGAGCCGCTTTCCAACCGCAGAGCATCTGGCCTCTTGGGCTGGCGTTGCTCCTGGCAATAACGAAAGCGCAGGCAAGCGGCGTTCTGGCAAGACGACCAAAGGAAATAAGGCGTTGTCCTCTGCACTGAACCAGGCTGCCCATGCCGCCTCACATTCCAGGAACACTTACCTGTCGGCTCAATATCGCCGCGTGGCTGCTCGTCGAGGAAAAAAGAAAGCGACGGTTGCCTTGGAACATACAATCCTTGTGATTGCTTACCATCTGATCGAACGTAAGGAACCTTATCGTGACATGGGCGGTGATTATTTCGATAAACGGCGCCCAGAAGCCACAGCAAAACGTCTCGTTAAGCGGCTTGAGCAGTTGGGTTATTCGGTTTCTCTGCAGCAACCCGCTCTTTGTACCGCTGGTTAAGTATTTTCAAGACAGTCAAGGTTAGTAGATAAACATCAAAATATAGACTTAAACCTATATTCATGACGGAGGCTTAAAGATGGATACAGCAAATAAAACCCCCAAAGAAGTTAATAGTACGAAAAGCCGCAGACAAAGGATAGGATGGATTTTGGTGACGTGTGCACTGGGTGGTTTTATGCCGGTTCTTGATTCAGGTGTTGTCAACCTGATCTTACCGAATTTAAGTAAATATTTTGGGACGTCCTTGTCGACTATTGAATGGACGACAATGGCGTATTTGTTAGTCATCAGCGGTCTTGTAATCGCAATTGGACGGTTTGGAGATTTATACGGGCATAAAAAGATTTATTTGGGAGGTTATATTATTTTCACTGCTGCATCGCTATTATGTGGACTGGCCCCTTCGGTTTGGATGCTAATCATTTTTCGGGGCATACAGGCAATCGGCGGAGGGATGTTGGTGGCTATGTCTCCAGCAATTATTACTGGAACTGTAACTCCCGCCTCTCGGGGGAGGGCGTTGAGCGTATCGGCGGTTGCGATGGGTGCCGGCACAATCCTGGGGCCGGTGCTGGGCGGTATTTTAACAACACACCTTGGTTGGCGAAGTGTATTTATGATCAATATCCCCGTCGGAATTATCGGATTTTGGATGGCACAACGAACTATTCCAACCCACGATGAACATGAACATGCTTCTCAATCTTTTGACCTTGGTGGCGCAGCTTTGATTCTCTTTACCCTCACAGCAGTTTTGTTACCCCTCAGTCTAGTGGAGAATTATAGCTGGGGAAACCCATGGATATTGATATCAATAGCAATTGGAATTGTCTCAGCGGTCGGTTTTATATTTTTTGAAAAACGACGAACGGATCCTTTGCTGGATATCAATCTTTTTCAAAACCGTATATTTTTAATGGGCAACACTTCTACCTCACTCTTTTATATGGCGCAATATACCATCCTTTTGCTGATACCCTTCTATTTACAGGATTTGCGTGGATTAACTGCACAACAGACCGGAATACTTTATTTGCCTATGCCTGTCATTATTATATTGATCGCACCGCTGAGTGGATACTTGTCAGACCGGATGGATAGCCGATATATTAGTGCCGCGGGTATGGCAATTATGGCATTCGGAATATGGCAACTCAGTAATTTAACAGCCAATTCGGCAATTATCTTCATGATTCTCGGTGCAACTACGCTCGGGCTCGGGAGTGGCTTGTTTCTGACTCCCAACAATAGCGCTGTTATGGGAAGCATACCCAACTCCAAACGGGGTGTTGCCTCCGGTATGTTAGCGATGATGAAATATATCGGTATGGTTTTAGGCGTGGCAATTTCAGGTGCTGTTTTTACCAGCAGCCGTCAGCGGTTGATGATATCTTTGAAAACTCAGAATCCTCAAAGCATACAATTAACAAATGCGGCTTTTGTGGGTGCACTTCATATTACCTATTTGGTCGGGGCAGTTTTTGCTGTTATCGGAGTTTTTACTTCATTGGTAAAAGGCTCAACTAAAGACCAACTTGTGAGCCAAAGTGACAATATAACCGGCATTGATAAAACCGGCGTGAATCTTGTGGCCGAAGATCCTGAGGCCCAAACGAATTCAGACGGTACATAATATGATAAAGCAGATACTGCATTAGCAGAAGAAATTTATAAGGCTGAAATAGCAGGGAAAAAAGGCCAAACATAAGAATATCGACCTATGTACGGTCGAGGATCGGCTCCAAAACGGAGATTGGAACAAGTAGGTTCCACTTTTCCGTACCCGAGTGGGCTCTTTTTTGACAAATCTGTGATTTACCGTATCCACCGTAGTAAGGCCCCAGCCTTCAGGTGCGCGGGGATGAAAGGCGGCGGCGCTAAGCGCCGAAAGCTGTGGGGAGTTTCAGTGAAATAATGTCCTTTTTGGGACTTAAGTTGATTTCTTATTTTGAATGGGACAACGTTAATTCCAGATCATCATGCATAGAATGCTGCTCGGCAGACATTTCTCTGCCGAGCATAAATAAATCCATTCTAAACCACTCCCAATTTCTTTCCGACCTTCTTGAACGCCTGCAGGCCTTTATCCAGGTCGTTCCTTTCGTGTGCGGCGGAGATCATCACCCGGATGCGGGCCTTGCCCTGTGGCACCGTTGGGTAACCGATCGCCATGGCAAAAACTTCCGCTTCAAATAACTCGCGGCTGAACTGCTGGGCGAGCGGCGCCTCGCCGAGCATGACGGGAGTGATCGGCGTGGTGCTGAGCCCCGTATCAAAGCCCAGCGTCCTCATCTCGGCCTTGAAATACCTGGCATTGTCCCACAGCTTATCCACCAGCTCTGTGGAAGCCTCGAGCAGATCCAGCGCAGCTATGCACGCGGCAGCATCCGGGGGCGTGACCGCCGATGAAAACAGGAATGGACGGCCGCGCTGGCGCAACCATTCAATGATGGTTTTGTTCCCGGCGACCACCCCACCGACCACCCCGAACGCCTTGGAGAGTGTGCCGACCTCCACATCCACCTTACCATGCAGGCTGAAGTGGTCGACGATGCCGCGCCCGCCCCTGCCAAGCACCCCCTCACCGTGGGCGTCATCCACCATCAGCAGGATATCATACGCCGCAGCCACCTCGGAAATCTTGTCCAGCGGGGCCACATCTCCGTCCATGCTGAACACCCCATCTGTTACGATCAGGGCACGGCGGTAGGAACCGGAATTTTCCTTGATCACAGCTTCGAGCGACAGTGGATCGCAGTGCTCGTAAGGGATAATTTTTGCCCCCGAGAGGCGGCAGCCATCGATGATGCTGGCGTGGTTCAGCCGGTCGGAGAAGATGACATCCTCCTTGCCGACCAGCGCCGGGATGGTCGCCAGGTTGGCAGTGAACCCGGATTGGAATGTAATGGCTGCTTCCACACCTTTGAAGGTCGCCAGGCGCTTTTCCAGTTCGAGGTGCAGGGTCATCGTGCCGGCGATGGTGCGAACCGCTGCCGGCCCGACGCCCAGCTCGTCCACGGCCTGTTTAGCCGCCGCTTTGAGTTTTGGGTGGTTCGCAAGGCCGAGATAATTGTTCGAGCAGAAGTTCAACACCTTTTTCCCATCCACGGTCAACCAGGCACCCTGCGGCGAACCAATGGTTCGGATGTGAGTGTACAGTCCCGCGTTCTGCAAATTCTCGATTTCCTGTTTGATCCAATCGATTTTGGCCATATCCTACTCCTCTCTCAATTTATCCATCTTCATCCTCTGGAAACCTCTCTGCCGTCCATCATGGTCTGAGCCAAGAGCATGCCATGCTCAATGCTTGAACTCCCCGTTTTCGAGGATCAGGGTTCCATCGAAACAGAGGGTCGGCCGCAGGAGGACCAGGTCGAGGTGAAGGTTCGATCAATTCATCCCACCAAAACTTTCATTCATCCCGACGGCAAGGTGGATGCTTCCACCAATTTTTTCGTCCAGAGCAATGTTGCCGATCGGTTCCGTCACGCCGGGATTCGTGCCAATTCCCAGTTCGGCAATCCGGTCCCTGTCGCCGCTGGACGCCTCCAGCAGTTCCTTGAAGGACGCTGCGCCGGAGGGGTCCGGTGCCTCGGCAGCAACCACACGTCCTCCGGCAAAGGTCAGCCGCAGTTGCTGGACCGGCCTGCCGCGCAAGAAAGCCTTGTCGATTACCGCCACCCCATCGGCTGAATCCTCGAGGGGAGCAATATACGTCTCCCCGCGCGGCAGGCTGTGGGTATCGCACCAGGCTTTGCGCCCTCTGACGCGCAGGCGCAAATTCGTTCCCGCTGCGGAGGTGGCCTGAACTTCATCTGTCTTCTCCAGCAGGTGGGCCAATCGCTCCTGGAGAGAGTCCATGGCCTGATAGTCCACATTGAGCGCCCTCATCAGCCGGCTGCACAGCTCTTCCAACGGCAGGTTGTAGGCCTCAGCCAGCGCCGGTGTCGGGTTGATCATGGTCACCTTTCGGACTTTTTTCCGGGCGGCCGCGTCGATCAACGCAATCCACTCTGCTCCCAGTGCCCTGCGCCGTTCCAAGGACACCCCGGGAAGATTTCCTGCATGGTCGCGGACTTCAACGATGGCATCGATATCGTCCAGCCAGCGCAGTTCATGCTCTGGAATGGAAGCAAGGTTTTGTTGGGGTACATCCATGCCGATTCGGCGCTGAAGAGATTCACTGTTGAAGCGCAGGGTCCAGAATGCCCCTCGTGCCCGAATCCGGAAAGCAAGCGCTTCGATGAAATTGATCGAATAGCCGCTCGCCCAGATCCAGATCACCTGGCCGGAGGCTACCTCCAGCATCTTCGCGGTCTCTTCCGCAAGGGCTTCAACGTCAAAATCCACACTATTCATTGGATATTTCCCTCGTGGTATTATCTTCCGCCAGCAGGCCCATCTCAGCCAGTGCCGCCAGAACCCTGGCTTGCGCCCCCGCTTTGACAATAACCGTTACCGGGCCGAGCGCCTCGCCCAGAAAGCGACCGGCGCTCGACCTGCGCAGCTCCTCGAGCACCTCCGGGCTGCCCAAGCGCAGGATGACTTGTGCCTCCAGGTGAGCTTCGGCCCCATGCTTTTCCCAGCGCAGAATGGATCGGACGAAAGCAGGCGGAACCGGCGCGGCAGTGTGTTTCTGCAGGAGCCCGAGGAGCTGTTCCACCTTCACCCCCTGCTCGACCGCCCGTTTGAGCGATGCCGGGGTGACCCGGTAGCGGTATTCGTCCTTCCTCCCCTCTTCCCAATCGCAGAAGCGGGCGATCTGGTAGCGTGCGAGGCGCGGCAGGAAACGGGGCACGACAATGCGACCCTGGGAGCTGACATGCAACCGGGCATTTTCTTCCAGGAATTCCTTGGGGGCCAACCCTTCCAGCAGCCGGGAAGCCGAGGCCGTAAACCGAAAGGCAGATGGATCCTTATCCGGACCTGGCACCGCCAAGTCCAGGACTCCCAGCCAGTGCAGCGGTCCGATGATCAGATAGCGGATCAGCGCGCCGTCCACCTCATCCCAGGAAGGGAAACCGCGCAGGTAAGTTCCATCTGAAGACCGCCTGATGAACCAGGAGTCGTAATCCCCGGCCGGGCGTTGGAAATCGGCATGCTTTTCCTTAACCATGCGTACGAAGGCGTTCAGACTCCACCACTGGCCGTGAGGGATGGCGGAGAGCAGATCGAGCAGGAGGCGGCGCGTGGAGAGCGGCTGGTTGGTCCATTCTCCTTCGCAAACGAGGCCGGGCAGCTGGCGCAGTTCGTTGAAAGACTCTGAATTGAGCCATGTCCGTACCAGCAGTGCCAGAGCTTCGCCCCGCGAACAGGCCAGGAAATTTCGAGCTGGCTCAGGCAGGGGTGCGGATGCCTCCACCAGGCCCGCTGCCTGGAGGAACTCCCGCAGGATGTTCTCGGGCACGGAAAGGGTCTCCGGGTTCGGCAGAGAAGTCCAACCCAGGCGGAGGGCCGAGAGCAGGCTGCATGCATCGTCCAGGATGCGGTCGTCCGTGGGCAGAGGGTTGGCCCGCTCGATAGGGGTGGCCAGCCGGCCAAGGGGCTCACTGGCAGGGTTCACTGCAGCCGCCTTCGGGGAGGAGATGCTGGCTGAAGACCCGGATACATTTTGCTTCTCTCCATCTCTCCGCTCTTCACGAGGAATTAACGGGATCAAATCATCGGGGATAAATGCAAATTCCTGCGGCCCGGCAGGGGCGTCGAAAAAAGCACGCCCCAGCAACGCCCGGTAGAAGAGCATCTCGGCGACGGAAATCGGGTTGAGGTGGATCTGCTCGCGGTCGCGGCGGCCTGCACCGACCTCGCGGATCTCACCGAAGCGGCGCGCGAACGCAGCCCATGGGATTCGCCCGCCCTCGGCAGCCAGGGCTTCGAGCGCAGAGGCGGCTTCGGGGGGCAGGCCATCCACGATCTCACCGACCCGCTGAGGATCCAGGAGACGAGCACAGAGTTCCTTGAGTGCCTCGCTCGTCTCCGTGGGGCCCAATTCCAGGCCCCAGAGGGCGGCGACGATGCGCAGATGGCCGAGGTCGCGGTCTTGCAGGGAATGGATCAGATCAGGCATGCACGCCAAAGCCGTTTCACGAAGGGGAAGGGACTCCCGTTTGTCCTGACGAGGACTTTTGAATTATAGCCTCAAAAGAGGAAGCCCCGGTCAGGCCCCGAGGAGACTTGAAAGCAAATTGATATCCGGGCCAGTCAAACAAACGCTGTATAATACCTTAATAATTTCCAGGAGAAGTGTATGGCAAGATTGAAGACCCTCCCTCCCCAGCGTCCGACCCCGCTCCATCCAGCAAAGCGGGCGGTGATCGTCGGTGCCTCCAGCGGAATTGGTGCAGCCCTGGCCCGGCGCCTGGCGCATGAAGGCTACACCCTGGCCCTGCTCGCCCGCCGCGCGGACCTGCTGGCCGCCCAATGCAAGGAGATCAATGCAGCTTCCGGCGAGCTGCGCGCCCTGGCCTACCCCCACGACGTGACCGATACTGATTCGGTTCCCGCCCTGCTGCAAAGGATCGTCGCCGACCTGGGTGGGCTGGATCTGTTCGTCTATAACGCCGGGATCGCCCTCCCCACCGGCTTCAAACACTACAATTTCGAAAAGGACCGCACTACAACCGATGTCAATTACATAGGTGCGCTGGCCTGGCTGAACCCGGTGGCTGCGCTGTTCCAAAGCCTAGGCGCCGGGACGATCGTCGGCACGTCCTCGGTGGCCGGTGAGCGCGGGCGGATCGGCAACCCATCCTACCAGGCCTCCAAGGCCGCCCTGACCTCCTACCTCGAATCCCTGCGCAACCGCCTGACCCGCCGCGGCGTCCACGTGCTGACGGTCAAGCCGGGTTACGTGGACACGGAGCTGGTCCAGGGACAGACGGGGCTGTTCTGGGTCGTCTCTCCTGACCGGGCTGCGGCCGATATCTGGAAAGCCATCCGCAGTCGAAAGCAGGACATCTATGTCCCGGCCCGCTGGCGGCTGGTGATGTTCGTGGTGCGTAATATTCCCTCGTTCATTTTCAGACGATTGAGCTTCTAACATGCAAACCATCCTGCCCTACCAACGCTTCATCCGCTACGATAATTTTGGCCACTCCCTGAGCGCGCCAGCCTACGCCATCCGGCCGGCAAACGTCGAGGAGATCGAGAAGGCCTTCAAAACCGCCAGGCAGACCGGACTGACGGTGACCCTGCGGGGAGCCGGCCGCTCCTACAACGATGCCGCCTTGAACGGCGGCGGGATCGTTCTGGAGCTGCAGAAGATGGACCACATCCTGGAGTGGGACCCGGGCACAGGCGTGATCCGCCTCGAACCAGGCGTTACCGTTGAGCAACTCTGGCAGAAGGTGCTCCCCGACGGCTGGTGGCCGCCGGTCGTCTCCGGGACGATGACCACCACGCTGGGCGGCTGTTTGGGAAGCAATGTCCACGGCAAGAACAACTTCCACAAGGGACCCATCGGCGAGCACGTGCTGGAATTCACCGCACTGCTGCCCAGCGGTGCGGAGATCACCTGCTCGCCTAAAAAGAACGGCGACCTGTTCCACGCCATGATCGGCGGGCTGGGCATGCTGGGCGTGTTCACCTCGATCACCCTGCAGATGATGAAAATCTTTTCAGGGCTGCTCCAGGTCCATGCCTGGAACGTGCCGAACCTGAAGGCGCACCTGGACGGCATTTTTGAGGCCGCTCCCCATCACGACGACACGGTTGGCTGGCTGGAAGCCACTGCCGGCGGTAAAGGCCTGGGACGCGGCCAGCTGCACACCAGCGATTACCTCAAGGAAGGCGAGGACCCGCAGGCGGCCGAGACGCTCCAGGTCGCCTACCAGACCCTGCCGTCGCGCTTCTTCGGCCTGGTGCCGAAGTCGATCCTGCACTACTTCATGGCGCCCTTCGGGAACAACCTGGCCTGGTCGGCGGTCGACACGGTCAAGTACTACCTGGGCCGGGAGAAAACCTACCGCCAATCCCACGCCGCCTTCCACTTCCTGCTCGACTACATCCCCAAATGGGAGCTGGCTTACGGGCGCAGCGGGCTGATCCAGTACCAGTCTTTTCTGCCGAAGGAAAAAGCGTTCGAGGCCTGGACCGAAATGCTGAAGATCTCCCAGCGGCGCGGCCTGCCCTCCTACCTGGGCGTGACCAAGCGCCACCGCCCGGACGCGTTCCTGCTCAGCCACGCCCTGGACGGATTCTCGCTTGCCTTGGATTTCAAGGTGACGAACGGCAACCGGCGCCGCCTTGCCGAGATGCTTCAGGATTTCGACCGCATTGTCGTGGACGCCGGCGGGCGTTTCTACTTTGCCAAGAACAGCGAGACGACCGCTGAGACGGCCCGCCGCTTCCTGGGGGCAAAGACAATTGCCAAATTCAAAGCCTTGAAGAAGCGCTGCGACCCAAACAACCTGCTCGAGTCAGATTTATACCGGAGGGTATTCGAGGGCTGATTTACCTGGCGAGCAGAGAGCTGTCGTCCATTCCTGTTCATGATCAGATTGGGAAGCTCTACGCTATAAAGCATATGCTTTTCCCAATCTTTTATAAATCATCTTTTCCGGGTAGACCCCATCAAGGGATAGTACCGAAAGGGGTTGGTCTTTTTCCCTCAAACTCGTTAAACTCCGGATATCTGAATAAGCATGCATTTTTTATGAGCGATGGTTTCTCAATAAGAATTTTCGGATGGTTTAAACCTGGAGGAAAAAGTTAATTTCGTGAACCACCAGACAAGATGCATCGCTACTTTACGCCTAAAAATCGAGCTGTATAGGAGTTGGACATGACCCACAAAAAGTTCTTGGCCATCGCCTCATTGCTGATATTGGGTTCCGGCTGCACCCTTCAGAACGGGATTGGCGCCCACCGCAACTGAAATCCCAAGCATGCCCACGCTTGCACCCGCTCTTCCAACAGCACCCGTAGAGACCACGGCTCCACCCGCGGCGGGTCCGACCGGTTCTCCCTCACTTACAACGAACGGCCCGTATCTGGTTTACCTGCGCGGCCCAGTCGGGGCGCAGGAAATCGTCCTCCTGGATGCCGACGGGAAAGGACGCAAGACTTTCCCGTCTCCGATGCAATCCATTCCCGTTTCGCTGTCCAACCTGGTCTCCCCCGATGGACAGTGGATGGCTTACTACACCGGTTCTGCCGGCCAGGCCTTCGGTCACATCGGAAAAGACACGGCCGACCTGACGCTGAACCTGATGAGCCTGTCCGATGGGAACTCCCAGGCGGTCACGCGGCTGCTGTCACAGGATTACCCGGACATCTTTGTGAAAGCCGCTCAGGAATTAAACCAGCCAGACATTACTGCCGATCAGCTGCAAAACGCATTCTTATATGGGATCACCCAATCGATCGACTGGTCCCCGGACGGCCGCTATCTGGCTTTCGCCGGAGAGATGGATGGGTTGTCGTCCGACTTATATCTTTATGATACCGTTTCAAAAACGGTCAAACGTCTGAGCAGCGGCCCGGAGGAAGTGGAGTGGATCAGCTGGTCACCGGATGGGAAGTGGGTTTTGGACGGGAGCGCTTACGCGGTTGGAGAGGGAATGACCTATGATATCTTCGCTACTTCAGTGGATGGAGCATCCGTGCGTCAGATTCTAGAAAACACGCCGACTATCCTTGGCCCGCAGGATTGGCTGAACACCCATCAGTTTTTCGAAAGCAACAGCGCCAACGGGCCCGGATTATTCGACCTGGAGCTGGTCGACATCAATACTGGCGGGAAGGTGGAAGTCTGGAACGGTTCTTACGAATCATTTGCTTTCGTTCCATTTGGAAATTGGGCTGCCCTGTATGCCAACACCCCCATCTGGCCCTACCCATATACCGGCGGGTCTTTTGTGCCCGGACCGTTTTTGATCAACCTGACCAATCTCAAGCAAACCAGGATCATGTTCCCGACCGTTCCTCATATTGATTTTGAAGCCCTCAATTCTCCCCCGGCCCGGATGTTCCTGATGAAATCCGGAACCGATCAAAGTCTCTCATATGTATCCTCGGACGGGACCCTCACACCTGCCGGTGTGCAGGCGGACTTGTTCTCTGTATCACCTGATCAACACTACTGGGTTGCAGCCAGTGATAAACTCCAGGTTTTCGCGGCGGATGGGTCCCACCTGAGGGACGTCCAGTTTCAGGCGTGTGGAAGCGGCTGCGCCTTTCAAAATATCCTCTGGCGCCCGGATTCGTCGGGTTTATTTTTCTCTGATTCTTCCGAGAATTTATATTCGCTGGATCTGCTGACCGGAAATCCAATACACCTGGATGATACTCTTTCCAGCACATCGCTTGCAGATTATGTATGGGTCTCAAATCAGCCCAAATAGACAGATCAATAGGACTGGAATAGATTTGACTTTTTTCCCCAAACTCTGTACACTATGGAGAGATAAAACAGCACACACTCAGGAGGAGCTATGGCTGCACAATTTCAATTCATCGTGCGCACCGGTCCGAGCGCCGGCAAGACCTATCCGCTCGAAGCGGCCGAGATCAGCATCGGCCGCGATACCAGCAACAACATTTCGCTCAACGACGCCGAAGTCTCACGCAAACACGCCCGGCTGATCATGAAAGGCTCCGGCTACGTGCTGGAAGACCTGGGCTCGACCAATGGGACCTTCGTCAACGGGAACCGTCTGAGCGGCTCGATACCCCTGAAGTCAGGAGACTCCGTTTCCTTCGGCGAAAACATCGCCCTCATCTACGAGGCCGTGATGGATGTGAATGCGACGATGGTCGGTTCCAGCAGGACGGTTTCAGCCGCACCCGTCCAGCAGCCAGCACCGGCTCCAGCTCCAGCGCCTGCGCCGGTTTACTCCGGCCAGGTTCCCTCCGGACCTGCCTCTCAGGCACCCAAGAAATCCGGCGGCTCGCGGGTCGTAGTCATCGTGATCATCGTGATCCTGTTGTGCCTTATCCTGGGATGCGTGGCGCTCCTGTTCTGGGTGGACAGCTCCCACAACTGGTGTACTTTCCCCTTCAGCATCCTCGCCAGGATACTCGGCGGGGTCTGTCCATAACCGCTCCTAGCAGCCTCCCGCAAAGGAACCTTTGCGGGAGGCTTTTTTTCAGGGGGCCAGGATGTCCATCAGGCTGTTCACCCAATCCAGCCTTCGTCCAGCGGATGCGTAATCTGATTTAGCCAACTCCGTCCAGGCCTGGACCAGCTGTGTTTCGAGATAACGATTTTCCCAACCTGTCGGGTGGCGCAGCAGGTCGGCGACGATGCCGCGCTGCCTCATCGCTGCTCCATCCGGCAGCCAGGTGGTCAAAAAGTAAGCGGATGGATCGAAATCCTGCTGGTAGCGGCGAACTGTATCAAAATACTGGATGGTCATCTGGAGATCCTGGCGTTCCGCCTCGGTGACCGGCTGGGATTTCAAGAAATTCCGATAGTCTGTCTCCATATCATTGAACGAAATCCCCAGATTTTTACGCAGGGAGGTGTCGATCGCCTCCCGGCTGTCTGAACCCTGGGGGCCGGGAATCGACCGGTAGAATCGATTGAATGCATCCCATCCGTAAGTCTCCACGAGAAATTTCACCAGGCCAGCAGCTTCGATGTAACCAATCTCGTGCTGCTGGTTGTAAAAATCATCTGCCAGGGTCTGCAGGGGGATGTACAAGCCCAGGTCAAGCAGGGCGGCTGCACGAGGTCCAATCGGCTCCGGCTTGAAGTGACCGCCGGTCAGATAGACCGCCAGTCCCTCCTCGAAAATTGCCAGTCGGTAGGTTCCCCCCAGGAAGTTATCATATACATGGACAAACTCGTGGTGCAGGACGATGTCCAGGTCGTTGTTGTCGATGTAGTTCCGATCCAGATAGGAGATATAGACCCCAGTATTTGTGAACCCGCCCTGGCCAAGAACGCGCGGCATGAAAATGAGCTGGATCTTATCATACATGATGGTGTGCAACTGCCCGGCGACTGACGCGGATTGCTCGTCGGCGATCCGGTCGAGGTTTTGGATGTCGCGCGCTGCCTCAGTCCCGACGATGTAGAAAATGTCGCAGCAGGTGGTCACATTCTCGGACCAGTGCGCCTGCTGCTCCGCGGGCGGAATCTGGCTGGCGGGATGGAGCGACACCGTTTCAGTCCAACGGATGTCATCGGGCTGGCTGGTGAATGTCATCGAGTAGGAACCGGGCTTCAAACCGCGAGTGTCCCAGATCCACCAAAAAATAGCTTCGGACCGTCCGCCCACCCCGAAAGGCGCAAAGTTCGCACTGCCCAGCTCTTCTCCGGAAAAACTGACCGCAACCTGGTGATCAGACGTCTCGACCGAAGCAGGCCCCCGGACTTCGAAGCTGACCTGGTCACCGACGTACAGAACCCCATCCGGGTGGATGATGACCGTGTAGCCTCCTGCCGGGTTGATGGGGCTGCCGCTGCAGGCGGTAAGAAATACAACGATCAATACGATGTGCAGGAGGAACCGGGGACGATGCATAAAAATAATTATAAGCATTTTACGGAAAAGCCCTTTTCGATTCTCCTATAATCTCGTGTAAAATAAGGTCGAACAAGAGGCAGAAGAAAAGCCTGACTACCAGGAATTTTCCCATGAACGAAACGCACCCTCCCGCGCTGCGCCGCCCGACATCCCACATGCCACATCACCCGCCAGGTCGCGCGGTGCGCCGCCCGCGATACCGTCCACAAACCCATAAGACGATCCGCTCACCACGCTGGGGAGCAATGACCAAGCTGCTCGTCGCCATGACGGGAATCGTCACTGTCGGTGCCTTATTGATCCACTTCAGCTCTATTGTCGGGCCGATTTTGATGGCGTTCGTGATCGCGTATCTGCTACAGCCGCTGGCCGCGGTGATCGAAAGGAAGTCGCCCCTTTCATGGCGGTTGACGGTCAGCCTGATCTATTTGATTTTCATTCTCATCTTAATTGCCCTGGCAATCTGGGGAGGTGTGGGGCTGGTCCAGCAGATCCAAAGCCTGATCCACATTGTCCAGGCGGCAATTACGAACTTGCCGGGATTCATTAATGGGCTGTCCGGAAAGATCTACCATTTCGGTCCATTCCAAATCGACCTCACCCATATCGATTGGGCTGCCCTGACCCAGCAAATCCTGGGATACGTCCAACCTCTCCTGGGCCGCCTGACGACCCTGGTGGGAACCCTGGCTGGCAGCGCTGCGACCACCCTGGGTTGGACCGCATTCATCGTCATTGTCTCTTACTTTTTCCTCGCAGAAAGCGGCGGTCTGCGCAGCCGCATCATCCAGGTTGAAATCCCCGGCTATGCCGATGATGTTCGCCGCCTGGGTCGGGAGCTCGGGCACATCTGGAATGCTTTCCTGCGTGGTCAGGTGATTGTCTTCCTTACTTCCAGCGCCGCGCATTGCCTCGCATTCAGCATCCTGGGAGTCCGTTTCGCCATTGGCCTTGGCCTGCTGGCTGGCTTCGCCGGGTTCCTGCCTTACATCGGTCCGGTCATTGGCTATGTGGTCCTTGGGCTGGTCACTTATTTTCAAGGCGGCAATCCCTATACCCTTTCGCCTATCGTATTTACGGGCGTCTCGATCGGAATTTCCATTGTTCTCGACCAGGTCTTCGGCAATCTGATCGCCACGGACATCATGGCTGAGTCGCTGAAAGTCCATCCGGCTTTCGTGCTGATTGCCGCCATCGTTGCCGCAAACCTGTTCGGTATTCTGGGCATTCTTGTAGCCGCGCCTCTCCTGGCCACCTTGAGGCTGATCGGCCGGTATGCAATCCGCAAATTGCTCGACCAGGATCCCTGGCGCTCGGAGGAAGAAACTTCCAATTCTCCGCCCGGAGCGTCACTGCTGAAGAGAATTAAATACTGGTGGGATTTAATTCGAAAGAAGATCGATCGGCATCCAACCGGACGCCCCTCCGGGTCCGGTGCAGTCTGAAGGTTTTAAGGCACAGCCGGTGCGAAACCCGTACACTAAACACGGGTGCCTAGGTTAACAGCTTTGGCTGTTCCACTGCCATGGTGCAAATGGCACACGAACCGCCTATACAGATTCAGCTGGCAGGTTATGGAAAAATCGAAAGGAGATGCTATGTCCAAGACTGATGAAGAACCCAGCACTGAGAACATTGCCGAAACGGAGAACTATCTTGCATGGAAAGCCGACGAACCCGACGGTGAAACCACCTATCATCTCGAACTCAACAATGTCACCTTGCACTTCTTCAAGGAAGAGTGGGACGAATTTCTTCAATTGATCCACAGCCTGAAATAGTCGATGAAACGGATAGACGCCATCACGGACGTTCCGGGGATCGAAGTCGGCCAAGCACAGGATGAAGAAGCTCTCACCGGCTGCACCGTGGTCCTGTGCCGGAAAGGCGCAGTCGGCGGCGTGGATCAGCGCGGCGGCGCGCCTGGCACTCGCGAAACCGACCTGCTTGCCCCTGTAAACCTGGTGGATAGGGTGCATGCCGTCCTGCTGGCGGGCGGTTCAGCCTTTGGACTGGATGCCGCCTCGGGGGTGATGCACTACCTGGAAGAACACAAGATCGGCTTCAAAGCCGGACCGGTTCGTGTCCCGATCGTCCCGGCGGCGATCCTCTTCGACCTGGACTTGGGCCGCGCCGACCGCCGCCCTGACGCAGCCATGGGCTACGCCGCGGCCTCCGCAGCCTCCGCCGGAGCAGTGGCCGAGGGGAACGTCGGCGCAGGGACCGGGGCTTCAATTGGAAAAATATACGGCAAGCTGGGGGCGATGAAATCCGGCCTGGGCACCTCCAGCATTGAAATCGGCGGCGGGATCGTGGTCGGCGCAGTTGTGGCCGTCAACGCCATTGGCGATGTGGTCGACCCCGCCACCGGACAGATCGTGGCCGGGGCACGTCCGGTCAAGATGGGGCCTGTTAAATTGGGTGGCAAAGGCCAATTCGCCGATACGCTGCAAGTGATGAAATCCCGAACTGGACGCACGGTTCTGGGTCTGGCTACAAGGAGCAACACGGTCATCGCCGTGGTGGCGAGCAATGCCAGGTTCGACAAGGCCCAAACCACGAAAGTGGCCCAGATGGCCCAGGACGGCCTGGCGCGGGCGGTCCGCCCAGCGCACACCATGCTGGACGGGGACACGGTCTTTGCCCTATCTACAGGGGAGAAAAAGGCTGATGTCAGCCTGGTTGGGGCCTTTGCGGCAGAAGTTTTGGCGCAGGCCATCCTGCGCGCCGTGTACGCAGCCAGGCCGGCTGGTGGACTGCCAGCAGCGACTCTCTAAAAACCGCACCGGGGTGATCCATTTGTCGCCCTGATGAGATGCTAAAAAATTCGTCTCAGGAACGCTGGTGCTGGCGCCGCGGCTTCAATTCATCGTGCAGAATCAAACTCAACACGAAGCTGACCAGGCTGACGATCAGTGCGCCCAGGAAGGCATTCCACCAGAAGGGGGAGGCGATGGTCAGGGTCAGTCCGACGAACTTGCCAACCCAAGCGGTCAGGGCAAACATCAGCGTGTTGATCACCAGGGTGAATAGCCCCAGGGTTAGGATAATCAGCGGGCAGGAAAGGACTTTCAGGAACGGGCGCAGCAAGGCGTTCAGCAAGCCAAAGAGGAGCGCCAGCAAAACGATCCCTGCAATGCCCCAATTGCTGGTAAAAGTCAGCCGCCCTTTCAACAGCTCAATTGCTGCAAACAAGGCAACGGCATTAATACCCAGGCGTATGATGAATTTCATTTCGACCTCCTTTCTCTATCTACGCTGGAAGGGCCGACCGGTTTCAAGCTGCCTGCATCCAAAGCAGTGTCCTGTAGGGACGGAAACCCGCTGCTTCGATCGCATCTTTGTATTCCCCGGCGGGGAAATCCAGGGAAAGAGCCTGCCGCCAGTTAAGGATGCGGCGGACGTGGAGCAGCAAGGTCGTCACGGCTTCGCTGCCGCCCTCGGGCGGGACGGCGATCCACAGCCGGTCGGAGGCACCGGAAACCGGCTGCCAGGTCAATACTCCGGCGAGATCTCCATCCGCAGCAGCAGTCCACTGGCGGGTATCCAGGTCCACGAAAAATCGGTAGAGGGTTGGTCCCAAACCAGGACGCAGGGAAATCCACGGGATTGGCTGGTACCAGGCCATTGACTCCGGGTAAAGCCGTTTGAGCCAACTCTCCTGCTGGGGCCAATCGCGCCCGTAGCGGGGAGAGATAAGTACTCCCTGTCCACCGGAACTGATCCCCGGATCAATCTTGGCCTGCCAGGCAGTACGGCGCAGCCGCTCTTGAAAATCCAGGCTCAAATACAGGGCAATCGCCTCTGGATTGTCATCCCGCACATGCAGCCAGATTTCCTCAGCGCGACGCGCCCGTGCATGCTGCATGGCAGCCTGGGTTAATGCACGGCCGATGCCCCGGCGGCGCTGGTCCGGGCGAACGGCCACGTTGGCGATCAGGTAATATTTCTTCCCGGCGTGCCGGTAGGGGATCAAGCTGACGTTGCCGATCACTTCCCCCCTCTCCTCCCAGACATAACCGGAGAGCGGCATCGAGACAGTGTCCACCGCGTTGGCCGCCCAGCGCAGGAATTGGTTGTCCTTGCCCGCACTGCGCATCTGCTGCAGGTAGCGGCGCCCATCGGCGTCCATAGTGTCGGCAAAACAGACTTCGACCAGGTCGGCTACCGCCGGCAGGTCACGCAGGATGTTCACAGTGCGCAGCTGCGGATTCTGGACCTGGATGGGCAGGGTGATGGAAGTCATCAGCCCAATTATATCCGCTTCTACATTGTCTACTTGCACTTCTACGCTGGGAAGGTACAATTGAAGGCGAAATCTAACGCATCTCTAATGCAATACTGTCGGTTTACAGACCTGGGTTTTGTTATAATCACGCTTACCGCATTGTTTTGAAAGGAAAAAACCGCTTATGATGCGCTTTGATCGCTTTACCGAACGAGCACAGGAGGCCGCCCAACGCGCTGCCGAGATTATCCAGCGCTATGGCCATAATCAGATCGACACCGAGCACATCCTGCTGGCACTCATCGAGCAGCCCGGCGGGGTGATCCCTCAGATTCTCGAAATCCTCAACATCAACGCCCAGGCGCTGGCCGAGCGTCTCGACCAGACCCTGCGGATGACGCCCAAGGCCAATATATTCGGTGGAGGGGCAGGCCAAATCTTCATTACCCCGCGCGTCAAGCGCATCATCGACCTGGCCAATGAAGAAGCCAACCGCCTGAAAGACGAGTACATCTCCACCGAGCACATCTTCCTGGCCATCCTCAGCGAGCGCAACACCTCCGCTGCTCGCATTCTGGAGGGCACCGGCCTGACCCGCGAACGCGTTCTGGATGCCATCCAGCAGCTGCGCGGTGGGCAGCGGGTCACCGACCCGCAGGCCGAGACGCGCTACCGCACCCTGGAAAAATACTCGCGTGATCTGACCCAGCTGGCCCGTGAAGGCAAGCTGGACCCGGTCATCGGGCGTGATACCGAGATCCTGCGCCTCATCCAGATCCTCTCCCGCCGCACCAAGAACAACCCGGTGTTGATCGGCGAGGCAGGCGTGGGCAAGACTGCCATCGTCGAAGGTCTCGCCCAAAAGATCGCCAGCAACGACGTACCCGAAATCCTATCAGGCAAGCGCGTGGTGGCCCTGGACCTGGGTGCCATGATCGCCGGCTCCCGTTTCCGCGGCGAGTTCGAGGAGCGCCTCAAATCGGCCATCGAGGAGGTCCAGCGTGCCGCCGGAGAAGTCATCCTGATGATTGACGAGTTGCACACCGTGGTCGGGGCAGGCGCGGCCCAGGGCGCCATGGATGCCTCCAACATGCTCAAGCCGGCCCTGGCACGCGGCGAGCTGCAGTGCATCGGCGCCACCACCCTGGATGAATTCCACAAGTACATCGAAAAGGATGCTGCCCTCGAGCGCCGCTTTGCCCCGATTTACGTGGAAGAACCCAGCGTGGATGACACGATCAAGATGCTCATGGGTTTGCGCGACCGCTATGAAGCCCATCATAAAGTTCAATTCTCGGACGAGGCCCTGGTCGCGGCAGCCCGCCTGGCTGACCGCTACGTCACAGACCGTCACCTGCCGGACAAGGCCATCGACCTGATGGACGAATCCGCCGCCAAGCTGCGCGTGGCCCTGTATTCCCTCCCCGAGGATTTAAAAGCCAAGAAATCCGAGATCGACCACCTGCAGGCTGAGGAGGATGCTGCATCGAACGCCCGTGACTACCAGCGGGCAGCCGAGATTAAAGTCAACCGCCTGCGTCTGGAAGGCGAGTTCAAGGAAAAACGCGATAAGTGGGAGTCCGAACATCACCTGGACGAGGTGGTGGACGTGAACGATATTGCTGACGTGGTCCACCAGTGGACCGGCATTCCCGTCAGCCAGATGATGGAAACCGAGTCCGACAAGCTCCTGCACATGGAAGAACGGCTGCACGAGCGCATCATCGGACAGGACGAAGCCATCCATGCCATCTCGGATGCAATCCGGCGCGCCCGCTCCGGTCTGAAGGACCCGGCCCGGCCGATTGGTTCATTCATTTTCATCGGGCCCTCGGGCGTAGGCAAGACTGAACTGGCCAAGGCTCTGGCCTGGTTCATGTTCGATGATGAAGACGCCCTGGTGCGAATCGACATGTCCGAATACCGCGAGCAGCATACCGTCTCTCGCCTGTTCGGTGCCCCGCCCGGCTACGTGGGCTACGAGGAAGGCGGCCAGCTGACCGAGGCCGTCCGCCGCCGCCCGTACCGCGTGCTGCTTTTTGACGAGATCGAGAAGGCACATCCCGAAGTGTGGAACGCCCTGCTGCAAATCCTGGACGACGGCCGCATGACCGACGGCCAGGGCAATGTGGTCGACTTCCGCAACACCGTCCTGATCATGACCTCCAACCTGGGCACCGAATACGTGCACAAGGGCGGTACCCTGGGCTTCCTGCAAAAGACCGAAACGGACGAAGACCGCGAGGCACACGATAAGATCGAGAAGGCGCTCAAGGGCACCTTCCGCCCCGAGTTCCTCAACCGCGTCGACGAGATCATCATGTTCTCACCGCTCTCCATCCCACAAATGGAACAAATCGTCGATTTGCAGATGAAGGAAATTCAGGACCGTTTGAATGAGTTCGGCGTCAAGGTGGAGCTGGCCGAAACCGCCCGCAAGTGGCTGGCCAAGACCGGATATGACCCAGCCTTTGGCGCACGCCCTCTACGCCGCGCCCTGCAGAAGTTCGTCGAGAGCCCGCTATCCGTAGCCCTGCTGGGCGGCGAGATTCCCTCCGGCGTGACTGTCTCGGTGCACGTCAAGTCCGACGACAGCGCCCTGGAGTTCAAAACCAAAGGCGGCAAGAAACAGGAAATAAAGCAGGAAATCAAGAGCGAGAGCTGAACGAGAAAGGCTGGATTATGAACACAAGTCAGGACGGCAATCGGCCTTCCACCGGGCCACGAGTTGCCGTCCTGATTTATTCAATCAGCAATGCGCAAGAGGCTTTCTTCAGGACTCCCGACTGGAATCAGTGCCGCCTGGCCAGGACTTTTTTCCCTTTTCGTGCCATCCACCGGACCGAGCGGGGTGCAGCCGAATTCGCGGCTTTCTTCTAGATGGATACTGGTCGGATCATCTCCCGGATGCCTCTCGGAGGAAGCCTGACGCCCCCGGCGCGGGACCCTGCGCAGGCACTTGTCTTGAGCATCCGGGGGAACTGGTGCATAGTAGAATCAGACTGGCAAATACCTGATCCTGGTCTCCTTCCCCGGTAAAAACTCCTGCTAAAGGTTTTAGAGGTCGTCGATGAAAAGATCCCCATCTCTCGGTCTCAAAATCCTGGCCATCGCCATCCCCTTGTGCACCTGTCTGCTCCTCACAGGTCTCGGCGTCTATTACCTCCTTTCCCGGGTGCAGCAGGCCCTGCCGGCGCCGGTCAATGCTGCGCCGCAGGGCAGCCCCACCACCACCCCCTTTACGACAACCCAGCTACCTGCTGGAAGCGGCCCGACCGATACCTACTCCCTGCTCGAGCAGACTAACGTCCCGGTCAATGATTATGACGACCTGGCCTGCCGCCTGGTGGGAAAATGCGGCCTCGCTTTCGGGGCGACACTCCAGCCACCTGCCGCCCCACGCCAGGTCGGCGAGCAGGCACGCTTCTGGGTCACCGACCAGGATACCCTTCAGTCGATCCAGATCACGGCTACGCTGCGCTACGTCACCCCGCATGTTTATTTCTGGGTGGACAACCTCGCCAGCTACAACGACAATGATGTGCACAAACTGGGTGACACCTTCGAGAACAAGATCTATCCCACCGACCGGGAGTACTTCGGTTCCGAATGGACCCCCGGCATCGACGGCGATGTGCACATCTACATCGTCTATGCCCACGGCCTGGGCACCAGCGTCGGCGGGTACTTCTCCTCCGATGACGAGTTCAGCCCGTTGGTGCGTCCGTATTCCAACAGCCACGAGATGTTCCTGATCAACTCCACCGAAAACCTTACCTCGGATTATACCTTCGGCACTCTGGCCCACGAATTCCAGCACATGATCGATTGGAATCTCCACCGCAACCAGAGCACCTGGATGAGTGAAGGGTCTGCCGAGCTGGCTGCATTCTTGAACGGGTACAGCATCGGCAGCTTCGACCACCTGTTCATCGCCAATCCCGACCTGCAGCTGGACAACTGGCCGAATGATCCCTCCGACCCCACCGCGGATGAGGTGAACTACGGTGCCGGTTTCCTGTTCATGGATTATTTCTTCAACCGCTTCGGGAAGCAGGCCCTCCAGACGTTGATCAAGGAACCGGGCAGCGGCCTGGAGGACGTCGTCCAGACCCTCCACGATATCCATGCCATTGATCCACGAACTGGAGGGCAGATCAGCGTGGACGACCTCTTCCTGGACTGGGCCATCACCAACTTCATACAGGATCCATCCGTTGGGGATGGGCGCTACACTTATGCCAACTACCCCAATGCGCCGCAGGCAGCACCCACCGAGACCATCTCGACCTGTCCGCTTACCCCGGCTGCCCGTACGGTTCACCAGTACGGGACTGACTACATCCGCATCACCTGCCCGGGAAATACCATCCTGCATTTCCAGGGCGCCCGAACCACCCCTCTGCTGCCGGTCGATCCTCATTCGGGATCGTATGCCTTCTGGTCCAACAAGGGCGATTCTTCCGATATGACCCTGACCCATGCTTTTGACTTCACCGGCATCACCGCTCCGATCACGATGACCTACTGGACCTGGTACGACATCGAAAATAACTGGGATTACGTCTACCTGGAGGCCTCCACCGACGGCCAGCACTGGCAGATCCTGATCACGCCCTCGGGCACCGCCGACAACCCGACCGGGAGCTCGTTCGGCTGGGGCTACACCGGAACCAGCAACCGGTGGAAACAGGAAACGATTGACCTGTCGCAGTTCGCCGGCCAGAAGATGTCGCTGCGTTTTGAATATGTGACTGACCTGGCTGTCAACGGGGAGGGGTTTCTCCTGGACGATGTCTCCATCCCGGCGATCCACTATGCCACCGATTTCGAGGCCGACAGCGGCGGCTGGAGTGCACAGGGATTCGCCCGCGTGGAGAATCTCCTGCCGCAGACCTTCCGCCTGGCTCTCATTGAAAAAAACGAGGAGGGAACAACCGTACAAATCGTCCCGGTCAGCCCCGATCAGACCGCCGATATCCCCCTGAGCATTGGCTCAGGCGGCATGAAAGAGGCCGTTCTGGTGATAACCGGGACGACACAGTTCACCCGCAGCCTGGCTGCCTATCAGATTGGCATCCGTTGATTTTTGGCCGCGGATCCATCAATCCGCTGCCCAGGAGAAATCCATGGCCAACCCCTCAAAATCCGAAGTCCTCAAGATTGCCGATCTGGCTGCCTACCAGGACGGCGCAGTCGTCTCCAGGCAGATCACCAAGACTGTGGGCGGGAACGTGACCCTATTCGCCTTCGACAAGGGCCAGGAGCTGAGCGAGCACACCGCCCCTTTCGATGCCCTGCTGCACATGCTGGACGGTGAAGCCGAGGTGGTCATCTCTGCCCGCTCGTTCAACCTGAAAGCGGGCGAGGCGATCATCCTGCCCGCAAACCAGCCGCACGCGGTCAAGGCAACGGAAAAATTCAAGATGCTGCTGACGATGATCCATGCCTAAACAAAAAAACTCCCGAGATTTTCTCCCTGGAGTTTTTCATCAGCCTTTCTCTTGAACCACAAAGTTTTTAAATATCCCGTCTACGGCCCGCCGAAGGCTGTTGAGCACTCCCAGGTGAGCCAGCATAAGTGCGGAAACCAGCACCATACCCCCGAAAAACAGCAGATCCCAGAGCAAAAAGCCGGGTTTCGCGTTGGGCGTGAAAACGTAGCGATAAACGATCATGCACAACTGAAACAGACCGATCAGGAGCAGCGGGATGGAAAACGGGCGCATGTCGTTGTCCTCCCCGATCAAGTGCAGTCCGAGCAAGACTGCCATACCCGCGCTCAACATTACGATGTATACCGGGAACCTGGTGACGTTCTCCGGTTGTTGATAAAGCTTGAAAATGATCCGGATGTAAAGAGCTCCGATTCCAATGAGCGTCAGCCAGGCATAGACACGGATGACAAGCGGCATGACCAGGTTGGCATAGGCTCGTGTGCAGGCCAGGGCGAGGATCCAGCCAAAAAGGTAGGCCAGGCCCAGCGCCACGATGCTGGCAATGATTGTGGCGGCACCCACCGGATTTGACCCTTCCCGGAAGACGTCAATCGCCAGCTTCCCCCCGCCAACGATCGCCAGCGTGAGCGACACCAGGCTGACAACCATTGTCGTCTGGCTGAGTAGGGCACGCTTGGACATCCCATTCTTCGGTTGTAGCCCCTCTTCGTTGACAAACGGTTGAACCTTGGGAAGCTGATCCTGAGAATTCGACATAGTCCTCCACCTCTAGCTTTCTGCAGGATGTTGATTTTACCGCGAATCAGGATAAAGCCCTGGCACTTCCCGCCTGGGGAAAATCATAAAGTAGCTCACAAGTTCGTATTTAGCCGCCGGTGAAGGTTTTCCATCCATTTGGTGCTCAAAACGCCAGTTATCGTTGCTTAAAAACGGAAACTCCCCATGCCTGAACGCAAAGGCTTTATGACGGGCCAGGTAACACAGAGTCTACACACTTCTCACATGAAATCTTCACCTTCTTCTAAGCAACCTCGGTTAAACTTTCACCGGTGTTACCATGCCTGACCCTAATTTACCCTCACAAAAATCGATCCCCTGGTTTTCACTGAGCGTGGCTTTCGTCGTGCTCGGTGGAGGCTTCCTGCTCTTTTATGCTCTGCACCGCTCTCAAGCCAATCCTGCTTCGCCAACGAACTCCCCCGCGGATGTCTATACAGCGGCTGCGCTCACAGATAATGCACAGATCGCCACCCCCGCAATCACCGAAACCATTCCTTCCGCGGATACGCCCACCCTCACCCCAACCAATACCGGATTCCCCCAATACTCATTCACGCAGCCTCCCGCTTCCGCCAGTGACACTCTTTCCTCCGGAAGCACCCTTTGCAACGACTCCAGCTATGTCAGCGATGTCACCATCCCGGATGGGACCATCATGGCACCTGGCACGACCTATGTTAAAACCTGGGAATACGAGAATACCGGCACCTGCACCTGGGATGCGAACTACCAGTTGATATTCGTCAGCGGCGACCAAATGGGTGGGACGGCGACCACCATTAACCAGTCCGTCGCTCCATACCAGCAGGTTCAGGCCTCCGTCTCCCTGACCGCACCGGCCTCGGAAGGCACATACACTGGCTACTGGAGACTTGCAGACGACCAGGGGAATGGTTTCGGCGGTGTCGTTTTCGTGAAGATTGTCGTGTCGGCAAGCGCAGCCACCAGCACCCCGACGACGACCTTGACTCCGGGCACTTCCCTCACCCCGACAGCAACCTCGACTCCGGGGACCACCCTCACAACAACAGCAACCTCGACCCGGAAACCCACGCACACTCCGACTGCCTCCCAGGTCGTAACTGCCACTTCCGCCCCGACCTCCACACCCACACCGACGGAGGCTCCCACGCCGACCGACACGCCATCCTGAGGGGAATCAACCACCCGCCCTTCCACAGGAAAATCCTTTCAAGTCATCGGCACACTCCCCGGATAAAAATCGGCGAGGGCTCCTGTGATAGAATCCAATCCTTATCATCCCAGCCTTTGATGAAGTTCTAACGCAATTAATAATGAGGGAAAACATGCGTCATTCTGGGAAAAGCATTGGCTGAAGAGAAGACCCGGTTTTCGAAGCGGAAGGCAGCCGGAGAGATCTCTTGGAAATGGCTGCTTGTTCTGTTCACCGCGGCAGGCTTTGTAGAGACCATCTTCTTTGGCCAGCTCAATGCATTCATCCCGCTTTACCTGCCGCGCCTGGGTATCAACCCGGTCTCGGTCAACACCTGGACCGGGGCCCTGGTGGCGATATCCAGTGCCATCGGCATCCCATTTCTGCCATTATGGGGTGCGCTGGCCGACCGCTACGCCCGCCAGCCCATCATCGTTCGCTCGTACCTGGTCGAACTTGCCGCAGCTCTCATCATGCTTCTGGCCGGGGGCATCTGGGTCTTCGCCATAGGGCGCACGCTGACCAGTATGGCACTCGGGAACACCGGCTTGATGCTGACCACGCTCTCCGAGCGGGCTCCCCGAAACCGGCAGGGGCTGACCTTCTCCATCATGAATGGCGCACCACCCGTGGGCGTCTTCCTGGGCCCGCTGATGAGCGGACCGCTGCTCGACCGCCTGGGTTTCCCGGCCCTGATGGCGATTGACTGCTTCCTTTTGTCCATCGTCATCCTGGCGCTGGCTTTCGGCTATCGCGATGATTATGTTGGGACCGACCGCGGTCCGCTCCTGGCGATGGCAGCCGAGTCCGTACGCCTCATCGCCCGCTCTCACCGCCTGCGGACGCTCTTTTTAGCTCTCTTCCTGCTTTTCTCCGGCTGGCTCGCCGCCATAACGTACGCTCCGCTGGTGGTCACTTCTCTCTACAGAGGCCCTTCCCCCGGGACAGCAGTCGGCCTGGTGCTTGGAGGGGGTGGGATGACTGCGCTGGTACTCAGTCCGGTGGTGGGGGTGATGGCAGACCGTTTTGGGCACTGGCGAGTGCTTTTCATCGGGGCGGGGACCGCCTGCCTGCTGTGGATCCTGCCGCTGTTCACGCACGAGCTGGTCGGCTTTGGCATCGCCTGGGCGTTGATCAACGGCCTGGTATCCGCGGTTTTCTCGATTTCCTTCAGCGTGCTGTCGTCATCCACAACCACGGAAATACGTGCTCGGGTGATGTCCTTCGCCTTCCTGCCGTTGAACATGGGCTTCCTGATTGGCCCTGCCCTTGGCAGCCTCGTCACCCGCCAGAACGTCTTTGCGGTCTTCCCGACTGCTGCCGCACTGACCGCCCTTGGACTGGGTGGGTTGGCGCTGGCAGTTCGACAGAGCGTCGAGTAGAGCGCACTGCTCGTGTAAATGGCGGCTGTCATAACCGATGAGGGGGTTTGGGGTCCGCCTTTCTCTCCGGCTGAGTCCCTCCAGGCGAATATGAGCCACGACTCCAGATATGCAAATTAAACTTCCTATACCTGAAGGCAGGCGCATTATGGCAGGCTTTGGTAAAATTAGTCTATACAACCCGGAGAGGAGACGCCATGGCTACATTTCTAAAAATATTGAAGATCATCGGGATTGTCCTCGGCTCGCTCATTGGGGCCATCCTCTTGTTCCTGCTGGTTCTGTTTGGCTACTGGTACCTGCGTCCGAACCGCGCCCACGTCAACCCAAGCGTGGTAGTGCAGTCCTGGGACATCGCCAACGACAAGAACCACAATTCCAATACCGACATGATCCAGTGGCAGGGCCAGTTCTACATAGCTTATGTCTCCTCGCCGTTCCATTTTGCCAGCAACAAATCGGTCCTGCACATCAAGGTCTCCAGCGACCTGGGCCACACCTGGACGGAAGTGAAGGCTTTCAATGCCAACGGCCAGGACATCCGCGACCCCAAGTTCGCAATCATCGGGAATCGCCTGTTTCTGTATGCCTTGAAAAATGACGAATTCCTGGCCGAACCGTACCTGACGATGTATTCCTACACCACCGACGGCACCACATGGCCGGATATCCAGACACTTCCCAATGTGCAGGGCTGGCTTTTCTGGCGACCCAAGACGCAGGATGGGATCACTTTCTATGATGCAGCCTACTGGCATGAGCATGGCAAATCCATCCTTTTGAAATCCTCAGACGGCATCAACTGGCAGATCGTTTCCTACATTCACCAGGGACAGCACAACGATGAAACCGAAATCGAGTTCCTGCCGGACGGGCGCCTGCTCGCCACCGCCCGCCTGGAATACGACAGCTTCGGCGACGGCATGTTCGGCCATCCGCTGGGAGCCACCCTGATCACCGTCTCCTCGCCGCCTTACACAACCTGGACTGACCTGCTGCAGAGCAAGGTCACCCGTCTGGACGGGCCGAATCTTTTTACCTACAATAATCGTATTTATGCCGTCGGGCGCTACCAGGCGGACCTGGGCCACTCCGGTCCGCTGACTGACCAGGGCAGCGTCCTGGCCAGAAAGCGCACTTCCTTGTTCGAGGTGCGCACGGACGGGCTGGCTTACCTGACCGACCTGCCCAGCGATGGAGACACGTCTTACGAGGGGGTGATCATCGTCGGCGACAAGGCATATATCTCCTACTACACCAGCCCGATCAACCACGACTATGCCTGGATCCTGGGGATGGCTTCCCCTTCCCAGGTACGCATGGCGGTGGTGGATTTGAAAGCGATGCAGGCCCTGGCGGACCAGACCCAGGCGCACTGAACCCCCACCTGAGCTTAAATACTGTTTCCGGCACCTGTTCGCGTGCCGGAAACAGTGCATTTAAAAACGGAAGTGGGCTTCACCCAAAAAGGTGGCGAAGCGGAAGAGCTGGCGCACCTTCTGTACTTTCCGCCCATCGATAAGGTCCAACCCGATCCGAGTTTAGACCTTCCCAATGGATGAATGCCAACGGTTTTGATAAAAAATGGCCGGCCGCGCCAGGAAAGGCGGGACCGGCCGTGAGCTTCGTCTTTCACATAATTAAATTTGGATCGGCATGCCCTCGGCAACATGCGCGGCTTCCATCAGCGTTTCGGTGAGGGTCGGGTGGGCATGAATGTTGCGCCCGATCTCGACCGGGGTCAGCTCCATCATGTGCGCCAGGGTCAGTTCCGGCAGCAGCTCGGTCACTTCGGGCCCGATCAGGTGCGCCCCCAGGATCTCACCATACTTCTCGTCCACCACCAGCTTGACCCAGCCCGAGTAGTCGCCCAGGCCAAGCGCCTTGCCATTGGCCTGGAAGGGAAAACGCCCCACTTTAACCTTATAACCGCGCTGCGCCGCCTGCGCCTCGGTCAGCCCGAAGGAGGCAATCTGTGGCTGGCAGTAGGTGGCGCGCGGCATCATCTCGTAGTCCAAGGTGACCGTCTCCACGCCAGCGATATTCTCGGCACAGACAATGCCCATTGCTGAGCCGACGTGGGCCAGCATCAGCTTGCCGGTCACATCGCCGATGGCCCAAATTCCCGGGATATTGGTGGCCATTTTATTATTGATCTCGACGAAGCCGCGATCCGAGACCTGGACACCGGTTTCCTCCAGCCCCAGGTCTTTCGAGTTTGGCCGGAAGCCGATGGCAACCAGGGCCTGGTCCGCTTCGAGGACCTTGCGGGCACCTTCGGCGGAAACGGTCACCTTGACGCCTGTCTTCCCCGCCTCGACTGATTCGACCTTATGGCCGACCAGGGTCTGGATGCCGCGCTTGTCAAAGGCTTTCCTCAGCTCGGAGGAGACTTCCTCGTCCTCCAGCGGCACCAGGCGCGGCAGCATCTCGACGATCGTGACCTCCACGCCGTATGCATCCCAGATGGTGGCGAACTCGACGCCGATCGCCCCGGAGCCGATGATGATCACCGACTTGGGCAGCTTTTCCTGCAGGATGGCCTCCCGGTAAGTGACGATTTTCTGGCCGTCCACTTTCCAGCCTGCCGGGACCGCCGCGTTGGCGCCGGTGGCGATAACGATATTCCTGGCCTTGAGCTCGGTGACCTTGCCATCCTTGTCGGTCACGGCGAGGCTGTCCCTTGCGGTCAGCTTTGCCGCGCCGAGATGAACAGCAATGTTATTCTTCTTCATTAAGAAGTTAACCCCCTTCACCAGCCGATCGGCGTTTTGGCGAGAGCGCTTGACGGCAGCCCCATAGTCCAGCTTGAGGTTATCGAACGAGAAGCCGAATTCCTTGCCGCGCTCGCGCAGGGTATGCGCCACCTCGGCATTCTTGAGCAGCGACTTGGAGGGGATGCAGCCCACGTTCAGGCACACGCCGCCCAGCCACTCCTTGTCCACGATGGCGGCCTTCTTACCGAGCTGGGCAGCGCGGATCGCGCATACATAGCCTGCTGGTCCCGCGCCGACGACAACGACATCGTACATTTCAGCCATAAAATACTCCCTATTTGAATATGATCCAACCTAACCAATAAATATACCGATGACCAATGCTCAGGTCCTGTTCCGGTCAGGCAGTTGCGCCGGGCGCGGCCGGGGCAAGCTTTTGCAGGTCGTGAATGTGATAATACACGCGCAGCCCGACCAGGAACAGACCGGTCAGCAGGGCAACCGCAAAAAGGACCAATTCGCCATAAGGGAAAGGAATGGTCACGAAATAATCGACGATGAACCAGATGAGCATCGGCAGACCGATCAGCGCCATCCACAGCCGGGCGGGGATCTCCTGGCTGAAGAATTTTTCCTGCGCCAGGCACCCCACCAAGGCAAGGGCCCAAAAAATCACCAGCAGCAGGGTCTGCAAACCAAGGAATGAGGCATTGATCCGGCCGAACAGGTACGCAAGATAGACCGCCGGAACAATGGCGTACAAGCCACTAATGATAAAGGGGGCAAACCCGATTTTCGGACGGATCAGGCTGGCAACTCCCCAGAGGATCAAGGCAAACATGGCGATAAACATCAGCCGGACCACTGAGTTCCACAAGACCAGCAGGATGAAGATAATCAGGCTGAACAGGACCGCAAACATTTTCCAGACACTGGCAACGGTATCGGCGTTGATCAGGAGCGGGTCGTGTCCAAAAAATTTATTTACTTCGGAGAGAGGGATTACCTGGTAATTGCCAGTGTTGCTCAGAAAGTGAAGATCGGTGCGCGTGAGCAATATCCCTTCGGTGTAGCGGGACGTGTCGATGGAGGTGATCTGGCCGGTCGTATCGACGGCGATAAAGATTACACCGCTGCTGGTCCGCTGATTCACCAGGATGGCCGGCTGCGGCCCGTCGACTTCTGCAATTCCATTCCGGATGGTGATCTTTGGAATGACCCCCTTCGTGTACTGATCGCGGATATCCTGGCTGACGCCAATCATGGAACTGCCCATCTTTATTGTGGTCAGGATAGTAATAAGGATGGTAAAAACAAAAAAGAACAGGATGGCCATTCCGACCCTGCGCTTGGAAACCTTCCGGTAGAACGACAGGCTCCCCAGAGGAAGGACCGCGCCGGCAGCAAACCAGCCAAGCTCAGACAGGCAACCCGGGCGATCATTAGAACTTGCTTTTGGGATAAGTTCACTTGATGGGTTCATTGTCCACCTCCTCCTAGATGAAGTCCTGCTGGAGGGAATTATAGTCTATTTCACCTGCCCGAACTCTCCCTTGAGACCAACCGGTGACCCCGGCACTGCTTCTAAAATAGACCGGCAGGAGATCACTACAAAAAGCGCCTGGTCCGCGCCAGATAAGCCGTGAGGAGGCTAGACAGGACGATGAGGATCCCCGGTCAATGCCTGAGAAAAGACATCGGGAAGGGCTGCGCCCAGGTGGCCAAACAGGACGAAAGGCAGGAGAACCCGCAGCGGGGCATGTTGAAAACTTTGTTCGTTCATGCCCACTTTTCCAGCGCGTCTTTGACTTTGGCCAGGAACCAATCCGCGGAAGCGCCGTCCAGGATGCGGTGATCGAAAGTCAGGGATATATAAACCATCGAGCGGATGGCAATGGCATCGTTGATGACTACCGGGCGCTTCTGGATGGCACCCACCCCGAGGATTGCGCACTGCGGCTGGCTGATGATCGGCGTGGCGAACAGCGACCCACTGACCCCGTGGTTGGTGATGGTGAACGTGCCGCCTTTGACCTCCTCCGGCTGGAGCTTCCTCTCCCGGGCACGACCTGCCAGGTCGTTGACCACCCGGGCGATGCCCAGCAGGGACAGCCGATCGGCGTTCCGAATGACCGGCACAATCAGCCCCGCCTCGCCCAGCGATGTAGCGAGACCGATGTTGATTGCCGAATGGACCAGAATCCCGGCATCACTCCAGGAGGAATTAACCAGTGGATACGCCTTCAATGCCGCCACCACAGCAGCTACAAAATAAGCAGTATAAGTCAGGTTGGCTCCGTCGCGGGCAAAAGCCGTCTTGTTGTCTTCACGGTGAGCCACGACTTTAACCAGGTCGGCCTCCATCACCGTGGTCACATGCGGGGAGGTGCGTTTGCTGGACAGCATATGCTCGGCAATCTGACGACGGATGTTCGTATGCGGGATCAGGTTGTCATGGCTTCCATTCCCCTCCGGCAGGGACATGGGGCGAACGGGTGTCCCCGCACCAGCCTGTTCCTCGGATCCAAAGACCAGTTCCGTCGGGCGGAATAGATCACCGTCTGCCGGAGTCTCCCAGACGGCTACTCCGGCCGCCTGGTCGACACCTTCCCGGTTTCCTTCCATGAATGACAACACATCCTTCTTGGTGATCCGGCCTCTTGAGCCCGTTCCTTTGACCCTGTGCAGATCGACATTGTGTTCGCGAGCGATCCTGGCAACGACCGGCGAGATAAAACCTAAATCCTGTTCGGGCGGGGCAGACACCCCCGGGGCACTCCCCAACCCGATCGCCGCGACAAACCCAGCCGGGGCGCGCTGCCCGCCCTGATGAGCAGAGAATCCTCTCCTCCGCGGCAGCCGGCTGCCGCAAGGCGCCCTGCAGCGAACCCGTATCAGCGGGGATTTCCTCCCCGGGCAGTCCGACCCAGGCGATGGTCGTGCCGGCCTTGACCGTTGTCCCTTCCGGGACAAGAGCCTTCAGGAGGATGCCCTCCGCAGGACTGGGGATCTCCGTGACGACTTTGTCAGTCTCGACCTCCAGCAGGGATTCCATATTGGCGATCTTTTCGCCCTGGGCCTTGAGCCACTTGACCACTGTTCCCTCGACTACGGATTCGCCCAGCTGGGGCATGATTACTTTTGTGGGCATAAGTCAAACCTTTTCATAAGTCTCTGCATCCTGAGCGGTGACTATTTTTAATACGCGGCCAGATCCCGCATGGCAGCTGCGATTTTCTCCGGATTGAGCATGAACCAGTCCTGGAAAGGGTGGCTGAACGGCACGGCAGGCACGTCCGGACCCGCCAGGCGGCGCACCGGTGCATCCAGGTCGGTAAAAGCGCCCTCGGCAATGGAGGCAGCCACCTCGGCGCCGTAGCCACCGGTCAGGTTGTCCTCGTAAACGACGAGTGCCTTGCCCGTTTTGCGTACGGAAGCCAGGATGGTCTCACGGTCGACAGGGTAAAGTGTGCGCAGGTCGACCACCTCAACATCGATGCCTTCAGCCGCGACCTTCTCAGCTGCCTGCTGGGTGTAATAATGCATCATGCCGTAAGCGAAGACACTCAGGTCCGCGCCCTGGCGGGTGACCTTGGCTGGCCCGATTGGGACAGTATATTCATCTTCCGGGACTTCGCCCTTGATCATCCGGTAGCCCTTCTTCGGCTCGAAGAAAATGACCGGGTTTGGGTCGCGCACAGCTGATTTAAGCAGCCCCTTGGCGTCATACGGGTTGGACGGCACGACCGCTTTCAACCCGGGTGTATGCGTGAAGAATGCCTCCAGCGACTGTGAGTGGTAAAGCCCTCCACCAATCCCACCGCCATATGGAGCGCGTATGACCATCGGGACGGTCCACTCGCCATTGGAGCGGTAGCACATTTTGGCGGCTTCGTTGATGATCTGGTTGAAAGCCGGGTGGATGAAGTCAGAAAATTGGATTTCGCACACGGGGTGCATGCCGTACAGCGCCGCGCCAATCCCCACCCCGACAATGGAGGCTTCCGCCAGCGGCGAGTCGATCACGCGCCCTCCGCCGTATTTGTCGAACAGCCCCGCCGTGGCACGGAAGACGCCGCCGCGCTGGCCCACATCCTCGCCGACGATGAAAACATCCGGATCGCGGGCGAGCTCCTCGTCCAATGCCTGGCGGACGGCATCCACCAGGGTCATCTCAGGCATGAGCCACCTCCTTAGCCTCGACGCGAGGCCGTTCCTCCCGGGCGATCTGTTCGGCGTAGACCGGATAGAGGGCCTCTTCGACTGCCGGATACGGCGCGGCGATCGCGTCTGCCACCGCCTGGTCAACGATCGTCTTCGCTGTGGCTTCCAGTTCCTCCATTTTTGCTTTGGTCAGGATTTTTTTGTTCTGCAGGGTGCGCTGGGCGACCAGCAGGGGATCGTCCTTCTTGTGTTCCTCGACCTCCTCCCGTGACCGGTAGCTGCGGTCGTCATCGTCGGACGAATGCGGGGTCAGGCGGTATGCCCGGGCCTCGACAATCGTCGGTCCCTGACCGGAGCGGGCACGGCCGACCGCTTCGGTCATGACATCGTACACCTTGAGCATGTCCGTCCCATCTACAGCGACGCCGGGCAGGCCAAGGCCGCAGGCCTTATCCGCTGAGCTGGGCACGGCCATTTGCTTCTCCTGCGGCTCCGAAATGGCATAGGAATTGTTTTGAACGATGAAGATGACCGGCAGCTTGTGAATCGCCGCCCAGTTAACTGCCTCATACCACTCTCCCTCGGCCGTCGATCCCTCCCCGATGGAGGTGATGACGACCTTATCCTCACCGCGCAGCTTGATCGCCAGGCCGATCCCGGCCGCGTGCAGGGATTGGGTGGCAACCGGTGCAGAATGGCTGACAAGGTTCGCCCGCCTTAAGCTCCAGTGACTGGGCATCTGGCGGGCGCCGGAGGTTGGTTCTCCCTTCTTCCCCATCAAGCCGAGCATGAACTCGAAGGGGGTCATCCCAAGGGCAATATTTAATGCCAGGTCGCGGTAGTAGGGCACCACCCAGTCGTAGCCACGCTTGACGGCGAATGCCGCCCCAACCTGGGTTGCCTCCTGGCCGATACCGGAGATATGAAAGGCAATCTTGCCCTGACGGTGAAGCACCCAGGCGCGCTCATCCGTGCGCCGGGAGAGCAGTAAAATCCAGTACATTTCAAGCAAGGTTTCTTTTGGTAAATCCATAGGACGTCTCCGAGGGGATAAATTATATCTTATTTATTAAAATAACCAAGGGCGGCAAAAGTTACGCTCATTTTTTCCTTAGAAAAGGGGCCCCCGGACAGGAGGTTTAAGGAAGGGTTCAAAAAAATCCCTCCGCGTTTGCGGAGGGAAGGGGAGCTTTCAATCAAGAATTGAAACCGATGAATACGCAGAACGGGAAAAACGCACCGAATCCTTCCCATTCGCCATTCCCCATCTGCTTTCGAAATTTCAGAAATTTTCTAAAGAATATGCAGATCGGCCACTTGGCGGAAGTGGTAGCCGTAGATCGCCAGGGTGATCGCCAGTGGAAACATCTGGGGCTTGCGGAGGAGAGTCCACACGAACAGCTTCCAGTATTGGATGCGCTCCTTGCCCAGGATGCCCAGGCGCAGGACGGAGCGGAAAAATGCCCGGATATATTCCGAATTGATCGGGATCCTTATTTTCGGCGCCTTGTATTCGCGCAGGAAGGTGCGCACGCGTGTGTAGTAATTTTTCGGTGCATAGAGATAATTGATAACCGATCGATATCCCTTTTGAAGCACTTCAAGATTCATCTTGGGAACAATATTGGTCGTTCCATCGACATTATCCCCCGTCGTGTCCCCGCGCAATCGGCCTTCCCCGGCCAGGCGTTGGTACAGACGCGTGCCGATGGGCGCCTGGAGCAGACCAACCATGGCCGTCACAATGCCGCTCGCCTGGATGAAGTCGATCTGGCGCTGGAAAATGGACGGGGTGTCGCTGTCGAAACCAATGATGAAGCCGCCCTGGACCTGCAGGCCGGCGCGCTGCATTCGCTTGACGTCTTCGACCAGATCACGGTGCAGGTTCTGTTTCTTATTGCACTCCGCCAGGCTGTCATTATCCGGAGTCTCGACGCCGACGAAGACCGTATCGAAACCCGCCTTGACCATCAAATTCATCAAGGTTTCGTCATCCGCCAGATTGATGGACACTTCAGTGTTGAAAGGGATCCCTTTTTTTCCTTCACGCCATTTAATTAAGGCGGGCAGCAGGTCTTCCTGGAGAAATCTTTTGTTCCCGATAAGGTTGTCGTCGACAAAAAATACAGGCTCCCTCCACCCGAGCTGGTACAACGCGTCCAGCTCGCGCAGGATCTGCCCGGAGGTCTTGACCCGCGGCTTGTGTCCGAATAAAGAGGTGATGTTGCAGAATTCACAGTCAAAGGGGCAACCGCGTGAATACTGGATTGACATGGTCGCATAGTGCTTTAAATCGGCCAACTCCCAGGCCGGCGCGGGAGTTTGCTGGAGATCCGGAAACTCCTCAGAGGTGTAGACGCGCTGCGCAGTGCCCTGCTCCAGGTCTTGCAGGAAGGGAGCCAGGGTCGTCTCGGCTTCATTCAGCACGAAATGGTCGACGTCTTCGAATTGCTCATATTCGCTGGTGAAGAGCGGCCCGCCGGCCACGACTTTGAGCCCGGCTGCCTTGCAGCGGTTGATCACCTGGATAGTCGATGCCTTTTGCACCACCATGGCGCTGATGAAAACAATATCCGCCCAGGCCAGGTCCTGGTCGGTGAGCTTGCGAATGTTCAGGTCGACCAGGTGCTTCTCCCAGGAAGCAGGAAGCATGGCGGCAACGGTGAGCAGACCCAGGGGTGGCGTGGAGGCTTTTTTATGAATAAATTGCAGGGCGTGCTTAAAACTCCAGAACGTATCCGGGAATTCCGGGTAAACCAAAAGAATTTTCAATTCAGCCTCCGATTTGGGATGGCACGAAAAAATGGGTCGGCAAGACCTGCGCCGCCAATTTTCGATAATAACCTGCATTATAGCCAACTCCAATTACCGCCCCCAGATGGATAGGAATTGATTAGCTGGCGGATAGCTAATGGATAGCTTTTCCCCCCAGCATCCCTGGCAAGGTTGTATGCGGAAGGAGGGGGAAAAATGGCGGCTGATCGCCGTTCAGGGTTCCTGCAGCCGCCCGGCGACAATCTCCGCCACATCCAGCACCCTGATCTGCCCGCCATCCGCCCTGGCTGCATCGGTCAGCATGATCATGCAGAACGGGCAGCCCACCGCCAGCGTCCCCGCGCCGGTGGCTTTTGCCTCCGCAATGCGGTCCGCGCTGACGCGCCGCGTCCCGCGCTCCTCCTCCTTCCACATCTGGGACCCTCCCGCCCCGCAGCAGAAGGATTGGGAGGCATGACGGGGCATCTCGA
Source organism: uncultured Chloroflexia bacterium (assembly GCA_963753465.1). GTDB lineage: Bacteria > Chloroflexota > Anaerolineae > Anaerolineales > Villigracilaceae > UBA877. The sequence continues at coordinate 270,628 of CAVWCJ010000006.1, forward strand.
CCAAGTCGAGGCTGGCTTCGGCCAGCACTGTGCGCGGCTCTGAATAAACATGGTTGTGGCGGCCCAGGTAACAGGGATCGTGAAAAGTAACGGTCGATTTTTGACTTGCAGCCGGCGCCTCGGACACTAGCTGAAGCTTTCCACCCTCAATTAATTCGTTGATCAGCTGGGTGTGGTGGATCACTTTATAGCTGCCGCCGAAAGCCGGGTATTCGTTCTTGAGTGTATGCAGGCAGTGCGGACAGGTGGTGACAATGCGACCGGGGTTGACCCGATTTAATCTTTCGACGTTCGCTTTTGCAAGGTTAATAAAAATATCCTCTCGCCCGGCTCGGCGGGCCGGATCACCGCTGCACTGCTCGTCCCCCCCGAGCACGGCGAAGTCGACTCGCGCTGCATTCAGGATCTTTGCAAACGCCCGGGCAATCTCCTGGTCGCGCCCATCTGTGGCAGGAGCACAGCCCACCCACCACACCACCTCCGGATGAGGGTTCTGCCGGATGGTCGGCACTTCCAGCCCCTCGGCCCACTTCATCCGGTCAGAGGGCGGGGCGCCCCACGGATTGGCCGCCCGCTCCATGCCGCGGAAAGCATTCTCCAGCTGCTTTGGATAGGCATTCTCCATCAAGACCAGGGAGCGGCGGATATCCAGGATGTCGCGCATCGGTTCGTTGCCCACCGGGCAGATATCCACGCACGCACCGCAGGAAGTGCATGCCCAGACCGCCTCCGGGGTTATGGCGAATTCAGTCAGGGAAGGCGAATTGGACAATACCCGGACACCGTTCAGAAAGTAACGTTTGTTGATCTCCATCGCCGCCGGGGACAGCACCTTGCCCGTGGCGTACGCCGGGCAGACCTCCTGGCAGCGGAAACACATGATGCAGGCGTAAGCATCCATCAACTGTTCCCAGCCCAGGTCGGTGAGCTTGGCGGCGCCAAGCTGCTGGAGGGAGGTGTCCTCCAGGTCAAGAGTTCCCAGTTCGCCAATCGAGCGCCGCTCCGGCTTGAGCAGATAGTTGAGCGGGGCAAAGAACAGGTGAACGTGCTTGGAATACGGGAAGTAGGGAATGAATGCCATCAGCGTCCCCAGGGAAGTCCAGTATGCGGCGTGGATGGCAATATTGACCTGCGAGTGGGAAAAGATCGGAGCCTCCCACAGGCGCGCAACGAGTGATGCAAAAGGCTGCCAGAAATCGCTGGACGGGAAAAGACAAGAGCTGCCGGCACAGGGCAAGGCGATTTTAAGGCTTTCCCCAACAAAGGTTGCCCCGACGTGGATGATAATGAAAGAAGCCACGATGGCCGAATCGCGCCAGATGCCACGGCGTGCCTTCGGGTGGAGCAGCGTTGTTTCACGTGTAGACAGACTAGCGCTCTTGAATACGAAGCGGCGAATGACGAAGAAGAACATGGCGATCAGAACGGCGACCGATAGCAAATCTTCGAGCAGCCGGTAAACATCCCCGATCCTGCCTGGGATGGTGAAACCAGGTGCATAGCCCTGGATCACGTCGATCAGATTCACCAGGACGTAAAAACCGAATCCCCAGCCGACAAAAGCGTGGAACAGGCTGGGCCAGAACCGAAAACGAAAGACTGGCTGGAAGGAGACCATACGGGGGACCACGCTCCCCAGACGCTTCCAAGCCAGGCGGAGGTTGGGCTTCCCCCTTCCAGCAGTGATGATCCGCACCAACCGCCGAATGGCGAAAAAAACCGCGACCAGCGTCACCAGGAGAAACAGGGTGAGAAGTATCATTTCAGGGAATGTGAGCATGATGCCAATTATAAGAGAAAACAAAAGCGGGGTCGACTGGCCTCCGCTTCTTTCGGAATGCATCCGCGTGCCGAGGCACGGGGCAGGAGCAAACCGCCGAATTTCTAATTCCTACCTGATCGTCACCGTGACGCTGAAGGTGTCGATCGGGTCCACATTCGTCTCCCACGGCTGGTGATAGACCAGCGTCAAGGTAGTCATTCCAGGTTTGAGCGCCTTGAAGGTCAGTGTCAGAGTTCCCCCAGAGCCAACCAGGGCAGAGTTATCGCTTTTGAATTTTGCTTCGCCGAGTTGCTGCAGAAAGGCCGCATCCAGGTTCTTGGTTTCCCAGGTATACCCGGTGGAAGGATTGCTTGCAAGCGAAACCGCCAGCTGCCCGCCGACGTTGACGCTCACTTGCTTCCCGGTATCCGCTTTGGATAACACGGTCTGCTTCGGGGCACAGCTGGATACCAGAACGAGCGCGGCGGTCAGGATGACGAAGAAGGTTTTTTGTAGACGCGGTTTCATAATTCTCTCCTTATTGAAAATAGCAAAATCGCCCCTAAGGACGACCTGTCGGCCGGGAAGGTTCCGTGAAATTCAATGGCTGATGGCATTGACGTAATCGATTGCCCCCTGGCAAACCGGCGTCAGATCGGAGGAGACATGCTCCCAATCGAGCGGATCGCCTTTTTTCTCGGCTGCTCTAACTGCCAGGATCAGGCAGCCCGAGCCGGCATTGTAATTGGTCAGGGTGAAGCGCCACAGGTCCTCGTAGCTGCTGACCTCACCCGGTGACCTTCCGGAGGCATTGTGAATGATCGTTCCTGTCTGTTCGCAGTTTGCTTCCAGGGATTCAGCGAAGACAGATACGCTGAAATCGGCCTGACTCAGGTCAAGGCCCAGGGAACAATTGCTGCAGGAGGCATCCACACTACGCACCAGGGCGCCGCGCAAAATCGCCTGGTCATGGGCATTCAATTGGGCATACCCTTTTTTACAGGCACTGTCCGCCAGGACCAATGGACAGTACTGTTCGTAGAAGGATGGATTCCACAGCAGGGTGGTATCCGCACCATTATCCGTCATCTGGCCCAACCCGACCTCGGGCCGGTTGGCTACGACACCTGGCCAGAACTGGCTTTCCCGGCTGAAAATGTTTTTGAGCAGCTGGGCAGGAACGCCGGATTTCAAAGCGGCAGCAAATATTTGGTCATCGAACCGGTTCTGCCAATCGGTGACCGCGGGTCCGGCAGCGGTCATGCCGCAGGCGCTGACCGATCCGTCTTCCAACTGGCCACCATCCGGGCAGGTGCTGGTATCCACCACCCCCTGGGCAATCAGGTTGGCTGCCAGATATTCAAAAGGAATGCTCGAAGCCAGATCCTCCGCCTGCTGCGGGGTGGACAGCCAGTCTGGCGGACCGCCGACCGGTGGAAAGGCCTGCCAGGTCTGTGAACAGGCTGCGGTCGGGTCACCGCGCCACTGCGAACTGAGCACGTCGGCGTACCAGGCGGTGGAACCGGGCTGGTTGTCCGGCACGACCCGCACCTGGGCGTCGAAGATCACGCTGCTGTCCCCATAACTGGAGTAAGCCCAGAACTGAAGCGTGGTGCCACTCTTGCCGGTGGGCATAAGGTCCAGCTGGCAAACTGCACTGCAGGTAAAGGCTTTTCCATCAATCGTGCCGCCGAGAGTGGTAATGTGCTGGTTGGGGAGTGGCTCCTCCCCGGTTAAAATCAGCGAAGGCAGGCTGTCGCAGTGATTCGTTGAATCAACCGGGGCGCATCCCTGCAAGGTCACCCAAACAACCGGAGGGGGCAATGTCACGCCAACCTGCCGCTTGGCAGGCGACGAACTGACCAGTTGCAGGTATTCCCCCTGGCAGGCGGATGGATTCTGGTCAGATTGGTCACACGGCTGGGTCTCCATCCACTGGGTATAGACGGCCTGGCCACATGCATTGTAAATTTCCGATCCGGTGGGCAGTCCATCATGATCGATGAACAGCTCACAGGCAACGCTGCTGTCGCTCCACTGGACCAGCCACCATTTATAAGAAGTATAGTCGACGGTAAGGATGGTATAGCGATCCGGGCCGGGAGGCTGGTTACCCGCGGCAAACACACGCGGGGTTCCCAAAGTTGAAACCCCGGTAAATGCGAGCACCAGCAGGATAGCCGCCAATCCGGTACGCAACCGGGTAAACATCCACACGAAGATATAAAAAAAGTCCGTTATTGATTATAGCGGACTCTCATCCAAAATACTACTGCTTTTTTGCCATTTCCTCGAGGGCCTTCAAGGTGCTTTTCAGGTTTCGCCAGCGAATAATCAGGCTGACCAGGTAGGCAGCGAACAACACAAAAAAAGCAGAGTATCCAATGACCAAAAAGTGGATTGAAATTGCATGGTCCAGCATGGTTTCTCCTATTCGCTTACCTCAAGCTGCCGCTCTTCGACTGCATAGGCCATCTGCCCCAGGCGGATGCGATGCCAGATCAGGGTGGTAAAGATGACCGAAAATGTGATCAGGCAGAAGAACATGGTCAGGAGCATTGGCGGGGTCATATTGAAACTACCTGGTGTGGAGGATGGTCCCGCATCGATGACCGCCGGATGGATCGTGCGGAAGATGCGGATGGAAAAGAATGTGAGCGGCACGCTCAGGCTGCCGACAAGGGTGTACACCGCACCGAAACGGGCACGCCGGTCAGGATCCTCGATGCCCTGGCGGAGCAGGAGATAGGCAATGTAAATCATCTCCAGGATGGCGGCGGTGGTCAGGCGCGGGTCCCAGGTCCACCAGGTGTTCCAGACAGGACGCGCCCAGATCGAGCCCAGGACGATGGTGATCAGGAAGAAGACCAGGCTGACTTCCACGGCTGCCATTTCGACAATGTCCCATTTTCGGTCGGGATTGACTAGGTAGACGACGCCAGCGACTGCGGCAAAGATGAACCCGAGCATCCCAATCCAGGCGTTGGCAATGTGAAAATAAAAAATCTTCTGGACGTAGTCCATCGTCTCTTCGAGAGGAGCATAGAAGAAAACCATGCCCAGGCTAGCCAGGAAGAGAACACCGGAAATGATGTTGAGCGCTTTGAGAGCGTTTGGTTGAGAGGTCATGTTTCTCCTTTCGCCACCGATCCCGCCCGCAGGCGGAAATTGATCATTCCTCGACCACAAAATCGAACAACATGAATGCGGCAGCAATGAAAACGACATCATAGGCGATCAGCAGGTTAATCCAGGGCAGGATCATGCTCATTTCCTGCCCCTGCAGAAACCCGCTGCTGGCTTTGACCGCCGAGACCAGCACCGGTATGACCACCGGGAAAAGCAGGATGGGCAGCAAGACGTCCCGGGTGCGCGCCTGGACCGCCATACTCGCGAGAAGGGTCCCGACGGCAACATACCCAATCGAACCGAGCAGGATGACACCAATCAGGCCAAGGTTAAACAGGTCCGTGCTGTACAGCAGGCTGTAGACCGGTAGGACGATGGCTTCAACGATCAACATGAAAGCCAGGTTGCTGAGCGCCTTGCCAAAGTAGATCGCGCTGCGGTCCACAGGGGCGAGCAGGAGCCCGTCCAGGCAGTCGCGGTCCTTTTCCACTGCCATCGAGCGGTTCAGACCGAGCGTCCCAGCGAAGGCAAAGGTGACCCACAGCACACCGGAAGTGACCGTCCGGCGGGTGGCAATATCCAGCTCGAGGGCAAAGTTGAAGACCAGGATGACGAGCAGCGCAAAGACGAGCATGGCCGAAAGCAGCTCGCGGCTGCGCAATTCGGCAATCAGGTCCTTCCAAACGATGGCCGCGATGGCCTTCAGGAAGGAAGCCGCAGGCCGAGGCTGCTCCCTGACTTCCAACAGGGGCTTTTCAGAGATCTGCGGTTTATCCATCTTTGGCTGCCAGCGCCCGGCGATAGAAATCGAGCAAATTCTTCTTCTTGAGAGCCAACCGTTCAGTACTGGCCACGATGACACCGCGCCCGAGCACGTCAAAGCGGGTGGCCAGGTTCTCCACGCGCACCAGGTCATGGGAGGTCATCACCACGGTCCGGCCGCGCCCGGCCACCTCGCTCAGCAGGCGGTCGAGCATGTCGCAGGCGTCCTGGTCCAGGCCGGTGTGCGGCTCATCCAGAAGCAGCACAACCGGGTCGTGTAGGATGGCACGACCGATCGCCAGGCGCTGCGACATCCCCCGGGAGTACGTCCGCACCAGGTCGCGGCGACGGGCGGATAGCCCGACCATATCCAGCACGCTATCAATGCGGGAATCCAGCGCTGGCACCGCATACAGCCTCCCAAAGAAGCGCAGGTTTTCCTCCGCGGACAAATCGCCGTAGAGCAGCGGCATGTGCGTGACAACCCCCAGATTACGGCGCACGCTAGCCGCCTGGGCGGGCAGAGGGTATCCGGCGATGCGGACATCGCCCAGCGAAGGCCGGGAGAGCGAAGCCAGGATGCGCAGGAAAGTCGTTTTCCCGGCGCCGTTGGGGCCAAGCAGCGCGACGAACTCGCCTGCGCCGCGCCCTCGAAATCGAGGCCCCGCAGGACAGTTTTCAGGCCAAAACGCTTAACCAGCTTGTGAACTTCGATCATGGTCCACTCAAGAATCCCTGCAACTCCAGGCACCGGGGTTTGCCGCAGGGCGGCGTGCGGTTGCTCTCAGCCACCTGAGAGCAGGTTCCTCAAGCGCTCCTTCAACTCGGAGCGGCGCCGCGTGTAGTCCTGCATTGGTATTTCTCCGGCCTTGAACTGGTCATCGAGGAGCAGGATGGCATCCGTGACGCGGTCGGGGTCATTCTCCAGGGTAGCCCCGGATCTTTCCTCCACCTTCTTCGTGTCCTTCCTTGAGTTGCGATCGCGCAGGAAGAGATAGACGCCTGCACCGATCAACACAAGGCCAAAGGCTCCCAGGCTGACGATCAAACCGGTGCGGGGCGCCGTGCTGCTCCCGTTAGGAGACGCCGAGGGCGTGCCGGAAATGGTCATCGCCAGAAAATCACCCGCTGCCAGGCTCTGGGCGGAGTACACCTGGTAGGTTGCACCCTGGATCGTCTGGGGACCCGTATCCGTCAGCTGGCTGCTCTGGACGCGAACGCCTTCGGGCGAGAGCACACTCGCCGAATCCACCGGCAGGACGAAGGGCAGAGTCACATCCAGCGAGTTGGAGTAGGGCAGTTCGAACTGGGCCAGCATGTCATAATTTTGGCCCGACGAGAGCGGCACAAGGGCAAATCCGTTCCCTGTCCCGATGATCGGGGCACTCCCGCTGGCCACCTGGTAGGACGCGTTTGCAGCGCCCGCCGGCAGCTTGATGAACGGAATATTCGATCCGTCGCTTTGGACAACCAAGGCCTTCTGGCCCGGGATGGACAGGACGTACAGCTCAACCACCTGAAGGGTACCCGGCGTCGAGAAGTCCAGAATGACGTGCACCTGGTCAACACTTACCGCGGTCAAGTCCTGGGTGGATTCTGTAAAGCGTGACCGGAGGCAGCTCCAGGGCCAGGACATCCTTGGCTGAGGTGACGGTACCCGACTGGAAGGGGACGCCGTCGTACTCCACCTGTGACAGGAACATGCGCCCCGGGGGCATGGGAACGTTTCCGAACTGGAACGCGCCGTCTGCCGCAAGGGGCTCCCCGAACGTCACGACTTCTGTCGGCGAAGCTCCGCTCGGACCCGGGTCGAAGCCGCGCAGGGTGACTGTCAGCCCGGAGGGGAGCGCCGCGCCGGAACCGGAGGCGACTTTTCCGCTCACCGTGCCGGAAGGGAGACCGGGAACGCTCGTCACTGTAAAGCTGCCGGTTTCAGGAGTAGTGGTGCCGGGTAAGGGAACCTGGGTGATTGCAGGGGTGCTGGTCTCGCCTGCGGGCGTGGATGTCGTGGCAGGCGAGGGAGTCGCGGTGGGGGTGGAGAGGTCGAAGGTCAGCGACCGCAGGTAGGCAGTCAGCGCCCAGATGTCATCCTGACTCAATCGATTGCCAAAAGCGGCCATCCCCGGAGAGACGCCCTCGGCGATCGAACGGTACAGTCCGCTTGTGCTCTGCTTGGCCATGATCTGGACATTGGTAAAATTCGTCGGGGCAGGGCTGAATGAGGCCGCCTGCGGGCCGTCCCCACCTCCCCCGGTGCCATGACAGCTGGCGCACTGACTGGCGTAGAGCGCCGCACCCCGCTGGACTTCAGCGCTGGTCGTGCTCAACATGGTAACGTAGGCAAGTACATCCCAGCGCTGCTGCGGGGAGAGATTCATAAAGGGCGGCATGCCGCGGTCCAGGCTGCCCTGGGAAATAACCGCATACCAGTCCGATGGGGAAAACTGGCTGGAGATGTCGCGCAAGCCGATCGCCGGTACTGCGACCGGCATTTGCTGTGCCATTGGGCCATTGCCGAGGCCGTTGTCTCCGTGACAGGACTGGCATTCCTGAAGATAAATGCCCGCCCCGCGCGCTGGGGAAGGTGCCTCGGACGGGTACAACGGGCCGAGCGTCGGCTGCGGGGTCGGAGACTGATAATCCGGCGGGGGGGTGATATCCTCCGCCAGGGAAAAATTGCACCCAGCCAGGATGACCGCGAGCAGGATAGCAAAGGCAGTCAGGCGATATTTCATGATGAGGTCTTCGGCTCCCAGGGCAGGCGGTATGAGAGGTCCACCCACCTCAACCAGAACAAGAGGTTCCCTCCAGGCGCTGCGGCCCGGCAGGGCAGTGCAGCCCGCCTATTTCACTCGATGGCCGCACCCTGAGCAAAAAACATCCGTTCGGACGACAGGTTTTCCACAGCGTGGGCAGAAGCCGGCGATTTTTTCCTTATGAGCAGCGCGGCGCCGGGCGATCCGGTCCTCCAGCTGCTCATCCGAAATATTGGAGGCAGCAGAACCCTGCATTTTCGCCCCACGCCGTGCCGCGATCCGTGCTTCGAGGCCGTCCTCCGCAGCTGCCTGCTGCCCATTGGAAGACAGGCCCTGGGAGAAAGCATCCATTCTACGCAGGATATCCGCACCGCGCTGTACCAGGGCTGTCCGCTGGGATGGATAATCCCCAGTGGGGATTTTGCCCAGTGCGTAATCGAAATCCAGCTCCTGCAGCGCATTCAGCAGGCGTTCGCGCTCGGCCAGCAAAGCCGAAAGTCCTGGCTCACTCTCTGAGTTGCGGTGCTGCCGTGCGGCGAGCGGCTGCGTCACATATAATATGACCACAAGGAGAACTGCCAGCAGGAGGAAGATCGCGCTCAAATCCATGGGTTATTTTTCGGCCAGCAGAGGATCGATGACCGCCTGGATATCAGCCAGAGACTGGAACGGGCCAATCTCAATGAAACGCAGGCGCCCGTGTTGATCAATGACGTACGTTTCGGGTACGCCCGGATCACGGTTGAACAGATGCGAGATGTCCGTCTGCAGATCCGGGCCGGTCGGGTACGAGATGTTGAATTTCTTGAGGTATGCCAGGGCCTCGGCCGGGGTGTCGACATAATCCACTCCCAGGAAAACCACCCTCCCGGAAGGTTGGTAGGCTTGCCAGGCCGTCTGCAGATAGGCAGCTTCGGTTTCGCAAGGCACACACCAAGAAGCCCAGAAATTGACCAGGACGACCTTGCCGTGCAGGTCCGCCAGCTTGACCGAGGGCACGTCGGCATATTCATAGGCATTGTAAAACGTCAGGGAAAAATTGGGCACCGCAGAACCGACGGTCATGATCGGATGCTGACTCCGGGCCACCCCGATCCCAATCAGGGCGAGTAAGCCAAGCAATCCAGCCCATATGAAAATTTGGGCCCACAGCGGTACACCTCGCCGCCGCGGAATTGGAGCGGGTTCTGGGTTTTCGGACATAAAGCTATTCCTTTGTTATCGGCGTTTGCGCAGTTCCTCTTCCAGGCGGGTGACATATTCACTCTCCGCGGCTGCCGAAGCTGAGGAGTCCGCTGAGGGAGAGGCTCCAGGGGCCGCTTCTGCCGCCTGCCGCCAGGTCCGGAATGCCAGAAAGAGTAAAAAGGCTCCAGCGAGGAACGCGGCCGGCGGGAGCACATAGATCAGCCAATTGATTCCTTCCGCTGGAGGCTCCGGGAGCACGCGCCATCCGAAATTGTCCACGAAGTACTGCCGTATGGCATCCGGGGACTTCCCCGAGGAGAGCATCTGGCGGATCAGCTCGCGCCACTGACGACAAGCCTCGGTCGGGCAGACATCCAGGGGAACGTCCTGGCACACCGGGCAATAGAGCTGGTGGGCGATGGCATTGACCTCATCGTCCGAGGGGGTCGGCTGCTGTGCCAAGGCAACCCCGGTCCAAAAAACCGCCAGCACCAACGCGATTCCAGGGATCCAAAGCAAGCGTTTCATTAAAAATGAATTCCCAATCGTAAATTGTGTGTCATCAGGCTGCCGAGGTGGTCTTGACCACGGCTCTCACCGGCACGGGGGAGGCTTCCGGGTCCCTGTCCGGCCAGGCAGCCACCAGGATGCCGAAGATGAAAAGAAGAGCTCCCAGCCACATCCAGTTGATCAAGGGGTTATGGAAAACCAGGAAGGTCGCATCCTGTGTGGCGATGGGCTGCCAGTCCACCAGGTCGATATACAGATCGTCCGCCAGAGTGCTGCGCTGGCCGGGGATTTTCATGGTCTGCTGGGCGTCCGGGTAATAATCGATGCGTGGATAGAGGTTGCCGGCGAAAGTGCCATTTTCATACACGCTGATCACGGCGCGGGTCACCTGGCGTTGATCCGGGAGAGTGAACACGGCAATCGAGTCGTACTTGATGGTGTAATTCCCCAGGCTCAGGCTGCCTCCCAACGGGACGGTCTGCTGGGTCTGGGTCTGGAAGAAAAATACACCGATGATACCGACTGCCATCAGCACCATGCTGATATGGATGACATACCCGCCGTAGCGGCGGCGGTTGCGGGAAGCCAGCCGCCACAGGGCGGTGAAGAAATTTTCACCCTGGGTCCGGACGCGGGCCAAGGCTCCCCGCCAGAATTCATACAGGGTGACCGTCAGGACCAGTGCAACAAGGCTGAAACCGAGCAATGCGAACGCCTGGTGAATGCCGCTGAAATAGACCGCCACGACGGCAATGCCAGCCGCGATTGCCGGCTTCCACAATCCACGGCCCAGGGTCTTTGCCGTTGAGTGGCCCCAGGCCGACAGGGGGGCGATTGCCATCAGCAGCAGCAGGCTGGCCCACAGCGGCCCGGTCACCTGGTCATACCAGGCCGGTCCAACGGTCACTGTTTGGCCCGTTAGAAACTCCGAAAAGATAGGGAAATACACTCCGATGATGCAAACCACATCCAGGATCAGGAAAAGAAAGTTGTTCAGCAGGAAGAGCGCCTCGCGCGAAAGCAGGGAGTTCATTTCGACGTCCGATTTCATCTCGCCCCAGCGATAGATCAACAACCCGATAGAGCCGATCGCCATGAGACTGGTAAAAATGAAATACGGCCAACCGATGGAACTCTCGGCAAAAGCATGCACGGAAGAAAGAAGGCCGGTGCGGGTCAGGAATGTACCCAGGATCACCTGGAGGTAGGTCAAGATGATCAGGAACATCGTCCAATGCTTGAACATACCGCGCTTTTCCTGGATCATGACCGAATGCAGGAAGGCAGTTCCAACCAGCCAGGGCATCAGGGCGGCCACTTCAACCGGATCCCAGCCCCAGAAACCGCCCCAGCCGAGCACATCGTACGCCCAGCGCATGCCCAGCACCAATCCGCAGGAAAGAAACAGCCAGGCCACAAGCGTCCAGCGGCGGGTGATGCGGATCCAGCGGTCATCGCTGCGGCCCGTGGCCAGCGCCGCGATGGCGAAGGCGAACGGGATAACAAATGAAACGAATCCGAGATAAAGCATCGGCGGATGGATAATCATACCCGGGTGGCGAAGCAGCGGGTTCAACCCCTGGCCATCGGAGGGGACCAAGGGCTGGGCCCCGGCCGGTTGGAACATAGCCGCCACCACACCAGAGGACGTCTGCCACCAGCGGGCGAAGGGATTTTCGTAAAATAGGGTCAAGGAGAGAAAAAATGCCAGCGTGAGTGCCAGGACAACCGCCACCCACGGCAGGAACTCGCGGTCGCGATCCCACTTACGCAGCATGACCACGGAGGCGAACGCCGACATCAGCCATGACCAAAAGAGCAGTGACCCCGCCTGTCCGCCCCACAAGGCGGTTATTTTGAGATACAGCGGCATCTCCCGGCTGGTGACCGCATAAACATACTGCAGCTCAAAATGTCCGCTGACGAGCAGATAGATCAAGGACAGGGCCGCCAGGGTGACCAGAGGAAAGGTCAACAACATGGCCCGCCGGGCGCTTTCTACCCAGCCAGCCGCCTTTCCAAAATATCCATAGAGTGCCGCCCCGGCGCTGAACAGCGCCAGCAGAAAAGTCAAGACAACAATCCCGAAACCAAAATTAGCAACCATTCAAGTTCCTACCATTTTTTCACCCTCTCTCCTTATGAGAGGGGGTGGATGGGTGAGGACGAACTAATTCCCATTCACGACCTGGCTGGGTACGGCGTTTTGGTACTTGGTCGGGCATTTCAGCAGAAGCTCGTCGACATAGAATATCCCATCCGGACCGAGGTGCCCGGTCATGATCGCCTGTGCTTCATTACGCAGCAAGTCCGGCTTTGGACCGTGGTAGACCACGTTGAGCCGCGCCCGGGTCGGGTCGGTGACCGCCGTATGCAGCACGGCTGCCAGCCCTCCCTCGGCATTGACCGTGGCGTTGTCACCCGGGACCTGGGCCACTTGAAATGTCAGGGTCAGCTTTTTGGGGTCGTACTGGATCGTCTGGCCGTCGACCGCACCGGAAATACGCAGATTCTGTCCAACAGCAGCCTGGCCTTTTGCCCGCAGTTCGTCGATCGTCATAAAGTATTCGGCATTGGCGTTGGTTGAAGAGACAATGAGGAACACAACTGCGGCAAGAATCACCCCTCCCCCGATTAGGAACTTCACCCGACCCCTAAAACCCTGAGAAGATGCTTTCATTGGATATGGACCTCCGGAACTTCATTGAAAATTTAGCATAATCAGGTTAATTCTGGCTTAGAGCAGTCCTTTAGACTTCTTTCCGCAGATGAGTACCGCAGGAGCGGCAGAAAATATCCTCAGGCTGAGCGCGCTTTCCACACTGGTTGCAGTACAATACGCCAACCGAGGCCTGACCGTCCTGTTCATCCCTGGAATGGTGTGAGAGCAGGGCAGACTGTCTCCGATCCCTTCGCATCCGAACCAGACCAATCATGACAAAGATAAGCAGCAACCCGGCGACACTTCCGATGGTGACATAAACCAGACCGCCTGCCCATATGCTGCTCGAAGGATTCTGGGTGGTCGATTGGGCCGGCTCCACCGGCATCCCCGAGACACTCAAATCTTCGGTCTGCTTCTGGTAATCTGCGCTCAGGCTGAAAGTTTGGCCTTCGTCCAGGCGAAACGTGTCAGTCTGGTAATTGGTCAGCCCCTGACTCGTCATGCTGCTTGTTGCCATGGGGGGCACGAGCACCAGGTCCAATGCGCCCACCGGCTGCAGAAAGTTCACCGTGAATGCATCCACGGCGGCATCGCCAGGCCATTGATACATGATGTGGCGGTAGGTGCCCTTCTTCATCAACAGGTCGTAATACTCGACCTGAACCTTGAGGGAGTTCGCGGTGATGGTCAGCACAGACCAATTCCCCAGCTGGTGAAGAGCATAGAGGGCATTGACCGGCCCACCCGCCGGAGGGACATAGGCAACCGCCCACACACTTGCCTGGGATGGGATGCGCAGTGTCAGGTGGGCAGGCAGGGTGGTCTGAGGTGGCAGATCGATATACGTAATAACCAGGACGGCCGGGCGGTCATACTCCGGCCAGATGTCGACATTTACCGCGGCGAAGTGTGCCTGCACCTGGGCCAGCGCTGGAATGGCAGCAAACACAAGGATGAGTAAAACCAGTCCAAACAACGCCTTACGCACCAGAACCCTCCAAATCAGGGATTCCCTTTATCTACCCGGAGCCTACCGTCCAACACCTCGCTTTTACCATCGGGCAGGAAAGGCAGTGTCGCGAAGCAGCGGGTCGGGGTCTTGCTTCATCCTGCAAAAGGCATGTCATGGAAACAATTCCCTTGAAGCCTGAGTTCAAATATACCACCACCGGATGCCGATAAATGGATCAGAAGGGTTGCTTTTTTGTAAGGGACTTGACGAGAAAAAACATCATCCGGTTAAAGGGTGTGGGGATTCCTGCCTGTTCTCCAAGATGAATTACTGCACCGTTGATAGCCTCAATCTCAGTCGGGGCATTGCGCAGGATATCCTGCAGCATCGAGGACTGATTTTTCCCGGTGCGGCGGGCCACCTCTTCAGCCGCCCGCGCCGGATCCGCGAACGGAAGCACAATCCCAAGGGAAAGTGCAACCGCGGCAGTCTCACGGGCCAGTTCCACCATCAGGTCATGCGCGGGGGGTCGCCTGAGCAGCTCTCCATTCGGGAGACGTAAGAGCGCAGTCAGCGGGTTGATTGCTGCGTTGACGACCAGCTTTCCCCAGACCAGCGAGGTCGCATCCTCGACAGATTCGACTGCAAACCCGGCGCGGTGCAAAAGGGCTTCCCAGGAGCGTACATGGGGGCGTTTCTCCAGCGAGATGCTCCCCTCGCCCCCGGGGCGGACCAGACCTGGCTGCAGAAGAGCAGCGCCGAGCGTGGTCACTCCCAAACCGACACGCTCCGCACCGAGGTATTGGACAAGTATCTCGCGGTTGCCGATGCCGTTCTGGAGCGTCAGCGCCAGTCCATCCTGCGCCAGGCAGCATTCCAGCTGGGCTGCAGCGCGTTCGGTCTGCCAGGCCTTGACCAATACCAGAGCGGCCTTCGCCCCGCGGCACTCGGCCGGGTCATCCGCCACGTGGACCGGGAAAACCCCACCGCCCTCCAGCTGCGCTCCGCGCGTGCGCAGTGCTGCCAGGCCTTCCCTCCAACTGCCCAGCAGGGTAACGCTCACCCCGGCAGAGGCAAGCCGGGCGGCGAACAAAGTCGCCATGGCGCCCGTACCAACAATGAGTGCTTCTTGCAATGATTTCATGCATTCCTTGAGGTCTTCGCACCTTTGCGGTTCGGCACCCTGCTGAATTTCTCCCATTCTTCTTCCGGCATCTCCACCGTGTGTTCGGCGGCCGGGAAGCGGCGCGCGCTCACATCCGCGATATACCCGCTGAAAGCGCGCTGCATCTCGCCATGCAGGTCTGCGTACTTCTTGACGAACTTAGGCGTGAAGCGGTCGAACAGACCGAGCAGGTCATGCACGACCAGCACCTGGCCGTCGCATAAGGCGCCGGCGCCGATGCCAATGGTGGGAATCGTCAATTTCCTGCTGACCTCCTCAGCTAGCCGCCCTGGAATAGATTCGAGCACGAGGCTGAAACAACCGGCCTCCTCCAGAAGCAGGGCGTCCTGCAGCAGGCGCTCCGCCGTCTCAGCGCTGCGCCCCTGCGGACGGAAGCCTCCAAGCAGATTGATCGACTGCGGCGTCAGGCCCAGGTGTCCCATCACGGGGATACCGGCACCGACAATCGCGCGCACGGTTGCGGCCCGCTCCCCTCCACCCTCCAGCTTGACCGCCTCCATGCCCCCTTCCTGGAGCAGACGCCCCGCATTCCGGATCGCCTCTTCGACTGAAGCCTGGTAGGACATGAACGGCAAGTCACCGATCAGCAGCGCAGTTCTGGCCGCGCGGGACACCGCACGGCAGGCGGACAGCATATCTTCCATAGTGACAGGAAGCGTATTTGGATAACCCAGCACCACCATGCCCAGCGAATCGCCGACCAGGATGGCGTCGATCCCGGCCTGATCCAGAGCCAGGGCGGTGGGGTAATCATAGGCCGTCAACATGGTGATCGGCTCGCCACGCTTCTTCTTTTGCTGAAAGGTCTGCGGGGTGATTTTTTTACCTTCATTTGACTTTGAACCATCAGGAGAAAATGTGACCAAGGTACCCTCCGATCATGGTAGGGGCCGGTCCGGGTTCCGGACGAGCCATTCCTCTCTCCCCTGTATAACTCCCTAAAGGGGGGAGGTGGGAGAAAGGATGTGGTAGAGAATATCATTCACCGTCGCGTTCCAACGGGCACGGGATACACGCGGTTCTGCCTATTATTCCACAATAGTAGTACCAAGGCAATCTTCCACCTGTCGGTATTCTGTCCTATAATAGGTTTAACGATCGACCAATATGATTACACCCAGGAGGCAATTTATGCGTCGCACAATGAGTTTCTTCATCGGAGTTCTACTTGGCGGGTTGGTCGGCGGGACGCTGGGAATATTGCTCGCACCAGCTTCAGGGAGCGAACTGCGCGCTCAAATCCGCGACCGGGCCGAAAACGTATCCGTCGAGATGCGCCAGGCTGCAAATACCAAACGCATTGAACTGCAAGAACGGCTGGAAAATCTGCGCGCCCCCAAGGCTTGATCGAAGCGTGGCGCGAGCCCCTGCCACAACAAAATTATCTAAGCTTTCCATAAAACGCTTCCACCATTGCCATGCAGTGCTGGTATTCAGCACGTACAGCAATGAGGGAGGCGTTTTCTTTTAACGCACTAGCGCGCAGGTCGGGTTTTTCCAGTGCGGAGAGGATCGCCTCCGCCAGCGAATGAGGATCAGCCGGGTCGAATAGCAGGCCGTTGGCACCCGGGGTGATCCACTCACGGATGGATTCCAGGTCGCCTGCCGCCGGGAAACAGCCGCAGGCCATTGCCTCGAGCAGTGAATTCGGGGTGCCGTCGTGGGTGCTGGGCGAGACAGCCACTTGTGCTGACCGGAAGACTTCCGCCATTTCAAGATGCGGCAGTGGGGGAAGCAGTTCCACAGCATTCCAGATCTTTAAATGATCCACCCAGTGCAGTGCTTCAGCCTGACCCGCCATAGCGGCGCACCGAAAAAATGCATCTGGATGCTGCCGGAGCACCAGGGGGATGGCCTGGAAGAAAGTGTCATTGCGGACGTAGGCACGAAAGCCGCGGGCGTTGACTACCACCGGTCGAGCAGGCGGCTCCTTGGGCGGGTAAAAGACATCGGTTCGGACCCCGCCGTTGCCAGGCACGACCAGGGTTGGTTTATTCCCGGCGAAGCCCCAATGCCGCGCCAGGCGGAGATCCCGCCAGCAATCGGCGTGGACGGCAGCGGCAACCTGCAGGGTCCAGGTGGTGTAATGGTGCATCAGCGGTGTGGACGGCGCGTGCAGGGTAAAGTCATTGCCCCATACCGAGACAAGCAGGGGCACCGACCCTGCGGCATCCGCAGAAAGCATGCCTTCAAATGGGATGCGCATGGCATGGATGAGATCAGGTCTCACCCGCTCGATGACGGCGCGCAGCCGGCTGGCGGAGCTGCGGATTGTCAGCGGGCCGAACCACTGCCGGATTGTCCCCCGCAGGCGCACCGTCCTCGCACTGCCCAGGAAGCCTGGATGGCCAGCCTGGGAGGGACGCGCAGCCCCGCTGAAAGCGACCGGAATGATCTCCAGACCGCTCAAGGACAGTTCGGGGGAGCACGGAAATGTCGAAACCAGGGTAACTTCATCCCCACGCTCGCACCAAAAGCGGAGCCAGTTGAGCGTGATCGGGGAGCGGCCGTCGGCAACGAAGAGAAGGCGCATCCCGAGCAATATACCACAAAGTTGTCATCGAAATACATTTGACGAAAACAGTCAGTTTGTGTATAGTGGAGACACATGGAGGCAATATGTGCGCGTACCGTGTCCTGCTGGTCGAAGACAATCCGGATAATTTCGAACTGGTGCGCTTCCTGCTCGAACAGGGTGGGTATCAGGTAATAGGGGCTCACAATGGAGTCCAGGGCATCAAATCAGCCCGCAAGGAACTGCCCGACCTGGTCTTGATGGATCTTTCCCTGCCGGAAATGGACGGCTGGACAGCCGCACGCCAGCTTAAAGATGATCCGCAAACGGCTGACATTCCCCTGCTGGCCTTGACCGCCCATACCCTGCCGGGTGACCGGATGCGCGCCCTCGAAGCAGGTTTTAATGGTTTTATCGCCAAACCCATTGACATCAAAACCTTCCCGGCGAAAATCGACCAAGCCCTGCAGACCAAGAAAAAAGCAGACTTGGGGTGATTTATGCCAAAAGGCGCTCGGAAAGCAGGGACAATCTCATCGACAGCGAAATGGTTGATCGGTCTGCTGATTCCCGTTGTGGGCGGCCTTGTGACCCTCCTGGTATCTCATTCTTTATCGGTTGCGGATGATCTCCGGCACGCGCGCGAAACCGAAGCGTACCTGACCCAATTCGCGCCGACCTTCTCCCAGACAGCCTCGCTCTCCCCCTCCGCGACAGCCTCGCCAACGATCACTCCAAGCCCGACGTACACATTCACATCCACTTTCACCCAGACCGCCACGCTGACCCCGACCGAACAGATCAACGGGCTTGAATTCTGTGTCACTGTGGGCAGCGTCAACGTCCGCTCCGGGCCAGGCATGGAATACGCTCTTTCCCACGCCGCGCTTAGCCTGGCGGAATGTCTTTACTTCGATGGGAGCAATGCAGACGGCACCTGGCTACGTATCACCACCGGGCAGGCTGACTTTTCGGGAGTGGACAATTGGGTTAACGCCAGCTTCCTGACCCGGGACGACGATCAAAAACCGCCGGTCGTCCCTGTGCCTCCGACCCCTTATCCCACCTTCACGCCGGCCGGATGATCCGCGCCCTCAGCCAGATTGAGGAAGCAATTTTTACTAAAGCGGGGCAGACCCGAACTCTGCCCCGCAATCGTTTTTCTGGTATATTTGCACAGGATTTTGATACCGCGCAATGATCTCCCCATCCCATGCAGCCGGCCTGGCACCCGCGGATTCCGGTATTTACCGAGCAGGTGCGGGGGGCTGATAAAAACTGAACAAGTGAGGCAGCCATGAAACAGATATGCGTCATCGGCGTAGGCTATGTCGGCCTGGTCACTGCGGCCTGCTTTGCCGACCTGGGCAACCGTGTCATCGCCCTGGACGTGAACGAAAAACGCATCGAGGGTCTGAAGAAGGGTGTCATGCCCATCTATGAGCCGGGTCTGGAAGAGCTGGTCAGGCGCAACGTCAAGGCAGGACGGCTGACGTTCACGACTTCCTATGCAGAAGCGGTCAAGGGAACCGAGTTCGCCTTCATCGCGGTCGGCACTCCCTCCGGGGTCAACGGCGAAGCAGATCTGCAATACGTCGCTGCGGCGGCTAAATCCATTGCCGAAAACATGACTGAGCCGCTGATCATCATCAATAAATCCACCGTGCCGGTCGGGACCGGCGACTGGGTGGCGGACATCATAAAAAAACACCAGCGCAAACCGATTCAATTCTCGGTGGTTTCCTGTCCGGAATTCCTGAGCGAGGGTTCGGCCATTGCCGACTTCATGCAACCCCACCGGAACGTGCTTGGCTCCCTCGACCGTGAGGCCGCCGAGAAGGTTGCTCAACTGCATCTGCCATTACGCGCCCCGATTGTCATCACCGACCTGCGGACCGCCGAAATGATCAAGTATGCCTCCAATGCCTTCCTGGCCACCAAGATTTCCTTCATCAACGAGATCGCCAACATCTGCGAAGCCCTCGGGGCGGATGTCAAGGAGGTCGCAGCAGGAATGGGGTACGATGCACGCATCGGCCGCTATTTTTTAGACGCCGGCCTCGGTTGGGGCGGATCGTGTTTTCCCAAGGACGTCAAGGCGCTTGCCTTCATGGCCGAGGAGAAGCGCCTCGAGCTGAAGCTGTTGAACACGGTCATCGATGTCAATTACGATCGGCGCAAGATGGCCGTACGGGATACGGAGTCGATGGTCAACGGGCTGAAAGGGAAGACGATCGGCCTGCTCGGATTGGCCTTCAAGGGAAATACCGATGACATGCGCGATGCACCGTCGATTGACATTGCCCAGGAACTGACTGCCTCGGGCGCATCCGTGCGCGCCTATGACCCGGTAGCCATGGAAAATGCCAGAGAGATCCTTCCCGCGGTTGAGATGTTCGACGATCCTTACGAGATGGTCAAGGGCTGCGACGCGCTGATCGTTGTCACCCCATGGAATGAATTCAAACAGCTCGACCTGGAGAAGGTCAAGCAACTGCTAAAAAAGCCTGTCATCTATGACGGTCGCAACATCTATAACCCGGCTGAGATGCGCGCCCTGGGCTTCACCTATCGCGGCGTCGGCCGCGGTTATCCGGCGGACACCGACCATTGATGGACGATCGACCCCCCATCTGCGATTACGAGGGCTCGCCATACCAGAACTCGTTTTGGGGACGCGGCACCCGGCAATATGAGGACCGCAGCGAAGCCATCGCCCTGAAGCGGCTGCTGCCGAAGAGCGGCAGCTTGCTGCTGGAACTGGGTGCCGGTGCGGGGCGGAATACCCTGCGCTACAACGGCTTCGAGCGCGTCGTTCTGCTCGATTATTCGCGGACACAGCTCCAGCAGGCCCAGGAACATCTGGGCTGCTCTGAGCGCTACGTCTACGTGGCAGCCGACATTTACTGCATGCCCTTCGTGGACGGTCTGTTCGATACCGCCACCATGATCCGCACGCTGCACCATATGGCGGACGCGCCGAAGGCTCTGCGCCAGGTGCGCTCTGCCCTGAAGCCAGGAGCGGTTCTCATTCTGGAATATGCCAACAAGCGCAACCTGAAGGCCATGGTCCGCTACCTCCTGCGCCGCCAGGCATGGAGCCCGTTCACCCCGGAGCCGGTCGAGTTTGCGGAACTTAACTTCGATTTTCATCCAAAAGCCGTACGCGGCTGGCTCAGGGAGTTGGGTTTCCACATCGATCGGACGCTGGCCGTATCGTACTTCCGTATCGAGGCGCTGAAGAGACTGGTTCCAACCGGCATCCTGGTCGGCCTAGACTCGCTCCTCCAGTGGACGGGAGGACTGGCGCAGTTCTCGCCGAGTGTCTTCCTGGGTCTTCGGGCGGTCGGAGAGACGCCACAAGCTGCGCCAGGGTCATTCTTCAAATGCCCCGAGTGCGGGCATGCCCCACTCACAGATGGAAAAGACGCTCTGGCCTGCCCGGCCTGCAAGAAGCGCTGGGGGATCCAGGATGGGATTTACAACTTCAAGGAACCCCTATAACTTAGGGGGTCTTCCGCGAAGCAGTGCGTCCCGGCTATTCCCACTCCCGCCATTCCCCGGGTTTCAACCTGCCCAGCTTCCACGTTCCAACCGAGACGCGCACCAGGCGCAGCGTCGGGAACCCGACCGCGGCAGTCATACGCCGCACCTGGCGCTTGCGCCCTTCGAAAATGGCCAGCTCCAGCCAGCTGGTCGGGATCTCCTTACGAAAGCGGATCGGAGGGTTGCGCGGCCAGAGGGCAGGCTCGTCCATGCGGCGGACCTGCGCTGGCAAGGTGGGGCCATCCTTCAGCACGACCCCCCCGGCCAGGATCGACACGGCTGCTTCATCCGGTTCACCTTCCACCTGAACCCAGTACACCTTGGGGAGCTTGTTATGAGGGTCGGTAACCGAATACTGCAGCGGTCCAGAATCCGTCAGGATCACCAGCCCTTCCGAGTCATAGTCCAACCGCCCGGCAGGATATACCTCCTTGAAGGGGATGTAATCCGCCAGCGTGGGCCGGCCTTCAGGGTCGGTGAACTGGCTGAGGACCAGGTAGGGTTTGTTGAACAGGATTAACCGGGCCATATTGAAGACAGCTCCTAACGGTCAAACAAGGCGCCAAACCCTGAAAGAAGCGAAACTAGGCGGATGCGTTCGGATATCGATCGAACTCGCGCACCGCCTGCGCTCCCATTATGCTGCGGGAGGGGAAATCTCCCTTGTCTCCGAGGATCCTAAAAATATACTGCAGCCACTTTGAGAATGCCATTGCGTTGGGAAACTCGTCTCTATGGGCAGCATTTCTCAACCACCCAAAAATGGGATAATCCTAACGCCTTCAGGGGTGTTCGTTCAAGGGTTTGCAGGATCGACCGTAAAACTTTCCCTGCCGGCCCAAAACGGACGATCAAATTATCGTAAGCGCCGAAAATGATCGTCCGCTGGATGAATTTCACAGGCAGGCCGGCGAAGAGTTTTTCCAGATCGCGGCGCGTGTAGATGCGCACATGTGGGGCGAGGCGGTCCCGCCAACGACGGGGCAGGTAGTTGACCAGCGGGATATTGCCGAAACGATATTTCCCCCGCCAGTAGATCCCATGGGTTTCAAACGGGTACCCCCGATTGGGCACGAATAGGACCAGCCGCCCCCCCTCTTTCAAAGCACGCATGGTTTCCTCGACTGCCAGGCGATCATCACGCACGTGCTCCAGAACTTCGTGGCTGAGCACCAAATCAAAATTCTCGGCCGGGAACGGCAAGCCCTCACCTTCCGCACAGACGGTGAGCTCCGAACGCTGCCGTGCTTCGCGGGCGCGGGCAAAATCGAACTCCAGCCCGAACACCCGTCCCCCGAAGGGCTGCAGATGCTCTACGTACATTCCGATCCCACAGCCATTCTCCAGGATGCGGCCCCCCAGGCGTTCACCCGCGGCCTCCCGGATCATCGCCAGGCGTCGGACCTGTCCCGCCCGCCATATATAGGAAGGTGCTCCACGCAGGGCAGTTTTTTCGAGTTCATCTTGCTGCATGCGGGATATTATACCTTGGCGTCTTTGACGATCGGTATACTGTGACTTTGAAGGTTTGGAAGGTTAATCAACATTGAACAAACCGCGATAATAGCTTCGGATGTCGACGCGACTTTTAGGACAAAATTTCATCTATAGCATAATTATTTTATGAATCCTCAATTAGAAAAGGGAAGCATCGAGAACGAGTGACCTTGCAGTGCAGCGCTTTCTGTGCTAGAATTTGTCCTGTTCGTCGAGCCAATACTGCATTCACCGAAAAGTGGGCAACCCCCACTTTTCTGCATGTAATAGGAAACTTATCTGGGGAGCAGGTTAAAGAATATGAAGAACGAATTTGCCCTTGCGTTCAATGAAGTGCTGGAAGAAAAACAACTGCCCAAGGAGATCATCCTGTCGGCCATTGAGTCGGCCATGGTTTCGGCCTACCGGCGGGCGGTCAATGCTTCCAATGCGCAGCACATCGAAGCCAGGATCGACCCGGACACCGGCAAAGTGACTATCTTTGCCGAGAAGGAAGTGGTGGAGGACGTACAGGACGAGCGCACCGAGGTCCTGCTCGAAAGTGCCCGTCAGGTAAATCCCGAAGCAGTCCTGGGCGATATGGCCGTCGTCGAATCCACGCCCAAGGATTTCGGCCGTGTCGCCGCACAGACGGCCCGCCAGGTGATCCAGCAGCGCATCCGCGAAGCTGAACGCCAGATGCAGTCTGACTACTACGAGAAGCAGATCGGTGAGATCGTCAGCGGCGTGGTGCAGGCCGTCAGCACCACCCAGGGCGTTACCGTTGGCATGGACATGAAGGCCGAAGGGATCATGCCTCCGAACCAGAAGATCCCCGGCGAGAAATTTAAGGTCCACGAACGGGCGCGGGCCATCATCCTGGAAGTCAAGGACAGCCCGCGCGGCCCGCAGATCGTCCTCTCCAGGGCACACCGCAACTTCCTGCGCCGCCTGCTGGAGAACGAAGTCCCCGAGATCTATCACGGCATCGTCGAAATCCGGGCCATTGCCCGTGAGCCGGGACAGCGCGCCAAGGTAGCCGTCTCCGCCACCCAGCCCAACGTGGATCCGGTCGGGGCGTGCGTCGGCATCAAAGGCGTGCGCATCCAGGCCATTGTCAAGGAGCTGCACGACGAGAAAATTGACATCATCGAGTGGAATCCCGACCCGGTGATGTACATCTCCAAGGCGATCAGCCCGGCCAAGGTGACCGGTGTTTATCTCAACGAGACCGATCACACCGCCACCGTCGTCGTCCAGGAGGACCAGCTCAGTCTGGCCATCGGCCGTGATGGGCAGAATGCCCGCCTGGCTGCCAAGCTGACCGGCTGGCGCATCGATATCAAGTCTCTGTCTGAAGCTGCTTCCGACTCGATTGCCAAGCTGCAGAGCGATCCATCGCTCTCCGCCCTGGCAGAAATCGAACAGCCGCACATTCCGGCCATCCATGACATCCTGATCAAAAAGGAGGAAGGCCGGCCGCTTACTCCGGAAGAGTACCTGAGCCTGATCCAGTTCGTCGATCGCATCGAGCGGCGCACGGTGGAGCAGAAAAAAGCCGAAGCCGCCGCCGAAGAAGAGCGCGTTGCTACGGCCCGCGCTGGAATCCCGGCTGCGGCCTTCGACATGTCAATCGAGACCCTGGGCCTTCCGGAGCACATCTACACCATCCTGACCGAGGCCGAGCACCGCACCGTCGGCGACATGATGATGGCCATGAAGCTCAATCCCGACAGCGTCCTGGGACTGGCCGGCATCGGCCCCAAATCGATGCAGGCTATCGAAGCTGCCCTGGCAAATGTCGTCTTCCCGGAACCTGCTCCCGAGCCCGTTCCTGAAATTCTCCCCGTTGAAACCGCCAGCCAGGTCCCAGCCGAAGCTGCCGCGGAGGCGGCACCCGTCGAAGCGACAGCCGAAGCGGTCCCCTCGACAGCAGAAGCAGTCGCAGAGCCACAGGCGGCTGAAGCAGGTGGCGCGGAAGCCGTCAGCGAGCAGAAACCGCTCGAAGAGATCTTTACCCTGAAGCCGGAAATGCTCCAGCCGGCCATTGCTGCGCCGGAGGATGAAGAAGACGAGCAGGGCAAGAAAAAGAAAAAGAAAAAGAAAGTCGTCGAGATCGTCTTCGATGAAGATCTCGATAAGACCATCGTTAAAAAGAAACACAAGCGCGGCGACGATACTGTCCTGGATGACATGACAGAGGAATAGGCACTGAGCTGTCCTCTGCCCTGCCTGTCCAGGTAGTCCGCCCTGACGGATTGAAAAAAAAGGTGTCTGGCAAACCTGCAAAACGAACCAAGCACATTCCCCAGCGTACCTGCGTGGGCTGTCATACAGTACTGCCCAAGCGGTCGCTGATCCGCCTGGTGCGCCGGCCGGAGGGCGTGCAAATCGACCCGACCGGCAAACTGGCCGGACGGGGTGCTTACCTGCACAACTCTCGCTCTTGCTGGGAGAAAGGCCTGAAGGGGCCGCTTCCCCACGCGTTGAAAGTCGACCTGACGCAGGAGGACGTGAACCGGCTGCGCCAGTTCATGCAAACGCTGGAGGAAGAACCCGGCAAAGGGAGCAAAGGCGAGCAAGGCCTTATGAGCTAAGAAACGCCCAAGGCTCAGGCGTCGCCCCAAGGGTCCAGACCCCGCAGCGCTCCTCATGAGGAGCGAACCTTGAACCACAGGACCATAGACGAAGGAGGTGCCGAATGAGCGATAATGGGCACAAGAAAATAGAAATTCCCGCCTCGATCACCGTGCGTGATCTGGCGCAGAAAATCGAATCCAGTCCGATCCAGATCATCAAAAACCTGATGAAGAACGGCGTGATGGCCAACATCAACCAGATGGTCGATTTTGATACCGCGGCGATCATCGCTTCAGAAATGGGTTTCGAGGCCAGCCTCGAGAGCCAGCAGGCCGTCGAGGTGAAGGAAACCGGCCAGGTGCCCATGTGGCGCCAGATCATCGCAGGTGAGGAAGAAGCCGTCCTGACCCCGCGTCCACCGGTCGTGACCATCCTCGGCCACGTCGACCACGGCAAGACCACACTGCTCGATTCCATCCGGGATGCCCACGTCGCCGCGGGGGAAGCTGGCGGCATCACCCAGCACATCGGGGCCTACCAGGTAGAGCACAATGGGCGCTCGATCACATTCCTGGATACACCCGGTCATGCGGCTTTTACAGCCATGCGCGCCCGGGGTGCCCAGGGTGCCGATATTGTCGTCCTGGTGGTCGCGGCTGACGACGGCGTCATGCCGCAAACCAAGGAAGCTATCGCACACGCCAAGGCCGCCCGCGTGCCGATCATCGTGGCATTGAACAAGATCGACAAGCCCAACGCCAACCCCGACAACGTCAAGAAACAGCTGGGCGACAACGATCTTGTCCCCGATGAGTGGGGCGGCAACACCATCATCGTCCCCGTCTCGGCCAAACAGAAGATGGGCATTGAAGACCTGCTGGAAGCCATCCTGCTGGTCGCTGATAACACCGACATCCGTGCCAACCAGAAAGGCAAGGTCATCGGCACGGTCATCGAGGCCGAACTTGATAAAACCAAGGGACCGGTTGCCACACTCCTAGTCCAGAACGGAACCCTCGAATCCGGGGATATCGTGGTGGCAGGAAATGCCTACGGACGCCTGCGCGCCCTTTTCGACTTCCGCGGGCACAAGGTCCAGAAAGCAGGACCGTCCTTTCCGGTCTCAGTGATGGGTCTTAACGAGCTGCCCTCCGCCGGTGACCTGTTCCGGGTTGCCGCCTCGGAAAAGGAAGCCCGCCAGATCATCCTCGAGAACCAGGAAGCCGCCAAGTCGCAGGCGACCGCCAAGAAGAAAATGTCGCTGGAAGAGCTCTTTGCCAAGGTCAAATCCGGCGAGGCCAAGGAGCTCAACCTGCTGCTTAAGGCCGATGTACAGGGCTCACTGGAACCGATCGTCAATGAGATTAACAATCTGGGCAAGGGTGAGATATCCATCAATATCCTGTATGCCGAGACCGGGAACATCAGCGAAAACGATGTCAACCTGGCGTCAGCTTCACAAGCCATCATCGTTGGTTTTAACGTCCAGGCTGATGTATCCGCCCGCCGCCTGGCAGATGCAGAAGGTGTCTCGATCCGCCTGTATGACATCATCTACCGGTTGATCGAAGATGTGGAAAAAGCTCTCAAAGGCATGCTCAGGCCGGAGTTTACCGAGAAAGTGATCGGCAAGGCGACCGTGCTGGCCGTGTTCAACCTCTCCAAAGGCGGGAAGATTGCCGGCTGCCGGGTAACAGAAGGCGAAGTCCGCCGGAATGGAAAGCTTCGTATCTACCGCGGTAAGGACATCGTCTACGAAGGCGAAAGCAGTTCGCTCAAGCACGAGAAAGAAGATGTGCGTGAGATGCGCCAGGGTTTCGAGTGCGGCATCGGGCTGAAAAATTTCAATGATGTCCAAATTGGTGACTTTATCGAGTGTTACGTGTTAGAAAAGACAGCTGTAGATTGATTTACGATTGACGATTTTTGATTTACAATTATTTCGAACGCACATCCTCTTTGAAAGAAGAAGCAGGAAATGGGGGAAGAGGAGACAAAAGGCGGTCGTCAATCAGCTTTCATAAATCAGGGTAAGTAAACAGCATTATGCCATCCAAAGTACGCCTCCAGCGCATAGCGGACCGTATCCGCCAGGACCTCTCGGAGATGCTTATCCGGGAGATCAGTGACCCGCGCCTGCGGCATATTTTCATCACGGATGCCAAGGTCGACCGGGAGCTGACCTACGCGGATATTTACGTCTCCGCCGTGGAAGGGACGGCCCGCAGCTCTGAAATTCTCACCGGGTTGGATCATGCCAGCGGTTACCTGCGCCACGAACTGGCCGCCCGCATCGAATTGAGATCCTTCCCGCGCCTGCGCTTCCACTGGGATCCCACCCCCGAAAACGCAGACCATATCGAACGGCTGCTGGCCGATTTGCGGAAGAATGAGCGACCTACAGGCAGCGATTAAAGAAGGCATTCGGGCCGCGGGGCGCGTCCTGATCGTCTCCCATGTCCGCCCGGACGGGGATGCCATCGGCTCACTCCTGGCCCTGGGATTGGCCTTGCAAGACACCGGCAAAGAGGTCCAAATGGTACTCTCCGACGGTGTCCCGGCCGGTTTTCGCCATCTGCCCGGGAGTGAGCAGGTCCGCTCTAAAGCGGACGGCGAGTTCGACCTGATCGTCATTGTGGACTGCTCGGATCTGAAGCGGGCCGGGAATGCCCTGGAAGGCTACCGGAAGCCGGATATCGTGATTGACCACCACATTACCACCGAGCCTTTCGGCACCTTGAACCTGGTCGAACCCGATGCAGTAGCAACCGCCTCGATATTAACCCGGCATATGCCCACCTGGGGTTTGAAGCTGACCCCACCGATTGCAGCCAATCTCATCACCGGCATTGTGACGGACACACTTGGATTCCGCACTTCGAACATGACACCTGATGTACTGCGCCAGGCTGCCGACCTGCTGGAACTCGGGGTAGACATGAGCACCCTTTACTTTCGCAGCCTAGTGCGGCGCACTTTTCCAGCAGCCAAGTACTGGGGGGCCGGTCTTGCCAGCCTGCAGCGTTCCAACGGACTCATCTGGGCGACCCTGACCCTGGCTGACCGTAAAGCCAGCGGTTACACCGGAAACGATGACGCCGATCTCATCAATGTCGTCTCGGCGATCGAGGATGCCAAGGCAGTGGTCTTGTTCGTCGAGCAGGGTCACGATAAAGTCAAAGTTTCCTGGCGGAGCCTGAACCCGGACGTGGATGTCGCCCAGGTTGCCCTCCAGTTCAACGGCGGCGGCCATAAGGCGGCCTCGGGTGCGGAAATAGATGGCACCCTGGCCGAAGTTCAGGAAGAAGTCCTGGCAGCCACCGAGAATAGTTTGAACCGATCCCGGTAAACCGACATCACAGCAACCGGGTTCTCATTGCATGGAGGATTTACAGAATGGAAAGCCAAGATATCAAGAACGCAATTTCCGGGATATTAGTGGTAGACAAACCAGTTGGCATGACCTCGCACGACGTCGTTGAGGTCATCCGCCGCGGAACCGGTATTCGCCGGGCAGGGCATACCGGCACGCTCGACCCGCGCGCCTCGGGCGTGCTGGTCATCCTGATCGGGCCGGCAGTCAGGCTGAGCGAGTTCGTTTCTGCCTCCGACAAGCGCTACCAGGCCATCCTGCGCCTGGGCAGCACGACCGACACGTACGATGCCGACGGCCGCTTTACGCGCCAATCCACCACACCGGTGGAAGTGACTGAGGCCCAATTCGAGGAAGTGCTCACACGCTTTATCGGCGAGATCGAGCAGACCCCGCCACCCTACTCAGCCGTCAAGGTGCATGGGCGCAAGGCTTACGAAATGGCCCGCGAGGGGGAAGAAGTGAGCCTGGCGCCGCGCAAGATTCAGGTCCACCATCTGGAAGTGCTCGAATGGGCCCCACCGGAGGTGGTCATCGATGTGCATTGTTCCTCCGGCACATACGTCCGCTCCCTGGCAAACGATGTGGGCAACGCCCTGGGTTGTGGTGCTTACCTGGTCGGCTTGCGCCGCACCAAGTCCGGCCGATTCAGCCTACGGGATGCCGTCCCTTTGCGTAAGCTGCAGGAGGCCTTTACCGCCGGGAACTGGTACCAGTTTTTAATCCCGGCCGCAGAAGCATTGGCTGACTGGCCTGCCGTGGAGCTCAACCCGGATCAGGTCGAGGAAGTCAAACATGGCCATCGGATCAAGGCTGTCGAGGGGACCAAGCCTGAACTGGTGCGGGGCGTCAGCATGGCCGGTGAGTTAATCGCCATTATGGGACTGGACGAAGCCACGAACGAGTGGCAGCCGAAGAAAGTCTTCTTCTCATAATCCGCCCCAGGTGAACACAAATCTACGCGGGTTTTTCCCCT